>NZ_JAEKFD010000005.1:0-465089 GCF_016650735.1 Pseudomonas sp. TH37
ACACCCTACCAACTCCTTCTGGCTTCGATGAACTGAAGCGTAACCGCTGCCGGAAACTGCATAACTCTTTGTTTACCAAGGAGTTTTCCGCTTCGACTGCGCCGGAAGTGGGGCGAATTATAGACTTCCAGAATCTGCCGTCAACCCCTGATTACGCTTTTCTATCAATAACTTGCGAAAAGCCGGAAAACTGCGCATTCCCCTCTATATAGGAGAGCAAAACCAGCCCTGCTATATAGAAGGAATACTCAGAGCACTCCAGACGCCTTGAACCCAGCAACGACGCCGGCATCCAGACCCAACACCCGCTGCAGAACCTCCAGCGTGTGCTCACCCAACAAAGGAGGCGCGCTACGGTATTCCACCGGAGTCTCGGACAGACGAATCGGGCTCGCGACCTGCGGCACCTTCCCGGCCAAAGCATGAGGCAGCTCAATGGCCAACCCACGCGCCTGAACCTGAGGATCGGCAAACATCTGAGCCAGATCATTGATCGGTCCACATGGCACGCCTGCCTGCTCCAGCAGCGCCACCCATTCGGCAGTAGTCTTGAACACGGTTGCCTGGCGGATCAGCGGAATCAATACTGCTCGGTTAGCCACCCGCAATTTGTTGGTCGCAAAGCGCGGATCATCCGCCCACTGCGGCTGACCAGCCACCTGCGCAAACTTGCGGAACTGCCCATCGTTACCCACGGTGAGGATGAAATCGCCATCGGCCGTAGGAAAGTCCTGATAAGGCACGATATTCGGATGAGCGTTGCCCAGGCGTTTAGGCGCAACGCCTGTTGTCAGGTAGTTCATCGCCTGATTGGCCAGACAAGCCACCTGAACATCCAGCAATGCCATGTCTATATGCTGACCGCCACCGCCCTGATCCCGATGAGCCAAGGCCGCCAGGATCGCTACCGTTGAATAGAGACCGGTCAAAATATCTGTCAGCGCCACACCAACCTTCACCGGGCCCGCGCCTTCATCTCCTTCGGGACGACCGGTCAAACTCATCAGACCGCCCAAGCCCTGAATCATGAAGTCGTAACCCGCACGCTTGGCATACGGACCTGTCTGACCGAATCCAGTGATCGAGCAATAGATCAGCTTCGGATTAATCGCCTTGAGCGACTCATAGTCCAGCCCATAAGCCGCCAGACCACCGACCTTGAAGTTTTCAATAAGGATGTCCGACTTCGCCGCCAACTCACGCACCAACTGCTGCCCCTCTGGCCGCGTGAAGTCGATGGTCACTGATTGCTTGTTGCGGTTGGCGGACAAGTAATAGGCCGCCTCGCTGGTGTTCTCGCCATAGGCGTCTTTAAGGAACGGAGGCCCCCAGGCGCGCGTGTCATCGCCATTGCCCGGGCGCTCGACCTTGATGACTTCGGCGCCAAGGTCCGCCAGGATCTGCCCGGCCCAGGGCCCGGCAAGCACCCGCGATAAATCCAGTACCCGTAGATGCGAAAGCGCGCCCATGGCCGTTCTCCTATTAATAGAACGCCTGGATGCCGGTCTGCGCGCGACCGAGGATCAGCGCGTGGACGTCATGCGTACCTTCATAGGTATTCACCACTTCCAGGTTGACCAGGTGACGAGCGACACCGAACTCATCGGAGATGCCGTTGCCACCCAGCATGTCGCGCGCCATGCGGGCGATATCGAGGGATTTGCCACAGGAGTTGCGCTTCATCATCGAAGTAATCTCGACGGCAGCAGTGCCTTCATCCTTCATACGCCCCAGACGCAGGCAGCCTTGCAGCGCCATGGTGATTTCGGTCTGCATGTCAGCCAGCTTCTTCTGGATCAACTGTGTGGCCGCCAATGGACGACCAAACTGCTTACGATCCAGGGTGTACTGGCGAGCGGTGTGCCAGCAGAACTCGGCAGCGCCCAGTGCGCCCCAGGAAATGCCGTAACGCGCCGAGTTAAGGCAGGTAAAAGGACCTTTCAAGCCCCGGACATCCGGGAAGATGTTCTCTTCAGGGACAAACACGTTGTCCATGACGATCTCGCCGGTGATGGATGCACGCAGGCCAACCTTGCCGTGAATCGCCGGGGCGCTAAGGCCTTTCCAGCCCTTCTCCAGAACAAAACCACGAATATCGCCCGCGTCGTCCTTGCCCCAAACCACGAACACATCGGCGATCGGGCTGTTGGTGATCCACATTTTGCTGCCGGTGAGGCTGTAGCCGCCTTCCACTTTGCGTGCACGAGTAATCATCGCGCCCGGATCGGAACCGTGGTCAGGCTCGGTCAGACCGAAGCAACCGATCCATTCACCCGAGGCCAGCTTCGGCAGGTATTTCTGCTTCTGTGCTTCGGTACCGAATTCGTTGATCGGCACCATGACCAACGAGGACTGCACGCTCATCATCGAGCGATAGCCGGAGTCGACACGCTCGACCTCACGGGCAATCAGACCGTAGCTGACGTAGTTAAGGCCGCTGCCACCGTATTGCTCAGGAATGGTCGCACCCAACAGACCCACTTCACCCATCTCGCGGAAGATCGCCGGGTCGGTCTTCTCATGACGGAAAGCTTCGAGAACGCGTGGCGCGAGCTTCTGCTGAGCGAATTGCTGAGCGGTGTCGCGAATCATGCGTTCTTCTTCAGTGAGCTGTTGATCCAGCAGCAGGGGATCGATCCAGTTGAAGCTAGCTTTACCGCCCATGAGTGAGTCCTCTCGAATCGGGTCAAATAACGTGGAGTGATCCTAGGCCGGGTTCGGTTTCACGGCAAACGAGGATTTTGCATACTGCTGTGCTAATTTCTCACTCCGTAACGTCGCAAAAATAGCCTATATGCGATGTATTAGTGAGGTTGACGTACATGCGCAGGAAGATCCCCAGTACAACCGCCCTGATCAGCTTTGAAGCTGCAGCGCGCCACGAGAGCTTTACCAAGGCCGCCCAGGAACTTTCCCTTACGCAGGGAGCGATTTGCCGACAGATCGCCAGCCTAGAGGAGTTCCTCAGCGTCGAACTGTTCCGACGCTCCCGGCGCGGAGTGAAGCTGACGGAGGCCGGGCTTTCCTACAGCCGCCGAGTGGCCACCCAACTCGACGCGGTTGAACGCGACACCTTGTCAGTGATGGGCCAACAAGGCGCCAACGTGATCGAGCTGGCGGTGGTACCAACCTTTGGCACTCAATGGCTGCTGCCGCGACTCAAGGACTTTCAGCACAAACACCCGGAAGTGACGGTCAACCTCACCAACCGCACCCGCCCCTTCCTGTTTGCCGATACCGATTTCGATGCCGCAATCTATTTCGGCGACGCCGACTGGTCGGGTACCGAATCCCACAGGCTAATGGGCGAAAATCCGATGCCGGTGTGCAGTCCCACATTACTGGGTAAGAAAACCAATCTGAGCCCCAGTGAAATCGCCGAACTGCCCCTGCTTCAGCAGACCACACGCCCTTATGCCTGGCGCCAGTGGTTCAACTCTCAAAACCTGAATATCCCGCGAGACATGACAGGGCCTCGTTACGAGCTATTCTCCATGCTTGCTCAAGCGGCGATGCACGATATGGGGATCGCGCTGATTCCACCGTTCCTGATTCAGCGCGAATTGGCAGAGAAGCGCCTGGTGATTGCCAACGCCCAGGCACTATCGAGCATTAAGGCCTACTACCTGATGATTCCCGAGCGAAAGGTCGAATCAGCCTCTTTAAAGGCATTTCGCGATTGGCTGGTGAATCAGGCACAAAGCTACAGCCTAGAAGGATAAAGGCTCGCACTTATTAGCTGACCTCGTAGTCAGGAAAACAAAAGCACTACAGATGTAAGTATTTGTCGCATATTGGCAGACTGTACCGAGGAGTAGCACAAACGTCCTACAAAGGCCTGAATACGTGGCCTTGAGCCTCTATTGGCAGGCAATGACGCCTCATTCACCGTGCCGATGTGTAAATTCTTGAATTTTGGACAGAATCCTCGCAAGCCACGGCCTGCAAGGGATTGCCCCGATAAGTGCGACATTCGGTCACGGGGTGACTTGTAGTTAATTTTCCGTCACCCGTCATAATCCCTTGAAGGGCACAAAGTTCGCCTGCAAAATGCCGCGCCCCGCCCTGATTTGGCGGGATCGTGCTGATCGGCCGCCCCAGACGCACCATCCGAAGTGCTTGGGTTTACTCAATAAGATCACGCAGGAGATTTGACGTGCACATTGGTGTTCCTCTCGAAACCCAGACGGGTGAAACACGGGTTGCTGCAACCCCGGAAACCATCAAGAAGCTGATCGGCCAGGGTCATAAAGTCACTGTGCAAAGCGGCGCCGGTATTAACGCCAGCGTTGTCGACAGTGCTTATGAAGCGGCAGGCGCGACCATTGGCAGTGCCAATGATGCATTTGGCGCAGAGCTGATTCTCAAGGTGGTCGCCCCCAGCGACAGCGAGCTGACTCTGATCAAGAGCGGCACCGTTGTGGTGGGCATGCTCAATCCGTTCAGCAATGAAACCATTGCCAAGCTGGCTGAGTGCGGCATTACCGCTTTCGCACTGGAGGCCGCGCCGCGCACCTCCCGCGCTCAGAGCCTGGATGTGTTGTCCTCCCAGGCGAACATCGCCGGCTATAAAGCCGTGTTGCTGGCTGCTCACTACTATCCACGCTTCATGCCGATGCTGATGACCGCTGCGGGCACCGTGAAAGCGGCGCGTGTGCTGATTCTTGGCGCTGGCGTAGCCGGTTTGCAGGCGATTGCCACGGCAAAACGTCTGGGTGCAGTCATCGAAGCGTCCGACGTGCGTCCTGCCGTGAAGGAACAGATCGAATCCCTGGGTGCGAAATTCGTCGATGTGCCGTACGAAACCGATGAAGAGCGCGAATGCGCCGTCGGTGTCGGCGGTTACGCACGCCCCATGCCGGCCAGCTGGATGCAGCGCCAGGCCTTGGCCGTGCACGAACGCGCCAAGCAGGCTGACATTGTCATCACCACCGCACTGATCCCGGGCCGCAAGGCACCGACACTGTTGAGCGCCGAAACTGTGGCGCAGATGAAGCCCGGCTCGGTGGTCATCGACCTCGCGGCAGCCCAGGGCGGCAACTGCCCGCTGACTGTGGCCGACCAGGTAGTCGTCGAAAATGGCGTGACCATTTGCGGCCCGACTAACCTGGCCGGCGCAGTCGCGGCCGATGCTTCGGCCCTGTACGCGCGCAACCTGCTGGACTTCCTGAAGCTGGTCTTCAACAAAGAAGGCCAGTTTGAAGTGAACCTCGAAGACGACATCGTCGCCGCGTGCCTGATGTGCCGCGACGGCCAAGTCATCCGCAAAAACGCCTAAGCAGGGATTCAGACGATGGAAGAGCTTATCTCCCCCGGTATCTACAACCTGATCATCTTCGTGCTGGCGATTTATGTCGGTTATCACGTGGTGTGGAACGTTACACCTGCACTGCATACGCCGTTGATGGCGGTGACCAACGCCATTTCGGCGATTGTGATCGTCGGCGCCATGCTGGCGGCAGCTTTGACCGTCACCCCACTGGGCAAGACCATGGGCACCCTGGCGGTAGCTCTGGCAGCGGTGAACGTATTTGGTGGCTTCCTGGTTACCCGCAGAATGCTTGAGATGTTCAAGAAAAAAGCCCCGAAAGCCGTAAAAGAAGAGGCGCCCAAGTAATGAGCATGAATTTGGTAACGACGCTCTACCTGATCGCGTCGATCTGCTTCATCCAGGCCCTCAAAGGCCTGTCGCACCCAACCACGTCGCGGCGCGGCAATGTCTACGGCATGCTCGGCATGGCGTTGGCGATCCTCACTACCGTGGGCCTCATTTATAAGCTGGGCGCCGAGCTTGCTACTGCCGGCATCGGTTACGTCATCGTCGGTCTGTTGGTCGGCGGCACCGCCGGCTCGATCATGGCCAAACGCGTTGAAATGACCAAGATGCCGGAACTGGTCGCCTTCATGCACAGCATGATCGGTATGGCCGCAGTATTCATCGCCATCGCGGCGGTGGTCGAGCCGCAATCCCTGGGCATCGTCAAGGAACTGGGTGATTCCATTCCTGCCGGTAACCGCCTGGAACTGTTCCTCGGCGCGGCCATCGGTGCCATCACCTTCTCCGGTTCGGTGATCGCGTTCGGCAAGCTCTCGGGCAAGTACAAGTTCCGCCTGTTCCAGGGCGCACCGGTACAGTTCAGCGGTCAGCACAAGCTGAACCTGCTGCTGGGTCTGGCGACGCTGGCACTGGGCATCACCTTCATGCTGACCGGCAATCTAAGCGCGTTTGCTCTGATGCTGGCCCTGGCCTTCGTGATGGGCGTGCTGATCATCATCCCGATCGGCGGCGCAGACATGCCCGTCGTGGTGTCCATGCTGAACAGTTACTCCGGCTGGGCAGCAGCAGGCATCGGCTTCTCGCTGAACAACTCGATGCTGATCATTGCCGGCTCCCTGGTGGGCTCAAGCGGTGCGATTCTCTCGTACATTATGTGCAAGGCAATGAACCGTTCGTTCTTCAACGTTCTGCTCGGCGGTTTCGGTAACACCGCGGACGCGGCTGGCCCGGCTGGTTCGAAAGAAGCCCGCCCGGTGAAATCCGGCTCGGCTGACGACGCGACCTTCCTGCTGACCAACGCCGACACCGTGATCATCGTTCCGGGCTACGGCCTGGCGGTGGCTCGCGCGCAGCACGCATTGAAAGAGCTGACCGAGAAGCTGACCCACCGTGGTGTGACCGTGAAGTATGCGATTCACCCGGTTGCGGGTCGGATGCCTGGCCACATGAACGTATTGCTGGCCGAGGCCGAAGTGCCT
This sequence comes from Pseudomonas sp. TH37, assembly GCF_016650735.1. Classification (NCBI taxonomy): domain Bacteria; kingdom Pseudomonadati; phylum Pseudomonadota; class Gammaproteobacteria; order Pseudomonadales; family Pseudomonadaceae; genus Pseudomonas; species Pseudomonas sp. TH37. The sequence goes on from NZ_JAEKFD010000005.1 coordinate 6,757, forward strand.
TACGACCAGGTGTTCGAGATGGAAGACATCAACTCCGAGTTCGGTCAGGCCGACGTGGTGCTGGTGCTCGGTGCCAACGACGTGGTGAACCCGGCGGCCAAGAACGATCCGAAATCGCCGATTGCCGGCATGCCGATTCTCGAAGCGTTTAAAGCCAAGACCATCATCGTCAACAAGCGCTCGATGGCCAGCGGCTATGCCGGTCTGGACAACGAGCTGTTCTACCTGGACAAGACCATGATGGTTTTCGGTGATGCCAAGAAAGTCATCGAGGACATGGTTAAAGCCGTCGAGTAATACCCTTCGGCAATCTGAAACGCCCCGACTCGTCGGGGCGTTTTTGTTTGTGGCTGTTACCGATCCTGTAACGGTGTTTTGTCTGAAAGACCCAGAATAGACGCCTCGAATGCGACCTTGGTAGCGGGACGCAGGCTCATCAAATTCACTAGACTGCGCACCTTGCTTCCGTTGCCCCGAGAAAATAATTATGTACCGTGACCGTATTCGCTTGCCTTCGTTGCTGGACAAGGTGATGAGCGCCGCCGACGCTGCCGCTCTGATTCAGGACGGCATGACCGTCGGCATGAGCGGCTTTACCCGAGCCGGCGAAGCCAAGGCCGTGCCTCATGCACTGGCCGAGCGCGCCAAGGTCACGCCGCTGAAAATCACCCTGATGACCGGTGCCAGCCTGGGCAACGATCTCGACAAACAACTGACTGAAGCCGGCGTACTGTCGCGACGCATGCCATTCCAGGTGGACAGCACCCTGCGCAAGGCGATCAATGCCGGCGAAGTCATGTTCATCGACCAGCACCTGTCGGAAACCGTAGAGCTACTGCGCAACCAACAACTCAAGCTACCGGACATCGCAGTGATCGAAGCCGTGGCAATCACCGAGCAGGGCCATATCGTGCCGACCACCTCGGTAGGCAACTCGGCCAGCTTCGCGATTTTCGCCAAACACGTGATCGTCGAGATCAACCTGGCGCACAACCCGAATCTCGAAGGTCTGCACGACATCTATATCCCGACCTACCGGCCGACCCGCACGCCTATTCCGCTAGTGAAGGTCGACGACCGCATCGGCAGTACCGCCATCCCGATACCGCCAGAAAAAATCGTCGCGATTGTGATCACTAACCAGTCCGACTCGCCGTCCACTGTCTTGCCGCCGGACAGCGACACACAGGCCATCGCTGACCACCTGATCGATTTCTTCAAACAAGAAGTGGCTGCCGGTCGCATGACCAACAAGCTCGGCCCGCTGCAGGCCGGTATCGGCACTATCGCCAATTCGGTGATGTGCGGCTTGATCGACTCGCCGTTCGAAGACCTGACCATGTACTCCGAAGTGCTGCAGGATTCGACTTTCGATCTGATCGACGCCGGCAAGCTGAGCTTTGCTTCCGGCAGTTCGATCACCCTGTCGAGTCGGCGCAATGCCGATGTGTTCGGGAATCTGGAGCACTATAAGGACAAGCTGGTGCTGCGCCCTCAGGAAATCTCGAACCATCCCGAAGTGGTGCGACGCCTGGGCATTATTGGCGTCAACACTGCGCTGGAATTCGACCTGTACGGCAACGTCAATTCCACCCACGTCTGCGGCACGCGGATGATGAACGGCATCGGCGGCTCCGGCGATTTCGCGCGCAATGCGCACCTGGCGATCTTTGTCACCAAGTCGATTGCCAAGGGTGGCGCGATTTCCAGCGTGGTCCCCATGGTCAGCCACGTCGACCACACAGAACATGACGTCGACATTCTCGTGACCGAGATAGGCCTGGCCGACTTGCGTGGCCTGGCACCGCGTGAGCGCGCCCGGGTCATCATCGACAACTGCGTTCACCCGGACTATCGACCAGCCTTGAATGACTACTTCACTGCCGCTTGCGCAGTCGGCGGGCATACCCCGCACATTCTTCGCGACGCCCTGAGTTGGCACATAAACCTGGAAGAAACCGGGCGCATGCTGGCGGTGTAATTGATACAGATTGCAGCTGACGCAAACACAGTTTCGTCAGCTCGCGGTACTAACACTCCACACCGTCAAAAACTGTACTGCTGTACCGGTATTTTCCTACGGTATTTTCCTACCTTTTGTGCTGAATTGAGCAATAATGCACCATATTAGTGCTGACAGGTACAGTTGCCTCAATTTAGACCAGTACACTGCCTTTTAACAGTTAACTGGTCTCTCACAATACAGGTGAACTGTATCTACAGAGACTGGCCAAACGAGAGGATCATTGGCATCAGTTAAACCACTACCTAGTCCCGCCATAAGCGGAAGGATGTCAACCATGGAACGTACACTCAGTTCCGAACTGTTCTTCGAAGATACTGCTGCAAAAACCCAGGCTTCCATGCCTCTGCGCGTTATCGCCAACCTGATGCTGTGGCAGCGCCGCATCACCAGCCGCCATCAACTGGCTCGTCTGGATTCGCGTCTGCTGGCTGACGCCGGGATTAGCGAAGCACAACGCTACGAAGAGCTGAGCAAGCCGTTCTGGCGCTAAGTTAGCGTCGCTGGCTCTGATCCTCCGGATCCACCGCCAGCACCCCGAATTGAACAAACAAAACCCGTCGTGGGAAACCACGACGGGTTTTGTCGTTTTGGAGCTTTCATATTGGGCCGTATAGAAGAGATAAACACTGACAGGTACAGTTTATAAATGTACAAAATTAACCAGTACAATTTCATCGAAGGGTGTCTGTGCCCGCAGGCATTAGGGGGTCACCCTTGAATCCCGACAAATTGGCAAAAGGTCTCCATTAAAAGACGGGACTGTTCTAACCGAGGTGCATAGGCCTAATATCCAGATAGAACGTGGCGAACGCTTTACGACAGGCGTCTGAGCCTGAGCCACCTCTAAATCGGTCTATCCAAAGGAGCTACCCCATGTCCCGTCTACGTCTGCTCAGCGCTGCCGCCCTGCTTGCCGTTGCTGCCAATTCCCACGCCACCAGTTTTATCGTGACCACCGATTCCATTGTTGGCGGACTGAAGGCGTCCTCTGACGCAACGTCGGATGTCTCGTCTTCCTTTCGCGACGACAAAATCGTTCGTGCTGCTCGTGACGATGCCGCCAGCTTCGTCGCCAGTGAAGGCGCCATTCGTGGTGTGAAACTGGAAAGCGCGCTCGACCACATCCGCCAACAGACTCCACAACTGAATGCGACCGACGCACAGCTGGCTCAGGCCATCCTGACGATCTAAGCGACAGCTCTGACGGGACACGCCCTAATGCTGTTCAGTTAAACGCAATCCATGGGGGAGCGGGCTTGCTCTCGAAGGCGTCAGCACATCCAACATTGATGTCGCCTGACACACCGCCTTCGCGAGCAAGCCCCCTCCCACAGGTGTCCCAATGTTTCGGCACTGGCTCTAGTCCGGGCATTGCGCTAGCCTTGGGACTCGCTTTCAGCTAACGAGTCTCATGCGTTTTCTTTCCAATCTGTCGATCACTGCGGTTTTTCTTGCGGCTTGCTGGTCGGGTTCGGCCCACGCCTTCGATGCTTTCAACCTTTCTACGCAAGGCACCGTGGCCAGTGGTTATGCCTCCAGCATGGTGACCTCCGCGCCCTTCGACCATAAACTGCTGATCGCCGCCCGGGATGACGCTGCCGCGTTCGTTGCCAGCGACGGTCAGCTGCGTGGATCGCAACGGAGTCCGCCTTGATTTACCTGCGTCGGACCCAGCCAAAACTTCATGCCAGCGACCTTGAACTGGCGCAGGCAATTCTCGTCCAATAGTTATCCCTTGTTCCTCCGGAGTCGTTCCATGCGTAGCCCTCTGATTGCTGCCACCCTTGGCCTGCTGTTGTTGGCCGACGTGGCCCAGGCGCACACCCTGGTAGCCACCAGTAACATCCTCATCAACGCCACCCAGCGCACACTTGATTTCACGTCCGATACCACCACGTCCATCCGTGATTCGAAGATTGTCCGTGAAGCCCACGACGATGCGGCCAGTTTCGTCGCCAGCGACGGTGAAATCCGTGGCGCGCACCTGGAAGCGGCCCTCAACATGTTGCGCACCCGCGTACCGGAAGCCCGCGACGCCAGTGATCAGGTTCTCGCCGAAGCCATCCTCGCACTGTGAAGTCGCTAGGCGCCTGGCTGCTGACCGGGGTTGTATTGCTGCTTGGCAACACAGCTCAGGCCGGCCTGCAACTACGGCTCAAGACCGACGGTCTGAGCCCCGCGCAACAGCAGGCCAGTCAGGCGCTGCTTGATGAAGCCATGCAGGCGTTACCGCCGCGCTTCATCGAGCAACTGGACCGACGCATTGATGTCGGCTGGACCGACGACATGCCGAGCGATGCTTACGGTCAGGCATCGCTGGTGTCCGAGCTGGACCTGAATCGCAATCTGCTCGCCAGCCTCACCAACGGCAGCGCCGCGACCCAAAAAACGTATCGTCCCCACGGTACCGTGCGCCGGGAAATGCTCGCCACGGTGTTGCACGAACTCACCCATATTTATGACCGTGCGCGCCTGTGGCCAGCTGCCGAGCGCACACTGATCCAGCGTTGCATGCAACGTAACAGCAGCTCCGGGCTGATCGGCATCCCCGATCAATGCCGTGGGCAGACGGAGCGACGCTGGACCCTCAGCGATGACCCTCGTCTACTGGATTTGGCCGGTTGGCCGCAATACGTCGGTCGGCGCGGCGAGCGCGAACAGCACAACCGGCAGATTGCCCGCAGCCCGGACATCTACGAGACGAGCAGCCCGAAGGAGTTCGTCGCGGTCAATATGGAGTATTTCCTCCTCGACCCAAGCTATGCCTGCCGTCGTCCTGCGCTGTATCGCTACTACAAAGAACATTTCGGTTGGGCGCCCGCCGCCAAAGACACATGCGCCCAATCATTCGCCTTCCTCAATGCGGGTAACGACTTCGCCAAGCAGCCCCTGGGCCAGGTCGATCCGGAACGGGTTTACGCTGTTGACTATCTACTGGCGGAAGCCAACCAGAACTGGGTCAGCCGCTGGGGCCACAGCATGCTGCGACTGGTGATCTGTGCACCGGGTCGGCCTCGCGGGCCGGATTGTCGACTGGATCTGGATCAGCATCTGGTGTTGTCCTACCGCGCCTTCGTCGGTGACTTACAGCTGTCGAGCTGGGATGGGCTGGTGGGTAAATACCCGTCCCGCCTGTTTGTCTTGCCGCTGGCCCAAGTGATCGACGAATACACCAAGACCGAACTGCGCAGCCTGGCATCGGTGCCGCTGAACCTGTCGCACAGCGAGATCGAAGACGTGGTGGAACACGCCGCGGAGATGCACTGGAGTTACGACGGAAACTATTTTTTCCTGTCCAACAACTGCGCGGTAGAAGGCCTGAAATTACTGCGCAGCAGCACCAACAATGCGCAACTGGTTGGCCTCGACAGCATCATGCCCAACGGTTTGCTGGAAGTGCTCAAGGGCCGCGGATTGGCGAACACCAGCGTGCTGGACGATCCCCGCGAAGCGTTACGTCTGGGCTATCGCTTCGACTCCTTCCGCGAGCGTTATCAAGCGATGTTCGAAGTGCTGAAGAAGCATTTACCGATTAAGCAGAACAAGGTCGAGGACTGGCTGTCCTTGAAAGCTGAGGAACGCCGCAAATGGATTGATCAGGCTGACTTACGCACCAGCGCGGCATTGCTGCTGCTGGAGCAGGCCAGTTTCCGTCAGCAGATGGTACTGGCCCAAGACGAAGTGAAACAACGTTATCTGGGCGCTCGGGAACTGAAGAATCGCGGCATGGATAAAGCCAATGCGACCTTGCAGGAGATTCTAGCCAACAGCGGCTTCCTCAGCCGTCCGGCCGAACTGCTCGGCACCGATGGTTATGGTTTGCCGCAACCGAACGAGTGGACGCGTCTGGAGTCGGAAAGCAACCTGCGCCAGAAGCAGCTGCAAGCGCTAACTGGGGATCTCGACAAGGAAGTGAGAGCGTTGCTCGAGCCGAGTCGTGCCGCCGAGATGGCCGCCAACGAAGCCAACCTGAAGCAGGTTGGCGAGCATTTGCGGAAGCTGCACAAGGCTGCAGGTGGGTTGGAGCTGCCCTGAAACCCAGGACCCCGAAAGAGCTGAAGCCTCTGGGCGAGGGAGCTTGCTCCCGTTCAACGGCAAAGCCGTCGCTATAAGGTGTCTGGTCGATTCTAGGGCCGCTTCGCGCCCCAGCGGGAGCAAGCTCCCTCGCCACAGTGGGTCGCCTGATTGCTTAGCTGTGGGTCAATACAAAACCCCATCAAGAATCTCATAAACAATCCCGGTGCCTACGGCGATCAGCACAATATCGCCGCCCGCACGACGCCACTCGTAACCCGGGTAATGCGGCAGTCGGCCCAACGCGCGGTTATCCAGGCGTTCGCCGTAATAACCGTGAGGCAACGGCCGGCCACGGACCAGATGAACACCTGGAGGTGGCGGCGCACCGCGTACGAAATAACCATGGTTATCATGGATGGTCTGGCGAACCGGGCCGAAATCTCGTGGCGGACCGCCGCGATGATTGTCCTGCGGGCCACGGTGATCATCGCCACGATTGTCACCGCGGTTATCGTAATGGCCCTGCTGCGGCCCGCCTCGGTCGTTATCGTCGCGCTGATCGGCGCTGGCGTGCAGCAATGGAGTCGCACTGAGCATCAGCACACCCAGGCTGGCAATCAGACGTTTCGGCATTTTCATCAGGTCTTTCCTCACAGCCATACAGCAAAAAGGGCTTCAGAACGTAGTCCTGAAGCCCTCGGTCTTGCTGTTTAGTCTGTGCTGCGAGGCTCTAATTCCTCTGTATCAGGAACTTTACCTTCAGCTGACCCGCGCTTTACGTACGCCGTCAGACAAGGCTGCGCACAGGCTGAGTACACCCTCCACAGCCTGATCCGGCGTTGAGGCATTGGCGATGTGGTCGATCAGTGCCGACCCCACCACCACACCGTCGGCCAGACGCGCGATGGACGCCGCTTGCTCCGGTGTGCGGATACCAAAACCGATGCTGATCGGCAGATCGGTATGGCGACGCAGACGGGTGACGGCTTCTTCGACATGTTCCAGAGTCGCCGCGCCCGCACCGGTCACACCCGCCACCGACACGTAGTAAACAAAGCCGGAACTGCCGTTCAATACAGTCGGCAAGCGCACGTCATCAGTCGTCGGAGTGGTCAGACGGATGAAGTCCAGGCCCGCCGCCTGTGCCGGGTCGCACAGCTCGCCGTTATGCTCGGGCGGCATGTCGACCACGATCAAGCCATCGACACCGGCCTCTTTGGCTTCAGCGATGAAACGCGGCACGCCGTACATGTGAATCGGGTTGAAATAACCCATCAGCACCAGCGGAGTCTCGTTATTGCCTTCGCGGAACTCGCGAACCATTTGCAGGGTTTTCGCCAGGTTCTGTTTGGCGCCCAAGGCACGAATGTTGGCCAGTTGAATCGCCGGGCCATCGGCCATCGGATCGGTGAAGGGCATGCCCAACTCGATCACGTCGGCACCCGCTCCCGGCAAGCCTTTGAGGATCGCCAGAGACGTGTCGTAGCTTGGGTCGCCAGCGGTCACGAAGGTCACCAGGGCGGCGCGGTTCTGTTCCTTGAGTTCGGCAAAACGCGTTTGCAGGCGGCTCATCAGTGTTTCTCCTGCTTGGATTGCTCTTGTTGAGAGTGTTCCATGTGGTGCATCACGGTTTGCATGTCTTTGTCGCCACGGCCGGACAGGTTGACCACCATCAAGTGATCTTTCGGCAGCGTCGGTGCGCGTTTGAACACTTCGGCCAGGGCATGGGCGCTTTCCAGTGCAGGAATAATCCCTTCCAGACGGCAGCATTTGTGGAACGCGTCGAGGGCTTCATCGTCGGTCACCGAGGTGTACTGGACGCGGCCGATGTCATGCAACCAGGCGTGTTCCGGGCCGATACCCGGATAGTCGAGGCCGGCGGAAATCGAATGAGCGTCGATGATCTGGCCGTCGTCGTCCTGCAGCAGGAAAGTACGGTTGCCGTGCAGAACACCCGGTACGCCGCCGTTCAGGCTGGCCGCGTGCTTGCCGGTTTCGATGCCATAACCGGCAGCTTCGACGCCGATGATCTCAACGCTCTTGTCATCGAGGAACGGGTGGAACAGGCCCATGGCGTTGGAACCACCGCCAATGCACGCCACCAGGCTGTCGGGCAGACGGCCTTCCTGGGCTTGCAACTGCTCGCGGGTTTCCTTGCCGATCACAGCCTGGAAGTCGCGAACCATGGCAGGGTACGGGTGCGGGCCAGCGACGGTGCCGATCAGGTAGAAGGTGCTGTCGACGTTGGTCACCCAGTCACGCAGGGCTTCGTTCATCGCATCTTTGAGGGTGCCGGTGCCGGCGACCACCGGGATCACTTCGGCGCCCAGCAGCTTCATGCGAAACACGTTGGCTTGCTGACGTTCGATGTCGGTGGTGCCCATGTAGATCACGCAATCGAGGCCGAAACGCGCAGCCACGGTGGCGGTCGCCACGCCGTGCATGCCAGCGCCGGTCTCAGCGATGATGCGTTTCTTGCCCATGCGCCGCGCCAGCAGGATCTGGCCGATGCAGTTGTTGATCTTGTGCGCGCCGGTGTGGTTCAGCTCTTCGCGCTTGAGGTAAATCTTCGCGCCGCCGCAGAACTCTGTCAGACGCTCGGCGAAATACAGTGGGCTTGGACGTCCGACGTAATCTCGTTGGAAGTAGGCCAATTCTTCTTTGAACGCCGGATCTTCCTTGGCCGCTTCGTATTCGCGGGCCAGATCGAGGATCAACGGCATCAGGGTTTCGGCGACGTAGCGGCCGCCGAACGCGCCAAACAGGCCGTTGGCGTCGGGGCCGTTGCGCAGATTAGTCTGGGTCATGGGTCGCTCCAGTTGTATTCGAGAGGTGACGATGGGGTTCACTCTACCCCTGACATCCCGCACTGAAAACCGATAAGATCGCCACAACCTGTCAGGAAAACTCACAGATCCCATGAGCCACGACCTTCCGCCACTGAACGCTCTTCGCGCCTTCGAAGCCACTGCCCGCCTGAACAGCGTCAGTCAGGCCGCCGAACAGCTGCACGTCACTCATGGTGCGGTCAGCCGACAACTCAAGGTGCTGGAAGAGCACCTCGGCGTGAGTCTGTTCATCAAGGATGGACGCGGCCTGAAACTCACAGATGCCGGAGTCCGTTTGCGCGATGTCAGCGGCGAAGCCTTCGAGCGATTGCGCAGCGTTTGCGCCGAACTAACCCAAAGCACCGCCGATGCGCCATTCGTGCTCGGCTGCTCGGGCAGCCTGCTGGCGCGCTGGTTCATTCCGCGTTTGGGGCGGCTCAATGCAGACCTGCCGGATCTGCGTTTGCACCTGTCGGCTGGCGAAGGCGATCTCGATCCACGGCGGCCCGGCCTGGATGCTTTGTTGGTATTTGCCGAGCCGCCATGGCCGGCGGACATGCAGGTCTACGAATTGGCCAGCGAACGCATCGGCCCGGTCATGAGCCCACGATTCGTCGGCTACGAAAGGCTGCAGAACGCACCGGCAAACGCACTGTTGACCGAACCCTTGCTGCACACCACCTCACGCCCGCAAGCCTGGCCGAGTTGGGCGCAGCAAAGCGGCCTCGACGCCAAGGCGCTGAAGTATGGTCAGGGGTTCGAGCATTTGTATTATTTGCTGGAGGCGGCAGTGGCCGGGCTGGGTGTAGCCATCGCGCCCGAGCCGCTGGTGGCCGAGGATTTGAAAGCCGGTCGCCTGGTTGCGCCATGGGGTTTCTGTGAAACCCCGGCGCAACTGGCGTTATGGCTACCCAAGCGCGCCGCGGACGGGCGCGCTCGGCAATTGGCGCAGTGGCTTAAAAACGAACTGCGTCAGGCACCTTAATTACCGCGTTTGCACAGCAGGTAGGCTGCCAGAAGACCCAGCGCACCAACGGCGACGCCGGCTGTAGTCCAAGGATGTTCCTGGGCGTAGTCACGTGTCGCGATCCCGGTTTCACGGGTTTTGACCTTGACCTCTTCATAGGCATCGGAAAGCAGATGACGCGAATGCTTCAGCGCGTTCTCGGCGTTGATTTTCAGCGTTTTAAGGGTTTTACGCGACTCGTCCGAGGCGTCGTCCTTCAGGCTTTCCAACGATTTCAGCAGACTCTCGATCTCGGCTTCCATGCTTTGCAATGAGGCTTTGCGTAACGAGGTATTGGCCATGGTGGCTCTCCTGCATTGTTGATGAGTGGCGTGTGTTGGTTGGGACTTCAAGGGTTCGAGAAAGTGCAGTAAATCTGAACTTCCCCCCGGATTAGTCGACAGAAGAAATAAGAAAAATCACTGCTAGGCTGTATTTCACACCTCAAGGAGAACGCCATGACTGACCATCACACCTACAAGAAAGTCGAGCTGGTTGGCTCATCCACCACCAGCATTGAAGATGCGATCAACAACGCCCTGGCCGAAGCCAACAAAAGTCTCAAGTACATGGAATGGTTTGAAGTGACCGAAACCCGTGGGCACATCAAAGACGGCAAAGCTGCACACTTCCAGGTGACGCTCAAAGTCGGATTCCGGATTGCCAGTAGCTGAGTTTGAGCTGGTTTTCTGAACTTGCGCGCCGGCCGAATGCCATAGGGAAGGGCAAAGCGCTACGCGGTGAGCGCATCCAGCCGATAGCTGGATGCCCTCCCCCTATTGATCCGACCAGAGAGTGCAACCCATGAAGAAGTTTATTTTGGCGGTAGGTTTGTTGAGTCTGGCGGGAACAGCCTTTGCCCAGGGCAAGTCGTGCGACGAGCTGAAAGCCGAAATCGCAGCGAAACTGGATGCCAAGGGTGTTTCCAATTACACACTGGAGATCATCGACAAAGGCGCTGCTGCTGACGGAAAAGTCGTCGGCACCTGTGAAAAAGGCTCCAGGCAAATCGTCTACAAGCAGGGCTGACCGCCCTCGAAAATGAAAAAGCCGACGCAATGGCGTCGGCTTTTTTGTGGGTGCGGTTTGCGCCTCAGCCTTTCATGACCTGCGCCAGCAACTCATAGGAATGCAAGCGATCGGCATGTTCGTACAGGTCACAGGTAAAAATCAGCTCATCGGCCTGAGTCTGTTCGATCAGCACTTCCAGCTTGGCGCGGATTTTTTGCGGGCTGCCGACCATGGCCAGGCCAAGGAAATCACCGACCGCTTCTTTCTCATGGGGCAGCCACAGGCCCTCCATGGTCTTCACTGGCGGGCGTTGCACCAGGCTCTGGCCACGCATCAACGCGAGAATCCGTTGGTAGACCGAGGTTGCCAGGTAATCGGCCTGCTCGTCAGTGTCTGCGGCCACCAGTGGCACGCCGAGCATCACGTACGGCCTATCCAAAACCGCTGAAGGCTTGAAGTGGTTGCGGTAAACGCGAATCGCCTCATGCATGAAGCGCGGTGCGAAATGTGAGGCGAAGGCGTAGGGCAAACCGCGCTCACCGGCCAACTGAGCACTGAATAAACTCGAACCCAATAACCAGATCGGAACGTTGGTGCCGGTACCCGGCATGGCAATGATCCGCTGGTCCGGCGTGCGCGGGCCGAGGTAGCGCATCAGTTCAGTCACGTCTTCCGGGAAGTCGTCGGCGCTGCCGGAGCGCTCACGACGCAAGGCGCGGGCGGTCATCTGATCGGAGCCGGGGGCGCGCCCCAGGCCCAGGTCGATCCGTCCCGGATACAGGCTTTCAAGGGTGCCGAACTGCTCGGCGATCACCAGTGGCGCGTGGTTGGGGAGCATCACGCCACCCGAACCGACACGAATGGTCGAAGTTCCGCCAGCCAAGTAGCCCAGCAGGACCGAGGTCGCCGAACTGGCGATCCCGTCCATGTTGTGGTGCTCGGCGACCCAAAAACGGTTGTAGCCGAATTTTTCGACGTGCTGCGCCAGGTCCAGGGAGTTGTGCAGGGACTGGGCTGCACTACCGTTTTCCCGCACGGGCACCAGATCGAGGGTCGAAAACTTGATATCGGATAGTCGTTTCATGAACCTGCTTCTCCAATGGGTAAGCAGGTTTTTTCACGAACGAAAACCTGCCGAGTCTATAAGCGTGTTCTATGCAATGAGGGCATATACCCGAGTTTCAATAGGAGAGACAAAATTCCTACGCAATTAGAAGACTGATCAGATGAGGTGAACTTTGCCGGACGGTCTATCCTCAGAACCCTGGTAACCGAAAACCACGAAGGCGCGACGTTTCGCGCCGGATCTTGAGGAGGCAGACATGGCGATCACAAAGAAAGCATCGGCTCATTGGGAAGGTGATCTGAAAACCGGTATCGGCTCGATTTCCACGGAAACCGGCGTTCTCAGAGACGCGCCCTACGGCTTCAAGGCTCGTTTCGAAGGGGGTAAAGGCACCAATCCGGAAGAGCTGATCGGCGCGGCTCACGCGGGCTGTTTCTCCATGGCGTTTTCAATGATTCTCGGCGAGGCCAACCTTAAGGCCGACAGTATCGACACCACTGCTGAAGTTACCCTGGACCAGGTAGACGGTGGCTTTGCAATCACAGCGGTAAAACTGATTCTCAAGGCGAAAATCCCCGGGGCGACCCAGGCGCAATTCGAGGAACTGAGCAACAAAGCCAAAGAAGGCTGCCCGGTGTCCAAAGTGCTGAATGCGAAAATCAGCCTGGATGCGACGTTGGTCAGCTGATAATGGGTTGATACGTTAGCGGGTAAAAGATCGCAGCCTTCGCGGGCTCCCTTCCGCAGGTTGCGGTCTTTTTTTGCCCTGAAACATAACCTGACAGACAAAACTGTGGTCGAATAAATGACAGCAGCTTCAGCGCATCACCATGCGCGCTGCCTTAAGGGAGCTTCAACCATGAAACGTTTTGCCTTGGCGGTTATCTGTTGCACGCTGGCCACATCGGCCTTCGCGGCACCGAAATCCTGTGAGGAACTCAAGGCCGAGATCGAAGCCAAGATCCAGGCCAACAACGTCTCGTCCTACACACTGGAAATCGTCACCAACGACGAAGTGCACGATCAGAACATGGTCGTCGGCTCATGCGAAGGCGGCACCAAGAAAATCATCTACCAAAAAAATGACCGTTGATTCGTCTCACATGACGCAATTGGTCAGTCGATCCTCGGCGACAATCTCCCGCTTGGCGTTGTACAGCCGGGCGCTGGGGGTGAACGCTATAGAACGCGCTTCCAGCAGGTAACGCTGGCCGGCCTCGAAATGGTCGTAGTTGATGGTCAGGTAGCACAGCCGCTCCAGCGGAGCATTCATCAAGCCCGAGCCACCACCAAACACCTCAAAATCGAAACGTACCCTCAGTTCATGGCTACCCGGGGTGACCTGGAAGTAACGCCCGTCGCTCAGTCGCTGGTTGTCCAGCCGTTCGGCCATCAGCAGTTTCCCGCCGGGGCTCGGCGTAGCGAAGTCGACCCAGGCCATCTGCGGATCGACCGCCGGCAACGGACTCGTGCAACCGACAAAGGCGCCTGCAGCGAGCAACAGCAACAACCTGCGCATGATGAATTTCCCAAGGACTGATAATTCAGCATAGCGTCGATCAAGTACGTTGGCAGCCTGCCGGTGTGCCCTGCCCAATCACTTTTCGCTGTTGATCATAGAGCTTCGCCCACGGCCGAAAGCCGATATATCCCGCTTGCAGCTGATATCGCTGACCGGCGTTGAATTCCTTGAATTTCACATTCAACTGGCAGTCGCGCCACAGCGGCTCGGCGTTGGGGCCAATGTTGGTCGGCTGGACAGCAAACAAGTAGCGAACTGTCAGCTCATGGCTACCGGGCTGCACCTCGAAGTAACGCTTGTCGATGGAAGCCTTGTCATCGACTTCTACCGCTTGCAGCGCGGTGTCTTCCTGCCGTGAATCCAGATCGATCCACGCCTGCGAAGGATCAGGGGTGGGCAGTCCAGCACAACCGGCCAGCATCAGCAGGCCTCCCGTCAGCATCAACTTGCGCATAGCGGAGCTCCAATAGGCGGGATAGTCTTGCGGGCAGACTTTCCAGGGATGATTCATTTTGATCAGGCCGCGTCCAAGCCTTGGGTTACTTGATCGCGTTTTACGCATTTTGTTTCCGGGGATGTTTCTTTTGTTATTGAACGGCTGCACCAGCATCAGCTATTACGGCCAATTGGCCAGTGGTCAGCTGCACTTGCTGCGGGCACGTGAGCCGGTTTCCAGTGTGATTGCCGATCCCGGCCGCGATCAGCAATTGCGCGCGCATCTGACCCAATCACAAAAGGCCCGGACATTCGCCAGCCAACGCCTGCACCTGCCGGACAACCAGAGCTACCGCTTGTACGCCGACATCGACCGACCGTTTGTAGTCTGGAACGTCTTTGCCACGCCGGAGTTTTCGCTGAAGCCGCAGAACCATTGTTTCCCCATCGCTGGCTGCGTCGCCTATCGCGGGTATTACAGCCAGAGCGCTGCCCGCGGTGAGGCCGCGTTGCAACGATTGCAAGGTATGGACGTGTCGATTGGCGGCGTCGAGGCCTATTCGACGCTCGGTTGGTTCAACGACCCGATCATGAGCTCGATGATGGGTTTGGGCGACGAACGGTTGGCCACGCTGATTTTCCACGAACTCGCCCATCAACGTTTTTATGTGAAAGACGACACCGAGTTCAACGAGTCCTTCGCCACCTTCGTCGAGCAGGAAGGCACTCGGCAATGGCGCGCATTCCGAGGCATGCCGCCGGATAATGGAGCTTTGGAGCAGCAACGCGATCAGTTCATCCAGTTGGTGCTGGACACCCGCACCAGGTTGGAACGGCTTTACGCCCTGCCGCTGCCTGCCGAACAAATGCGCGAGCAAAAAGCGGCAGAGTTCGAACAATTGCGCCGTGAATACCGGACACTACGCGACAGCCAATGGGCTGGGAACAAACGCTACGATGCCTGGATCAACACCCCGATGAACAATGCTCGACTGCTCCCGTTTGGTTTGTACGACCAGTGGGTGCCGGCATTTGCCGCGTTGTTCGGGCAGGTCGATGGGGATTGGGTCCAGTTTTATGCAGCGGTGGAGAAGCTGGGCGCGTTACCGGTTGAGGAGCGTAAGGCGGCGTTGAAGGTGTTGGCCGGATCATGAATTTTTGGTGACTGAACGGGCCTCTTCGCGGGCAAGCCCGCTCCCACATTAGGTCGGTGTATGCCGATGTCCTGGGCGAAAACCCACGGTTTGGAAGTCGCGATGTACAGCTGTCGCCCTTGCCCACCGAGGGTTTCCAGCAGCGGCGTGACGCCGTCGAACACGCGGTTCTCATACAGGCCGGTGACCTTGAAGCGCTCGCGATAGAAGTTCACCGCTTCCCAGGCCTTGGGCTCGTCGAAGTCGTAGAACTGCATGAACGCCTGCAACAACGGCGGGCCGATGAAGTGCTCGAGCCTGGTCAGGTCCGGTTCATCGATGCCCAATTTGCTCAGGGCGAACTGGATGGAGCGGGTGATGCCTTCGCGCGGGTCGGTCAGCGTGCCATCGAGGTCGAACAGTACGGTTTGGTAATGCATGAAAACTCCTGAGCAATAGGGAGACACTTTCCATTATCAGGAGGCTTAGAGCTGGTCGTAGCCTTCGGCCAGATGCAGATCCTTGAGCTTCACGTAGTTCGCCGCACTGTAGGTGAAAAAGGCTTTTTCCTTGTCAGTCAGCGGCCGGATCTGTTTCACCGGGCTACCGACGTAGAGGAAACCGCTTTCCAGACGCTTGCCCGGGGGTACCAGACTGCCGGCGCCGATGATCACATCGTCCTCGACCACCGCACCGTCCATGACGATGCTGCCCATGCCGATCAGAATCCGGTTACCCACGGCACAACCATGAAGCATGACTTTATGCGCGATGGTCACATCGTCACCGATCAGAAGCGGGAAGCCATCGGGGTTGAATGGTCCGGCGTGGGTAATGTGCAACACGCAGCCGTCCTGCACGCTGGTGCGTGCACCGATTCGGATGCGATGCATGTCGCCGCGGATCACTGTCAGGGGCCAGACGGAGCTGTCTTCGCCGATTTCGACGTCGCCGATCACCACTGCCGAGCCGTCGACAAAGGCACCTTTGCCCAGCAGCGGCGTGTGGTTCTGATACTTGCGAAGGGTCACGATAGGCTCTCTCTCTTTTGCTGATAGCTGCGGTGAGCGTCGATTGTAATTAAGATGGGGCCATGTTTCTTCCCGCATGTTTTCCAGCCAAGGTGCCAACCGTGAGCGTGAACAACCCTCTTCTGCAGTCCTACGACCTGCCGCCGTTCTCGGCGATCCGTGCCGAACACGTGCAACCGGCCATTGAAAAGATCCTGGCTGACAACCGCGCCGCCATCGTCGATATCCTCAAAATCCAGGGTAAACAACCGACCTGGGCCGGCCTGGTGCTGGCGATGGATGAGCTCAACGATCGTCTGGGCGCCGCCTGGAGCCCGGTCAGCCACCTCAATGCCGTGTGCAACAGCGCCGAGTTGCGCGAAGCCTACGAGTCCTGCCTGCCGGCCTTGAGCGCCTACGCCACCGAGCTGGGCCAGAACCGTGAACTGTTTCAGGCCTATGAAGCGCTGGCCAACAGCCCAGAGGCCGCCGGTTTCGACGTGGCGCAGAAAACGATCCTGGAACACGCCCTGCGTGACTTCCGTCTGTCGGGTATCGACCTGCCTGTGCCTGAGCAAAAGCGTTACGCCGATGTGCAGAGCAAACTGTCGGAGCTGGGCAGCCGCTTCTCCAATCAATTGCTCGACGCCACCCAGGCCTGGACCAAGCACGTCACCGACGAAGCCGCCCTCGCCGGCCTGACTGAGTCGGCCAAGGCGCAAATGGCCGCCGCCGCGCAAGCCAAAGAGCTGGATGGCTGGTTGATCACCCTGGAATTCCCGAGTTACTACGCGGTGATGACCTACGCCCAGGACCGCGCCCTGCGTGAAGAAGTCTACGCCGCCTACTGCACCCGTGCGTCGGACCAAGGCCCGAATGCCGGTCAGAATGACAACGGTCCGGTCATGGAAGAAATCCTCGACCTGCGTCAGGAACTGGCAAAACTCTTGGGCTTCACCAGCTTCTCGGAGCTGAGCCTGGCCACCAAAATGGCCGAGTCCAATGATCAGGTGCTGAGTTTCCTGCGCGACCTGGCCAAACGCAGCAAGCCGTTCGCCGCCCAGGATCTACAACAGCTCAAGGCCTACGCCGCCGAGCAAGGTTGCCCGGATCTGCAAAGCTGGGACAGCGGTTTCTACGGTGAAAAACTTCGCGAGCAGCGCTACAGCGTCGCCCAGGAAACCCTTCGCGCGTACTTCCCGATCGACAAGGTTTTGGGTGGGCTGTTCAGCATTGTCCAGCGCCTGTACGGCATCGAGATCGCCGAGCTGAAAGGCTTCGATACCTGGCACCCGGACGTTCGCCTGTTCGAAATCAAGGAAAACGGCCAGCACGTCGGCCGATTCTTCTTCGACCTGTATGCCCGCGCCAACAAGCGCGGCGGGGCCTGGATGGACGGCGCCCGCGATCATCGCCGCACAATCAACGGCATGCTGCAAAGCCCGGTGGCGAATCTGGTGTGCAACTTCACCCCCGCCGACAGCGGCAAGCCAGCCCTGCTGACCCACGATGAAGTGACTACGCTGTTCCACGAATTCGGCCACGGCCTGCATCACCTGCTGACCCGAGTCGAGCATGCTGGCGTGTCCGGCATCAATGGCGTGGCTTGGGATGCGGTCGAGCTGCCAAGCCAGTTCATGGAAAACTGGTGCTGGGAGCCAGAAGGTCTGGCACTGATTTCCGGTCACTACGAAACCGGCGAGCCGTTACCTCAGGATCTGCTGGAGAAAATGCTCGCGGCGAAGAACTTCCAGTCCGGCCTGATGATGGTCCGCCAGCTGGAGTTCTCGCTGTTCGACTTCGAATTGCACGCCACCCACGGCGACGGTCGTAGCGTGCTGCAAGTGCTCGAAGGTGTGCGCGACGAGGTTTCGGTCATGCGTCCGCCGGCCTACAACCGCTTCCCCAACAGCTTCGCCCACATCTTTGCCGGCGGTTACGCGGCGGGTTACTACAGCTATAAATGGGCTGAAGTATTGTCGGCCGATGCCTTCTCGAAATTCGAAGAAGAGGGCGTGCTCAATGCCGAGACCGGGCGCGCCTTCCGCGAAGCGATCCTGGCGCGGGGCGGTTCCCAAGAACCAATGGTGCTGTTCGTCGACTTCCGTGGCCGTGCGCCATCGATTGACGCACTCTTGCGCCACAGCGGCCTGAGTGAGGACGCGGCAGCATGAGTGAGGGACCTGTGATCACCAAAAAACGCTTTATCGCCGGGGCGGTCTGCCCGGCCTGCAGCGAGCCGGACAAGTTGATGATGTGGAGCGAAGACACCGTTCCGCATCGCGAGTGCGTGGCCTGCGGTTATTCCGATACGCTGAATGAACAAGGTCTGTCGGTGCCCAAGGAATTGGGCACGCGGGTCAATACTTCGGCAATCAAGGTGCCGGACACCAAGGTCCAGGCCGTGCAGTTTTTTCCGAACCCGAAGTTGAAGAAGAAGCCAGACGAGCAACACTGAGTGCTGGAAACAACCTTCCACTGCGCAATGCAGTGGGAGGTATTACTTACTCGACATGGGCCGATTTGAACCAGTTCTTCATCGAGCAACTGGCAAATGGACTCGTGCTGCAATCACCGTTGGCCAGTGCCGTACGAAGTTTGTCGACATCGACCTGCATCATGTAACGCACTCCCTCCTTGAAATGGGTGCTGTCACCAAAGCCGCCTTGGGTCATTTCATTCAGCGCGTCTTCCTTGCTCCAACCCTGCACAACCACCCGGTACATTGCGGCCATCAGGCCGGTGCGATCAGAGCCGTGCTTGCAGTGCATAAGCACAGGACCTTTGGCCTCGGCGGTCTGAATCGTGCGAAGGGCCTTGAGTACGTCCGCATCATCCACGTGATTGGTGCGATAAGGCAGCTGTACCTGTGCGATACCTGGTGTGGATAACCAGCGTGAATCCGATTCGGGCAGGAAGTTGATAACGGTTGCGACCTTGAGCCTTTTCAGCAACGGCACCGCCCCCCGGTCCGGTAATGCGCTGCGATAGAGCGTCGGGGACATTTGATAGAGGTTGTATTGCACCTCGACTGATTGAGCCCACTCTGCCGGGCGAGGCAAAGCAGTGTCGTCAGCGAATACCGGTGTCAGGTTGAAAAATGCGATCAGCGATAGGCCCATCACAAAGATATAACGCGGTAGGGACATGCTCGGGCGACCGTTCAGGGAGGCTGGATATTGGCGTCGAGCTTGCGCCCTGAACGGTCAAAGAGCTGTGAGGGAGGTGTCAATGAAACGTGAAACGACTCTGCCGGGATTGCCTGACAGCCAATGAGCGTCGAGTTCTGGTTCTTCACCATCTTCCAGATCCAGTACTTCAATTCGCCGAACGGCACTAGCCCGCCGACAACCCTCGGGATACTGTATGCACAT
Organism: Pseudomonas sp. TH37; assembly: GCF_016650735.1. Lineage (NCBI taxonomy): Bacteria > Pseudomonadati > Pseudomonadota > Gammaproteobacteria > Pseudomonadales > Pseudomonadaceae > Pseudomonas > Pseudomonas sp. TH37. The sequence goes on from NZ_JAEKFD010000005.1 coordinate 26,185, forward strand.
ACAGCAATCAGGACCTCTCCCATGAATGCGCCATTGCCCCCTCGCGGCCGCGGCACCGCCACCAACCCGCACAACCGCTTCGCGCCTAACCGTTCAGTGGCCGAGGATGACGGCTGGTATCAGGAAGCGCCGATAACCCAAGGCACCGAGGTGCGCATCGAGACCGCGAAAACCATCATCACCCGTAACAATTCGCCGGATTTACCCTTCGATCGCTCGATCAATCCCTATCGCGGCTGCGAGCATGGCTGCATCTATTGCTACGCACGGCCCAGCCACGCCTATTGGGACCTGTCACCGGGGCTGGATTTCGAAACCAAACTGATCGCCAAGACCAACGCCGCCGATGTGCTGGAAGAACAACTGTCCAAGCGCGGCTATCAATGCGCGCCGATCAACCTGGGCTCCAACACTGACCCTTATCAGCCGATCGAACGCGAACACAGAATCACCCGCAAGACACTCGAAGTGCTGCTGCGTTACCGCCATCCGGTGACCATCATCACCAAGGGCTCGCTGATTCTTCGCGATCTGGACTTGCTGGCCGAACTCGCCGAACAAAGGCTGGTGGCGGTGATGATCAGCCTGACCACGCTGGATGATGAGCTCAAACGCATCCTCGAACCGCGCGCCGCGGCACCCAAGGCACGACTGCGGGCGATCCGGGTGATGCGCGAAGCCGGGATTCCGGTGGGCGTTTTGTGCTCACCGATGATTCCAATGATCAACGACAGCGAACTCGAAAACCTGCTGACCGAAGCCCATGCGGCCGGCGCGCAAAGCGCGGCCTACATGATGTTGCGCCTGCCGCTGGAAGTGGCGCCGCTGTTCGAAGAGTGGCTGGCCGCCCACTATCCTCAGCGTGCAGCTCATGTGTTGAGCCTGATCCGCCAAAGCCGTGGTGGTGAGCTCTACGACAGCCGGTTCGGCGCGCGAATGCGCGGTGAAGGGCCGTTTGCCGATCTGTTGGCGCAACGCTTCGCCAAAACCATCAAGCGCCTGGGGCTCAATCGTCGGGAAGGTTTCAATCTGGATTGCGAAGCCTTTTGTCCGCCGGGTCGCCAAATGTCATTGATTTAAAGACAATTGGCCCTATGGTTGAGCAGAGAAAACGATACACCGCGTTTAGGCTGGTCACATTTCTGGTGACCTGGAACACTCGTTCTAGAGCGCTTTATTCAGTTTGAGTTAAGTTTCAACAGCTACCTTGTTCATCGAGTGACTGACGGGTCTGGCCTTTCGACCTGGATGTTTTTTAAACAGCCACTGGCTTCATATCGGACAAAACGGGAAAATTCCCTGACTCCGCCAAAGAGGATGAATTATGAGTGACAAGGATAAACAGCCGTTGGCTGCGTCGGCTTCAGCCCAACCCGAGGCGGAAACCGCCGATGCAGCGCTGAAGCATATCGTTGACGGCTTTTTGCACTTTCATCACGAGATCTTTCCGCAGCAGGAAGAACTCTTCAAAAAACTCGCCACGGCCCAGCGGCCTCGGGCGATGTTCATCGCGTGTGCCGATTCACGCATCGTTCCCGAACTGATTACCCAAAGCGCCCCTGGCGACTTGTTCGTAACCCGCAACGTCGGCAACGTCGTGCCGCCCTATGGGCAAATGAACGGCGGCGTTTCCACAGCCATCGAATACGCAGTGCTGGCTCTCGGCGTGCAGCACATCATTATCTGCGGGCACTCCGACTGTGGCGCCATGCGCGCAGTGCTCAACCCGCAGAGCCTGGAAAAAATGCCGACGGTAAAGGCCTGGCTGCGTCATGCGGAAGTGGCGAAAACCATGGTTCAGGACAACTGCCATTGCACTGATGAAAACGAGAGCATGCATATTCTCACCGAGGAGAATGTGATCGCTCAGTTGCAGCATTTGCGCACGCACCCATCGGTGGCCTCACGCATAGCCAACGGTCAGCTGTTTATCCATGGTTGGGTCTACAGCATCGAAACCAGCGAAATCAAAGCTTACGACGCGGATCAGGGGTGTTTCCTGCCACTCGATGGCAGTCATCCGATTCCGGTGGCGACGCCTAAAGCGCGCTTCTAAATCCTCCGTGTGGTTTAGTCGAGGCTGCTGAACTGGCAGCCTGCTTTGCCATGCCTGAAGAAAACTTCGGGAGAGTCACCATGCGTGCTGCTCAACTAAAAGCTGTTCTGCCACGGGAGCTGCTGGCTTCGGTGGTTGTATTTCTGGTCGCCCTGCCCTTGTGCATGGGTATCGCCATCGCCTCAGGGCTGCCACCGTCCAAAGGACTGATCACTGGCATCATCGGTGGCCTGGTGGTCGGCTGGCTTGCCGGATCGCCGCTGCAAGTCAGCGGCCCGGCGGCAGGTCTGGCGGTATTAGTGTTCGAACTGGTGCGCCAGCATGGTATCGCCATGCTCGGGCCAATCCTGCTGCTGGCGGGTTTTCTGCAATTGGTGGCCGGACGCTTGAAGCTGGGCTGCTGGTTTCGGGTCACTGCGCCAGCGGTGGTGTACGGCATGCTCGCCGGGATCGGGGTACTGATCGTGCTGTCACAGGTGCATGTGATGCTTGATGCCGTGCCCAAGCCGTCGGGGCTGGATAACCTGGCGGCCTTCCCCGCAGCAGTGATTCAGGCTTTGCCTTCGTTTGGCTGGCAAGCGGGTTTGCTTGGGCTGTCGACCATTGCCGTGATGTGGCTGTGGGAAAAATTTCGCCCGCACTCCCTGCGTTTCGTTCCCGGAGCATTACTGGGGGTTGGTCTGGCTACGGTCGCCAGCCTGGTGCTCGCCTTGCAGGTCAAACGTGTGGAAGTTCCGGCCAACCTGGCGGAAGCCATCGATTGGCTGCGCCCGGCGGATCTGCTCAACCTCGCAGACCCGGCTTTGCTGATCGCCGCCTTCGCCGTGGCCTTCATTGCCAGCGCCGAAACCCTGCTCTCGGCCGCCGCCGTGGATCGCATGCACAGTGGCCAGCGCTCGGACTTCGACCGCGAATTGTCGGCGCAAGGTGTGGGCAACATGTTGTGTGGGTTGCTCGGCGCGCTGCCGATGACCGGGGTGATCGTGCGCAGTTCGGCCAACGTTCAGGCCGGCGCCACCACTCGACTATCTACCGTGTTCCATGGTCTGTGGTTGCTGGCCTTCGTGCTGCTGCTATCGAGCGTGCTGCAAAGCATTCCGGTGGCGAGTCTGGCGGGGGTTCTGGTTTACACCGGTTTCAAACTGGTAGACCTCAAGGCCTTTCGCGGTCTGGGCCGTTATGGCCGGATGCCGATGTTCACCTATGCGGCGACCGCACTGGCAATCATCTTCACCGACCTGCTGACCGGCGTGCTGATCGGCTTTGGCCTGACACTGGCCAAACTGGCCTGGAAGGCTTCGCGCCTGAAAATCAGCCTGATCGATCTTCCGGCAGACGGCGAGATGGAACTGCGACTGGTGGGGGCGGCGACCTTTCTCAAGGTACCGGCGCTGACCCAAGTGCTGGGCAGCATTCCGGCAGGCGCAACGGTGCATGTGCCGCTCAATAACCTGAGCTATATCGATCACTCGTGTCTGGAGTTGCTGGAGGAGTGGGGTCGGGCCAATGCGGCCAAGGGTTCGAAGCTGTTAATCGAAGCGCGGGGATTAAAGCGCAGGCTTGAAGGACGGTTGCGTACCACAACCGGCGTAGGCTCAGCCGGCTGAGTAACCTTGAGGGAGCAGGCTTCTGTGGCGAGGGGGCTTGCCCCCGTTCGGCTGCGAAGCAGTCGCAAAGTTTTTGGGGCCGCTTCGCGCCCCAACGGGGGCAAGCCCCCTCGCCACAGAAGCCCGCTCCCACAGGTGTTCAATTGCTAGCGTTGAATCAAGCCGCGGGCTGATCCAGCTCAAGGCCCACGCCCAACTGGCGCGACAGGCACGGCCAGCGCTTCCACGCGGCGCCGGTGTCCGGGCTGTTGAGTTTTTCGCGGTAGGCTTCTACCGACTCCAGCGCGAAACTTTCATCGTTAAGCATCTCGTCCACAGCGTGATGCACCGCCTCATCCAGTTGATTGGCAAATTCCTCGCCGATCAGTTGGTGGGCAATCAGGTTGGCAACAGTCATGTCCAAGGGGATCAATGGCTGGCCAAAATGCTTGATGTACAGATCGTTGACCTCTTCGACCAACCGATGCGCCAGATAAGCTTCATCCAGCAGGCCGTCCAGGCCGATATGACCGGCCATGATCGCCGGCGGCTGGAGGAAGAACTGCTCGGCGATTTTCAATACCGGCTTGATCTGCGATTCGATGCCCGCTTCCCTGGCGACTTCATTGGCTGCGTCCAGCAGGTCCGGCACTTGTTCTATATACGCGGCCACAAAACGCGTCATCACGCCGTTGGCATCGACATCCGGCAATTGGATGGCGGAGTGAAGGTGCGGCAGTTGGGTTTCCAGCTGACGAGTCAACAGGCCGGTCTCGGCCTCATGTTGTTGGGCTTTTTGGATCTGCTCGCGCAATGCGGCGGTGTTCATGAAAACTCCAGGAAACAAGGCAATGAAATAGGGAAGACATAACTTAGCTGGCTTACGAAAGAGGCTAAGACGTATTTGTCATAATTATTTCATCCTTGAGACGCCTACGTTATATCGATTTGACACCACTCGTCTGCATCCTTCTCCATTCGTGACCTGCAACGCAAGTCCAACCTGTTTCGGTTGATTTACGCCATCGCGTTGCGAGGTGGCAGTCGCTGTCTATACTCGGTTCTGAATGGAGTTAGCTGATGACGCCCGACTGCATATGCAGCAAGGCTCGGCGATTCAAGTTCGTAGTCTGAAAAAGCCGCTCCCTTGCCGCAGGTGAAAGCCGGCGGGATAAAAAGAACTATAAGGGGAACCCGCAATGATGCGACATCCACAAGTCTGGATGGGCCTCCTGTTGTGGTCGATTTTCAGTCAGGCGCAAGCGGCCTGGACTGTGAATATGGCGCCTGGAGCGACTGAAATCAGTCACGCAGTATTCGACCTGCACATGACCATTTTCTGGATCTGTGTAGTGATCGGCATCATCGTCTTCGGCGCTATGTTCTGGTCGATGATCCTCCACCGCCGCTCTACCGGGCAGGTGGCCGCAAAATTTCATGAAAGCACCACCGTCGAAATTCTCTGGACCATCGTGCCCCTGCTTATTCTGGTGGCCATGGCGGTCCCGGCAACCGCCACCCTGATCCAGATGTACGACAACACTGAGCCGGATATCGATATCCAGGTCACCGGTTATCAGTGGAAGTGGCACTACAAATACCTGGGCCAGGACGTCGAATTCTTCAGCAACCTGGCCACCCCCGCCGATCAGATCCAAAACAAGGAAACCAAGGGCGAGCATTACCTGTTGGAGGTCGACAAGCCCCTGGTGCTGCCGATCGGTGCCAAGGTGCGCTTTCTGGTGACCTCCGCCGACGTCATCCACTCCTGGTGGGTGCCGGCCTTCGCGGTCAAGCGCGATGCGATTCCGGGCTTCGTCAATGAATCCTGGACCCGTGTCGAAAAGCCCGGCATCTACCGTGGCCAGTGCGCCGAGCTGTGCGGCAAGGATCACGGCTTCATGCCGATCGTGGTCGAGGTCAAGGAAAAGGCCGATTACGAAACCTGGCTGGCCGAGCGCAAGGCGGAAGCTGCACAACTCAAAGAGCTGACCAGCAAGGAATGGACCCTCGATGAGCTCAAGGAGCGCGGCGACAAGGTCTATCACACCACCTGCGTGGCCTGTCACCAGGCTGAAGGCCAGGGCCTGCCGCCGATGTTCCCGGCACTCAAGGGCTCGAAAATCGCCACCGGGCCGATCAAGGATCACCTGAACATCGTCTTCCACGGCAAGCCCGGCACCTCCATGGCGGCGTTCGGCAAACAGCTGTCGGAAGTCGATATCGCAGCGGTCGTGACCTACGAACGTAACGCCTGGGGCAACAACAAAGGCGACATGGTCACCCCTAAAGAAGTGCTGGAGCTGAAACAGGCGGAAAGCAAATGACCCGGTTTATTGCGCACGTAAGGAACCGCTCGGGGCATGACGCCCCGGCCAGCCCAGCCCATCCGTTTGCAGGAGGCAGGACATGACTGCTGTAGTCGATGACCATGTTCATACCGGCACCGCCCACGCCCACGGCCCCGCCAAAGGCCTGATGCGCTGGGTGCTAACCACCAACCACAAGGATATCGGCACGCTGTACCTGTGGTTTGCGTTCTCCATGTTCCTGTTGGGCGGCTCGTTCGCCATGGTGATCCGTGCCGAGCTGTTCCAGCCGGGACTGCAAATCGTCCAGCCGGAATTCTTCAACCAGATGACCACCATGCACGGCCTGGTGATGGTGTTCGGTGCGGTGATGCCGGCCTTCGTCGGCCTCGCCAACTGGATGATCCCGTTGATGATCGGCGCGCCGGACATGGCCTTGCCGCGGATGAACAACTTCAGCTTCTGGCTGTTGCCGGCCGCGTTCCTGCTGCTGGTATCGACCCTGTTCACCCCCGGCGGCGGGCCGAACTTCGGCTGGACCTTCTATGCCCCGCTATCGACCACCTACGCGCCGGAAAGCGTGACGTTCTTCATCTTCGCCATCCACTTGATGGGGATCAGTTCGATCATGGGGGCGATCAACGTGATCGCGACCATCCTCAACCTGCGCGCCCCCGGCATGACGTTGATGAAAATGCCGCTGTTTGTCTGGACCTGGCTGATCACCGCGTTCCTGCTGATCGCAGTGATGCCAGTGCTGGCCGGCTGCGTGACCATGATGCTGATGGACATTCACTTCGGCACCAGCTTCTTCAGTGCCGCCGGTGGCGGAGACCCGGTGTTGTTCCAGCATGTGTTCTGGTTCTTCGGTCATCCCGAGGTGTACATCATGATCCTGCCGGCCTTCGGTGCCGTCAGCTCGATCATCCCGGCGTTTTCGCGCAAGCCATTGTTCGGCTACACCTCGATGGTCTACGCCACGGCGAGTATTGCGTTCCTGTCGTTCATCGTCTGGGCGCACCACATGTTCGTGGTCGGCATTCCGCTGGTGGGCGAGTTGTTCTTCATGTACGCCACGCTGCTGATCGCGGTGCCCACCGGGGTCAAGGTGTTCAACTGGGCCAGCACCATGTGGCAAGGCTCGCTGACCTTCGAGACGCCGATGCTGTTCGCCGTGGCGTTCGTCATTCTGTTCTCCATTGGCGGGTTCTCCGGGTTGATGCTGGCCATCGCCCCCGCGGACTTCCAGTACCAGGACACCTACTTCGTGGTCGCGCACTTCCATTACGTGCTGGTGCCGGGGGCGATCTTCGGGATCTTCGCCTCGGCCTACTACTGGCTGCCGAAATGGACCGGCCACATGTACGACGAAACCCTCGGCAAGCTGCACTTCTGGCTCTCGTTCATCGGCATGAACATGGCGTTCTTCCCGATGCACTTCGTGGGCCTGGCAGGCATGCCGCGGCGGATTCCGGACTACAACCTGCAATTTGCCGACTTCAACATGGTGTCGTCGATCGGGGCGTTCATGTTTGGTGCCACGCAGATCTTCTTCCTGTTCATCGTGATCAAGACCATTCGTGGCGGCGAGCCGGCACCGGCCAAGCCGTGGGATGGCGCCGAAGGCCTGGAATGGAGCATTCCGTCGCCGGCGCCGTATCACACCTTCACCACGCCGCCGGAAGTGAAATGAAACGCCTCGGTCTTGTGGGAATTCCTGTGGGAGCGGGCTTGCCTGCGATGCATGCGGCGCGGTGTGTCAGACATATCGCTATCGCGGGCAAGCCCGCTCCCACAGGGTTCCGCGTAGAGGGCTCGTGCGATGGCTGATTCGATTTCGATGAAAAAACTGGTCACCCGCCTGTTGCTGGTGGTGGTAGCAATGTTTGTCTTCGGTTTTGCCCTGGTGCCGATCTACGACGTGATGTGCAAGGCGTTCGGCATCAATGGCAAAACCTCCGGGCAGTATGAAGGAGAGCAAACGGTCGACGCCTCGCGGCAGGTTCGCGTGCAGTTTCTGTCGACCAACGCCGCCGACATGACCTGGGATTTCTATCCCAAGGGCGACGAATTGGTTGCGCATCCGGGGGCGGTGAACGAGATGATTTTTATCGCCCACAACCCGACTGATCGCCCGATGAGCGCTCAGGCGGTGCCGAGCATCGCGCCCAGCAACGCAGCCGCGTACTTCCACAAGACCGAATGTTTCTGCTTTACCCAGCAAGTGCTGCAGCCCGGTCAGCGAATCGAGATGCCGGTACGGTTCATTGTTGACCGCGACATGCCCAAGGAAGTGAAGCACCTGACGCTGTCCTACACGCTGTTCGATATCACCGCACGTCATCCGCCCGTGGCTGTTGCAGCAAGCACAGGCGGCTAGGCGTTAAAGCGTGCCCGATAAGGAGAACAATAAATGGCAACTCACGAACATTATTACGTTCCAGCCCAAAGCAAATGGCCGATTATCGCCACAGTCGGCATGTTCGTCACGGTGTTCGGCCTGGGCACCTGGTTCAACGACCTGAAGGCCGCGCGGCCGGAATCCCACGGCCCGCTGATCTTTTTCGTCGGCGGATTGCTGCTGGCCTACATGCTGTTCGGCTGGTTCGGTACGGTGATCAAGGAAAGTCGCCAAGGGTTGTACAGTGCACAGATGGACCGCTCGTTCCGCTGGGGCATGAGCTGGTTCATTTTCTCGGAGGTGATGTTCTTCATCGCCTTTTTCGGTGCGCTGTTTTATGTGCGCAACATCACGGGCCCGGCACTGGGCGGTGAAGGCACTAAAGGCCTCGCTCACATGCTGTGGCCAACGTTTGAATTCACCTGGCCGCTGCTGAACAACCCGGACCCGAAACTCTTTCCTCCACCCAAGGAAGTCATCAGCCCCTGGGGCCTGCCGCTGCTCAATACCGTGCTGCTGGTGAGTTCCAGCGTCACTGTGACCATCGCTCACCACGCCTTGAAGAAGGGCCATCGCGGCGCACTGAAAATCTGGCTGGCGCTGACCGTGTTACTCGGTTGCGCGTTCCTCGGTTTCCAGGCCGAAGAATACCTGCATGCCTACCACGAGCTGGGCCTGACCCTGGGTTCCGGCATCTACGGCGCGACCTTCTTCATGCTCACCGGTTTCCACGGCGCCCACGTGACCATGGGCACCATCATTCTGTTCGTGATGCTGATGCGGGTCATGCGCGGGCACTTCGATGCCGATCATCAATTCGGCTTCGAGGCGGCGAGCTGGTACTGGCACTTCGTGGACGTGGTGTGGATCGGTTTGTTCGTTTTCGTCTACGTGCTCTGAGCCTTGGCTCTGGACTACCAAGGCACGTGAGACACCAACTGGCCGCTGAAAAAACCCCAGGCGATCAAGCCGACAGTGGTCGCGGCCAGCGCAACACGGACACTCAAGGCGATGACCAGGCGATTGGAATGGCTGTCGTCCTTGACCAGAAAAAACAGGCCGCTGAACAGGCTGACAACCGTGGCAATCAGCATCAGGACGATGGCTGCTTTGAGCATGGTGACACTCCGGGGGACAGGCGATGCATTTGAGTATAGCTATCGCGATTACCGACTTTCTGGCGATGCCATGAAACGCTTCCGGCCGGGCCTCCTGCCAACCCTGGTGGTCGCGATGCTGCTGCCTTTGCTGGTGTCACTCGGGTTCTGGCAGTTGAGCCGGGGCGCGGAGAAAAGCGCGCTGCTGCAAAGCTACGCCGAGCGCCGGGCGGCCGAACCGATGGCCAGCACTGAATTGCAACACACCGAAGATCCGGCCTTCCGCCGGGTTCGCCTGCACGGCCAGTTCGATGCCGAACACAGCCTGCTGCTGGACAACCGTCAGCGCGACGGCAAGGTCGGGGTCGAACTACTACAACCGTTTCAGGACCGGGCAACCGGGCTCTGGCTGCTGGTCAATCGCGGCTGGTTGCCGTGGCCGGATCGGCGTACACCACCGTCATTCACCACACCGACTCAGGCATTGAGCCTCGACGCCTGGGTCTACGTCTCCCCCGGCGCAACGTTCCAGTTGCACGCCGACCCAGACGCCACGACCTGGCCACAACTGGTCACCGCCATTGAACCGGCCAGGCTCTGGGCAGCGCTTGATCGCTACGGTTTCGCCTACGAATTACGCGCGCAAAGCGGTCCCGCGACCTACCAGGCCGATTGGCCGGTGGTGGCCATGGGGCCGGAAAAACACTTGGCTTATGCCGTGCAGTGGTTCGCCCTGTCGATAGCCCTGCTCGGCCTTTACCTCTATCTCGGCTGGCACAACGCAAAGGAGAAAAATAATGGGAGCGGCCATGAATCCACCCGGCATGTCTGAGGCGAAAACGCCGGTAAATCGTCGGCGCGGGCGCTTGCAGTTGTTACTGATCCTGTTGGGAGTGATCGGTCCGATGATCCTCGCCACCGGCATGTACAAATTGCAGTTCTGGGTGCCGGAGGGCCGCAGTTATCACGGTGAACTGATCGGCAACGGCCAGACCCGCGCCGACATCGGCGTACCGGCGCAAGAAGACCGCTGGCAGTTACTGGTGACAGCGCCCAAGGACTGTTCGGTGGACTGCCAGCAGTTGGTGTATCTGGCGCGCCAGATCCAGATCGGCCTCGGTCGTGATGCCTCCCGCGCCAGCCATGCGCTGGCCATCGCGCAGCCGCTGAACAGCGATTACGCGACTAAACTTCAACGCGAGTACCCGCAGTTGCAGCGCTATTCGCTGGACCCGCCGACCTACATCAAAGGCGCTCGGAGCAATGACACGCCGCACCTGTGGATCATCGACCCTCACGGCAATTTGGTGCTGCGCTACGACCCGACGGTGAAGGGCAAGGACCTGCTCAACGACCTGCGCCATTTGCTGAAACTGTCGAACATCGGATAAGGGCATCGTCATGGCCAAACCTGGATTTCGCCTCGCGCTGTTTGCCACCTTGCTGGCACTGATTGTGGTGTTGCTCGGCGCCTACACACGCCTGACCCATGCAGGCCTCGGCTGTCCGGACTGGCCCGGCTGCTACGGCTTTATCAGCGTACCGAACAGCGAAGCCCAACTGGCCCATGCCGAACTGCATTTTCCCGATACGCCGGTAGAAGCCCACAAAGGCTGGAACGAGATGCTTCACCGCTACTTCGCCGGCACATTGGGCCTATTGATCACGGTGCTGGCGGGCCGGGCCTGGACCCATCGTCATCACCCGGGGCAGCCGGTGAAATTACCGTTGTTCTTGCTGGTGGTGGTGTTCGCCCAAGCGGCGTTCGGCATGTGGACGGTGACGCTCAAGCTGTGGCCGCAAGTGGTCACCGGGCATTTGCTCGGCGGCTTTGCGACTTTGAGCCTGTTGTTTCTGCTGACCTTGCGCCTGTCCGGTGTGTTGCCAGCGCTGACCGTGCCACGGCGTTTGCAGCACTGGGCGACCGCCGGGTTGTTGCTGGTGATCCTGCAAATTGCCCTGGGTGGCTGGGTCAGTTCCAATTACGCGGCGGTGGCCTGCATCGACTTTCCGACCTGCCACGGGCAATGGCTGCCACCGGCTGATTTCGCCAACGGCTTTCACCTGACCCAACACATCGGCCCCAATTACCTGGGCGGGCAACTGGACAGCGATGCCCGCACCGCGATTCACCTGACTCATCGCATCGGCGCGTTACTGGTCACCCTCGTTCTGCTCGGTCTGGCCTGGCAACTGAAGGTCGTTGGCATGACGCGCCTGGCCGCCATGGTGCTGATCGCCCTGGCCGCACAAATCACCCTGGGCATCAGCAATGTGGTGTTCCACTTGCCACTACCGGTGGCCGTCGCCCACAACGCCGGTGGCGCAGCGCTGTTGCTGACGATGGTGCTGGTCAATTATCACGCACGAACCAGTCTGGTTCGGGTCAAGCATCAGCCCCCAGTGCGTTGGCGTCTCAGCCTGCGTAAACACTCGGCCGGGCCCATAACAATAAAAGGAGAAATGCCATGGCGACCTTGATCGGCGAACGTCACAGTCAGGCAATCTGGCGCGATTACCTGGAGCTGACCAAGCCGAAAGTGGTGGTGCTGATGCTCATCACCTCGTTGGTCGGCATGTTTCTCGCGACGCGCGCCGGGGTGCCGTGGACGGTGCTGGTGTTCGGCAATCTGGGGATTGCCTTGTGTGCCGGCGGTGCGGCAACGGTCAACCATGTGGTGGACCGGCGCATCGATGCTGTCATGGCCCGGACCCACAAGCGGCCCTTGGCCGAAGGTCGGGTTTCTCCAACCGCTGCGCTGACTTTCGCTCTGGTGCTGGCAGTGCTCGGCCAGTCTTTGCTGCTGGCCTTCACCAACCCGTTGACGGCATGGCTGACCCTCGCGTCCTTGCTCGGTTATGCCGTGGTTTACACCGGTTTCCTGAAACGTGCGACGCCGCAGAACATCGTTATCGGCGGTCTCGCTGGTGCGGCCCCGCCGCTGCTCGGCTGGACCGCCGCCACCGGTCATGTCAGTGCCGAACCGTTGCTGCTGGTGCTGATCATCTTCGCCTGGACCCCGCCGCACTTCTGGGCACTGGCGATTCATCGCAAAGAGGAATACGCCAAGGCTGACATTCCGATGTTGCCGGTGACCCATGGCGAGCACTACACCAAAGTCCACATCCTGCTTTATACCTTTGCGCTGCTGGCTGTCAGCCTGATGCCCTACGTAATCCACATGAGCGGCGTGCTCTACCTGATTTGTGCCCTCGCACTGGGCGCGAGGTTTCTGCAATGGGCCGTGGTGCTGTACCGTGGCACTCGGCCGCACGCGGCGATCAACACGTTCAAGTACTCTATTTACTACTTGTTCCTGCTGTTTATCGCGCTGCTCGTAGACCACTACTTACTGTTGAACCTATGACTCGAACCCAGAAAACCGTCTTCATTCTCGTCGCCTTGATCGCGCTGATCCTGGGCCTGACCATCAATAAAGTACTGACCGGAAAAAACCAGGGCGACCCGACGGCACTGATCGATGCGGGGATCATCCTGTTGCCCCAAAGCCGTAACCTGCCAGACGTGAAGATGACCGATCAGGACGGTAAGCCGGTGGCGGTCAACGAGCTGAAAGGCAAATGGAGCGTTTTGTTCTTCGGCTACACCTTCTGCCCGGACATCTGCCCGACCACCCTCGCCCAACTGCGGCAGATCAAGAGCGAACTGCCGGCGGATGCTGTGGACAAGTTGCAGGTCGTTCTGGTCAGCGTCGACCCGAACCGCGACACGCCCAAGCAACTCAAGCAGTACCTGGGCTACTTCGATCCTCAGTTCATCGGGCTGACTGCATCCTCGGTCGAAGACATTCAGAAACTGGCCAATGCGGTGAGTATTCCGTTTATTCCGGCGGACACCAGCAAGCCTAATTACACCGTCGACCACAGCGGCAACCTCGCGGTGATTGGCCCGGACGGGACTCAACGCGGGTTCATTCGTGCACCGTTGAACAACCAGAAGCTGGTGGCGCAGTTGCCGGTGATGCTCAAGCGCGAGTAACCGACACAATACCTGTGGGAGCGGGCTTGCCCGCGATGACAGAGCATCATTCAACATTGATATCGACTGTTTCACCGCCATCGCGGGCAAGCCCGCTCCCACAGGTACGGTGTTTCAGGCACAAAAAAGGGGCGCAGTGATTGCGCCCCTTTTTTCGTTTAGATCAGCTGATCAGAACGCCGGCAATACCGCGCCTTTGTACTTCTCGAGAATGAAGGCTTTCACTTCCGGGCTGTGCAGGGCAGCAACCAGTTTCTGCATCGCGGCGCTGTCCTTGTCGTCCGGACGGGCAACGAGGATGTTCACGTACGGCGAGTCGTTGCCTTCGATGACCAGCGCATCCTTGGACGGATCAAGCTTGGCTTCCAGCGCGTAGTTGGTATTGATCAGCGCCAGATCGACCTGAGTCAGCACGCGCGGGATGGTCGCGGCTTCCAGTTCACGGAATTTCAGGTCCTTGGTGTTCTCGGTGATGTCCTTCACGGTCGACAGGATGTTGTTCGAATCCTTCAACTTGATCAGGCCAGCCTTGGCCAGCAGCAGCAGCGCACGGCCGCCGTTGGTGGCGTCGTTCGGGATCACCACGTTGGCGCCGCCCGGCAGCTCGGTCAGGGCTTTGTACTTGCTGGAGTAAGCGCCCAGCGGTTCCAGGTGCACACCGGCAACGCTGACAAGGTTAGTGCCCTTGGCCTTGTTGAACTCATCCAGGTACGGTTGATGCTGGAAGAAGTTGGCGTCCAGACGCTTCTCGGCCACCTGCACGTTCGGCTGGATGTAGTCGGTGAAGACTTTGACCTTCAGGTCCACGCCTTCTTTGGCCAGGGCCGGTTTAACGAACTCGAGGATTTCCGCGTGAGGCACCGGAGTGGCCGCGACCGTCAGGGTGTCGGCAGCGTGTGCGGAAAAGGCTGCAACGGCAGCGAACGCGACGAGTAGTTTTTTCATTCAGCTAACTCCTTGTGAGGCGCCCGTTTGGCGCCTGCCAGCGAATGGCCGGCTCATGACTTATTTACGTGAGAAGTGGACAACCAATTTGTCGCCAACGGTTTGCAGCACTTGAACCAGCATCAGCAGCAACACCACCGTCACAACCATCACATCCGTCTGGAACCGCTGGTAACCGAAACGGATCGCCAGGTCGCCCAGGCCGCCAGCGCCGACCACACCGGCCATTGCCGTGTAGGACACCAGTGTAATCGCTGTCACCGTAATCGCCGCGAAGATGCCCGGGCGGGCTTCCGGCAGTAAGGCATTGATGATGATCTGACGTGTCGTCGCACCCATGGCCTGGGTTGCCTCAATGATGCCGCGATCCACTTCACGCAGGGCGGTTTCCACCAATCGTGCGAAGAACGGCGTGGCGCCCACCACCAAGGGTGGAATCGCACCGGCGACACCCAGGGAGGTGCCAGTGATCAACACGGTGAACGGAATCATCACGATCAGCAAAATGATGAACGGCAGCGAGCGCAGAATGTTCACCACCAGCGACAGCATTGCATAGACGCCTTTGGCTTCCAGCAATTGGCGCGGGCTGCACAGGAACAACAGCACGCCCAGCGGCAATCCCAGCAGCACCGTGAACAACAACGAACCGCCGAGCATCAGCAGGGTGTCGCCGGTGGCCAGCCAGATTTCGTACCAGTCGATATTGGAAAAGAAACTCATCAGGACTTCCATCAGCGCAGCACCTCCATGTGAACGTCAGCCGCAGTGAAGTGCGCAAACGCCGCTTCCATGTCGCCACCGGTGATCGCCAGGGTCAGTTGCCCGTAGGGAATGTCTTTGATGCGATCGATACGACCGGCCAGGATGCTGTAGTCCACGCCCGTTTCCCGGGCGACGGTACCCAGCAACGGCGCGTAGGTCGCTTCGCCCTGGAAGGTCAGACGCACGATGCGCCCCGGTACGTGAGCGAAGTCATCGCGCTGTTCGCTTTCGTCGATCTGCTCGTCTTCCTGCACGAAGCGCTTGGTGGTCGGGTGCTTGGGGTGCAGGAACACCTCGGCCACCGAACCTTGCTCGACGATCTTGCCGGCATCCATCACCGCTACCTGATCGCAGACCCGACGGATCACATCCATTTCGTGGGTGATCAGGACGATGGTCAGTTTCAGTTCGCGGTTGATCTCGGCCAGCAGTTGCAGGACCGACGCCGTGGTTTGCGGGTCCAGGGCACTGGTGGCTTCATCGCACAGCAGAATTTTCGGTTTGGTTGCCAGGGCGCGGGCGATGCCGACACGCTGCTTCTGACCACCAGACAGTTGCGCCGGGTACTTTTTCGCATGGTCAGACAGACCGACCCGCGCCAGCAACTCCGCCACACGCCGGTCGATTTCGCTACGGGACAGTTCACCGGCGAGAGTCAGCGGCAGCGCGACATTATCGGCCACGGTTTTGGAGGCCAGCAGGTTGAAGTGCTGGAAAATCATCCCGACCTGCTGACGGAAGCGCCGCAGGCTATTGGCATCCAGCGCGGTGACTTCTTCGCCATCGACGATGATCTTGCCGCCACTGGAGTTCTCCAGGCGATTGATCAGACGCAGCAGGGTACTTTTTCCCGCGCCGGAATGGCCGATCAGGCCAAAGACCTGACCATTATCAATCGTCAGACTGGTCGGATGCAGGGCGGGAATATCCTTACCGGCGACGCGGTAAGTTTTGTGGACGTTTTGAAACTCGATCACGTAGCGAACCTTGTGGGGCGCGTTAGAAAAGGATCAGCGGTTAGCCGGGCGCGCATTTTAGCCTGTCCGTATAGAGGTTCTTAGCATTTATTTCGCATTCACCCAGCGATTTGGCAATAACGCGATCAAAGGTCAGAAAAAAGGAACGGCGCCAACTCCTCATCAGTCACTGATTAAGCAACTCGAGAATGCCTGGATACCGTGTCTGGGCAATACCTCACAACCCTTGGCCCGACGGGAATCGCCACGAGGAGTTTACGTCTGATGAGTACTAAAAAGCCTGCCGCCCCTAAAAGCGCACTGGCCGGGACCGATACCCTGGACCGCGGCAACACCAACGCCAAGCTCGACAGCCTGGAAAAATTTCGCTCCGATGCCACCGAACAGGCCTTGCGCACCAACCAGGGCGTGAAGGTCGCGGACAATCAGAACACGTTGAAGGGCGGTGCCCGCGGGCCGTCGTTGCTGGAAGACTTCATCATGCGTGAAAAGATCACGCACTTTGACCATGAACGCATTCCCGAGCGCATCGTCCATGCCCGTGGTACCGGCGCCCATGGTTACTTCCAGCCATACGAAACCCATTCCGTACTGACCAAGGCCGGGTTCCTACAAGACCCAAGCCAAAAAACGCCGGTTTTTGTGCGCTTTTCCACGGTGCAGGGCCCACGCGGGTCAGGCGATACCGTGCGGGACGTACGAGGTTTCGCGGTGAAGTTTTTCACCGACGAAGGCAACTTCGATCTGGTGGGCAACAACATGCCGGTGTTCTTCATTCAGGATGCGATCAAGTTTCCTGACTTCGTACATGCGGTAAAACCCGAGCCCCACAACGAAATTCCTACCGGCGGTTCGGCCCACGATACTTTCTGGGATTTTGTTTCTCTGGTGCCGGAATCCGCGCACATGGTGATGTGGACCATGTCCGACCGGGCGATCCCCAAAAGCTTGCGCACCATGCAAGGCTTCGGCGTACACACGTTTCGCATGATCAATGCCGAAGGCAAGGCGCGTTTCGTAAAATTCCACTGGCGCCCTGCCGCTGGTACCTGCTCGCTGGTGTGGGACGAGGCGCAGAAACTCGCCGGCAAAGACACCGACTTCCACCGTCGTGATCTCTGGGAGTCCATCGAGATGGGGGACTACCCGGAATGGGAATTGGGCGTACAGGTCATCGAGGAAGAAAGCGAACATGCCTTCGATTTCGACCTTCTCGACCCAACCAAACTCATTCCCGAGGAAGTCGTCCCTATCACTCCGCTGGGCAAGATGGTGCTCAACCGCAACCCGGACAACTTCTTCGCCGAAACCGAGCAAGTTGCCTTCTGCCCCGGGCATATCGTGCCGGGGATCGACTTCTCCAATGACCCGTTGCTGCAAGGTCGGTTGTTTTCCTACACCGATACGCAGATCAGCCGACTGGGTGGGCCGAATTTTCATGAGATCCCGATCAACCGCCCGGTAGCACCGTTCCATAACGGTCAACGAGATGCGCAGCACCGCACCACCATCGACAAGGGACGCGCCTCGTACGAGCCGAACTCTATCGACAGCGGCTGGCCGAAGGAAACCCCACCGGCAGCGCAGGACGGCGGCTTCGAGACTTATCCGGAGCGCATCGACGCTGCGAAAATCCGTCAGCGCAGCGAGTCGTTCGCCGACCACTTCTCCCAAGCTCGGCTGTTCTTTCACAGCATGAGCAAGCACGAGCAGGAACACATCATTACCGCTTACAGCTTTGAGCTGGGCAAGGTCGAACGCGAATTTATTCGTGCGCGGCAGGTGAATGAGATTCTGGCCAATATCGATCTGGAACTGGCCAAACGCGTGGCACAGAACCTGGGCTTGCCGGTACCGAAGGCCGGAACGGTCGAGGTGCGTAAAACGTCACTCGACCACTCCCCCGCCCTGAGCCAGGCCAACCTGCTGTCGGGGGATATCAAAACCCGAAAAGTGGCCATTTTGGCGGCCAACGGGGTGGATGGCGCCGCGATTGATGCGATGAAGAAGGCTTTGATGGCCGAAGGCGCGCACGCCAAACTGCTCGGCCCGACCTCGGCCCCCGTGACAACCGCCGATGGCAAAGCGCTGCCGGTGGATGCGTCGATGGAAGGCTTGCCTTCTGTAGCGTTCGACGCCGTGTTCGTGCCGGGTGGCGCGGCGTCGATCAAGGCGCTGAGTACCGATGGTGTAGCGCTGCATTATCTGCTGGAGGCGTACAAACATTTGAAGGCCATCGCGCTGCATGGCGAAGCGAAGCAGTTGCTGGATGTGTTGAAGCTGGAGACTGATGCAGGGCTGATCCTGGGTAACGATGCCAAGCTGTTCAAAACGTTTTTTGCCGCGATCGGTCAGCATCGGGTATGGGATAGGGAGCCAAAGGCCAAGGCGGTTCCGGCTTAAGGATTTTTATCGAACAGGAGGACGTCTTCGCGGGCAAGCCTCGCTCCTTGGGTTTACGCTGCACCTGTAGGAGCGAGGCTTGCCCGCGAAGCTTTTAAGGCTTACGCGGACTCAAAACCACCTGCGCCGGAATGTTGCGCAGAATCTGCTTCTCCAGCTTCAGATCAAACTCCGAATCCAGCTTCTTCACCCGTTTGGTCAGCAGCGTGGCCAGCCATGGGTAATCCTGAGTGCGCGGAGCCTGAATGCTCACGTCGCACTGATAATTCACCACATCGGCGGCGATGGCATCCAGTTGACGACGGAGCTTGCTCATATCGGTGAGGTTCAACGCCACCGTGGTGCTTTCAGCCGTGGGGTCGATGACTTTGGCCTGAGGTTTGGCTTCGGCAGCCTTGAGAGCCGCTTCGGCTTTATCCAGTTCAGCCTTGCGCGCATGGACAATGGCGCTGTTGACGCCACCGGTCAGCGCCGGGGCCTTGGGCATCAAAACCCGGGCACGGCTGAGGGCGGTGGCTGCTGCATTCACATCACCTTTTTGCAACACGATCTGACTACGCAGCAAATACGCTTCGGCCAATTGCCGCTGGTATTGCTCGAGGGATTGATCGTTGGGCGACTCGGCCTGCAAGGCCGCCAATTGCCCTTCGGCGGTGGCCAGTTCGCTGCTGGCCAGGCTTTGTTCCAGCTGTGCGATAGCCGTGGCCCGCGCATCGGGGACCTCGGTGGCCGCCGGTGGCGTGCTTTGGCAAGCGCCCAGTAGCAGCGAAAATGCGACAAGGAGCAGATAACGGGAGGCGAACAGCTTCATTCCTGCGACTCTCTATTTGCGCAAAAAACGAGCAAGTCTACACCCCTCGACGGGGCAGGACAAAACTCAGCAGAAACAGCGCGGCGGCCGTCACCACAATCGACGGGCCGGCCGGGGTGTCCTTGAACCAGGACAACGCCAGCCCGCCACACACCGCGAGCATGCCCAGCAGGCTCGCGCCCAATGCCATCTGCTCCGGCGAGCGGGCGTGACGCTGTGCCGCAGCCGCCGGAATAATCAGTAACGAAGTAATCAGCAACACGCCGACGATTTTCATCGCCACCGCAATCACCACAGCGATCAGCAACATCAGGGCCAGGCGCAACGCCGCCACTGGCAAACCTTCCACTTTGGCCAGCTCTTCATGCACCGTGATCGCCAGCAAGGGTCGCCACAACGTGACCAGCAATGCCAGTACCGCCGCGCTACCCCCGAGGATCCAGGCCAGATCGGTCGGGCTGATCGCCAGCAAGTCGCCGAACAGATAGGCCATCAGGTCGATCCGCACTTCATGCATGAAGCTTAGTACCACCAAGCCAAGCGAGAGCGTGCTCGGTGCGAGAATTCCCAAAAGCGTGTCGGACGCCAGTGGCTGCCGTTGTTGCAACGTCACCAGCAATACCGCCAGCAACAAGCAGCCTACCGTGACGGCAACGGTCGGGCTGACATCCAGCAGAAACCCCAGCGCCACGCCGAGCAGCGCGGCGTGGGACAGGGTGTCGCCGAAATAGGCCATGCGCCGCCAGACCACGAACGACCCCAACGGGCCTGCGACCAGCGCCAGGGCCAGACCTGCAAGCAGGGCAAAGAGCAGAAAGTCAGCCATGCTTGCAGCTATCTCCATGAACGTGGGTAGGGGCCGACGGGGCGGCGCTGACCACCGAGCCATGCAGATCGTGGGCGTGGTCGTGGTGGTGGTGATAAATCGCCAGGCTTTGTGCGTTCTTTCCGAACAACTCGACGAATGCCGGATCGCCGCTGACTTGCTCGGGATGTCCGGAACAGCAGACGTGGCGGTTCAGGCACACCACCTGGTCGGTGGTGCTCATCACCAGATGCAGATCGTGAGAGACCATCAAAACGCCGCAACCATGACGGTCGCGCAAGCGTGTAATCAGGCTGTAGAGCTCGGCTTGACCGGCCACATCGACGCCTTGCACCGGCTCATCAAGCACCAGCAGTTCCGGCTCGCGCAACAATGCCCGCGCCAGCAACACTCGCTGCATTTCGCCACCGGAAACACTTTGCACCGGGCTGTCGATGACCTGTTCGGCACCGACTTCCTTGAGAGCGGCCAAGGCGCGAGCGCGGTCCACGCCCGGCACCAGACGCAAGAAGCGCAGCACCGAAAGCGGCAGGGTTGGGTCGACATGAAGTTTTTGCGGCATGTAACCGACGCGCAACTTCGGCTTGCGCCAGACGCTACCGCTGTCCGGTTTCAGCAAACCGAGCACCGCGCGCACCAGCGTGGTTTTACCGGCACCGTTGGGGCCGATCAAGGTGACGATCTGCCCCGGCTCGACGCTCAGCTCGATGTTGTCCAGCACGTTTTGCCCGGCAAAGGTGACAGCCACCTGCTCGAGGCGAATCAGCGCATTGCTCATCAAGCCCCCTGGCAACCCGAGCAGAGACCGATGACTTCAACGGTCTGGGCCTCGACGATAAATCCGACATCTTTGGCGCTATTGATGATCGCGTCGCTGATGGATTTCTGTTCGAGTTCGATGGCGGCGTGGCATTCGCGGCAGATCAGGAACTGGCCCTGGTGAGCGTGTTCCGGGTGATTGCAGCCGACGAAGGCGTTCAGCGAGGAGATGCGGTGTACCAAGCCGTTTTCCAGCAGGAAATCCAGCGCGCGGTACACGGTCGGAGGTGCGGCGCGGCGGCCGTCCTGCTCACTGAGCACCGCCAGAATGTCATAGGCACCCAACGGTTTGTGGCTTTGCCATACCAGTTCCAGCACTCGCCGGCGCAAAGCGGTCAGACGCAGCCCCTGACGTGCGCACAAGGCATCGGCCTCAGACAATGCGCTATGCACGCAATGAGAGTGGTCGTGGGGACGGCTGGCAATCGGTGTTTTAGGCATGAGCGGCGACGAGTTTTGTGAGAGACGTTATTATGTTACCCGTTCTCGCCTCTTCGAGTGGTCATCGTGTCCCGACTTTTTTCTATCTTTGTCGCATTTGTCGCAAGTTTTCTGCTGATTGGCTCAGCGCAAGCCGAAGTCAAAGTCCTCACCAGCATCAAGCCCCTGCAGCTGATCGCCGCGGCGGTGCAGGACGGCGTAGCGGTTCCGGAAGTCTTGCTGCCGCCCGGCGCTTCGCCCCATAACTATGCCTTGCGCCCTTCCGACGTACGGAAAGTGCAATCGGTGGAGCTGGTGTACTGGATCGGCCCGGACATGGAAGGTTTCCTGCCTCGCGTGCTGAAAGGTCGTACGCTGCCCAGCATCGCGGTGCAGGATTTGCCCGGCCTGAAACTGCGACATTTCGCCGAAGATAACCACTCCGACGCCGAAGAAGCCGACGAGCATGATCACGATCACCGCCCCGGCAACCTGGATGCGCATTTGTGGTTGTCACCGATCAACGCCCGCGTGATCGCCAGCAAAATGGCCACCGATTTGAGTGCTGTAGATCCGGCCAACGCGGCGCGTTACCAGAGCAACCTCAAGGCGTTCGATGAGCGTCTCGATGCTTTGGACTTGCGCCTGAAGGCTCGCCTGGCGGGCATCGCGGGTAAACCTTACTTCGTGTTCCACGAAGCCTTCGATTACTTCGAAGACGCTTACGGCCTCAAGCACACCGGCGTGTTCAGTGTCGCAGCCGAAGTGCAGCCCGGTGCCCAGCACGTGGCAGCGATGCGCACGCGGTTGCAGGAAGTCGGCAAGACCTGCGTGTTCAGCGAACCACCGCTGCGCCCGCGCCTGGCAGAAACCCTGGTGGCAGGGCTGCCGGTGAAACTGGCGGAACTGGATGCACTGGGCGGCTACACGCCAGCAACCGCTCAGGGGTATGAGCAGTTGCTGGAAAAGCTGGGGAATGATTTGGCGGGGTGTCTGGAGTCGTTGTAACCGTCCCGCAGAACTGTGGCGAGGGGGCTTGCCCCCGTCGGGCTTCGAAGCAGCCCCCGCTCAATGAGTTTGCAGGGGAGCGCTTCGCGCTCCAACGGGGGCAAGCCCCCTCGCCACAATTTAAAGCGCGAACGGCAACGGCGTGCTGACCTTCTGCCGCTGCGCCAAGCGCAGCTGAAACTCCATCGGATCGTGAATCAACACGTCCTGCCCGGCGAAAGACTCCGCGGCAATCAACCGCGACAACCAGAACCGTACGCACGCCACACGCAGCATGGTCGGCCATAGCTCGGCTTCGGCAGCGGTAAACGGTCGCAACGCGGCATAAGCGCCCAGCAATGCCCGCGCCCGAGCGCCATCAAGCTGCCCTTGTTCGTCCGAACACCAATCGTTCAAGGCAATCGCCACGTCATAGAGCATCGGCCCCGAACAGGCGTTGTAGAAGTCGATCAACCCGGTCAGGTGTGTGCCTTCGAACATCGCGTTATCGCGGAACAGATCCGCGTGGATGTTGGCTCGCGGCAGCGCCAGAATTTTCGTCTTCTGTTGTGTGATTTCATCCAGCGCCCGTTGCAGCAAATCGCTTTGCTCGGCATTCAGATGCGAAAGCAACTGCGTGCCCTCTTCCAGCATCCAGTCCAGGCCGCGATCGGTTTTGCGTTTGATCATGTTGGCCTGGGTCGCCAAGTGCAGATGAGCCAGCAGCTCGCCGACCTGAGCACAATGCTGCGCGTTAGCGTCCTTGATGTGCTTGCCCGCCAGACGTGGCTGCAGCAGCGCAGGTTTGCCGGCCAGTTCGCGCAAGGCGACGCCGTCGGTGGTGCGCAGGGCATAAGGCACCGGCAGGTTGGCGTCGTGCAGCACGTCGAGCAGCTCGATGAAGAACGGCATCTCCTGCACCGGACCACGCTCGACCAGGGTCAGGACAAATTCGCCCTGCTCCAGGCTGATAAAGAAATTGGTGTTTTCGCTACCGGCGGCGATCCCCTGGAAATCAAGCAGGCGGCCAAGCCCGTAAGGGGCGAGAAAGGTTTCCAGCTCGGGCCGAGCCAGGGGGGTGAACACAGACATGGTTAAAACTGCCAGTACGGGCGCCGCGACTGCCAGCGCCGATTTAAGTTAGGAGCGGTTTACCACTCGAATATTTTCCACGACGGAATCAGCATATCCGGCTGGTCCGAGCGGATGAAGTTACCGTCCGAGCCATCAGCACGCACCAGGAAATACGGTTTACCGACTTTCGGGGTCACCTTGATGGCGTACAAAAAGCCATTTTGCCGATATTCCTGAATGGTTTTGTCACCTTCAGTGCGGATTGTTACATCTGGGTCCGCCGAGGGCGCGTCGTCCGCCGCCATGACAGCCAATGGAGTGATTGCAAACAAGCCAGCCAGCAACAAGCGATTTAGTGTGCGCATGATAACCTTGTCCCTTTGTCGTCAACGGTCCCGCTATTCTAGCGCCGGACCCGCCGAAAAGGTTGATCCTGCTCATGAGCCAAGCCCCCCTCGTCCTGGTGGACGGTTCTTCTTATCTGTACCGCGCCTTTCACGCGCTGCCACCGCTGACCACGTCCAAAGGCCTGCCGACCGGAGCGGTCAAAGGCGTATTGAACATGCTCAAGAGTCTGCGCAAGCAGTACCCGGACAGCCCGTTCGCCGTGGTATTCGACGCCAAGGGCGGGACGTTCCGCGACGCGATGTTCGCCGAATACAAGGCCAATCGCCCAAGCATGCCCGACGACATGCGGGTCCAGATCGACCCGCTGCACGCCAGCGTCAAAGCCCTGGGCTTTCCATTGCTGTGCGTGGACAACGTTGAAGCCGACGACGTGATCGGCACCCTGGCCCGCAGCAGCGCGGCCGCCGACCGCCCGGTGGTGATCTCCACCGGCGACAAGGACATGGCGCAACTGGTCGACGGGCACATTACCTTGGTCAATACGATGACCGGTAGCGCGCTCGACGTGGAAGGCGTGAAGGAGAAATTCGGCGTCGCTCCCGAGCAGATCATCGATTATCTGGCACTGATGGGCGATTCGTCCGACAACATCCCGGGCGTTCCGGGTATCGGCCCCAAGACTGCTTCCGGCCTGTTGGTCGGTGTGAACGGCGGCCTGACCGAGCTCTATGCGCAGCTCGACATCGTCCCGACCCTGCCGATTCGCGGCGCCAAAACCCTGCCGGCCAAGCTCGAAGAGCATAAGGAGATGGCGTTCCTCTCCTATCAACTGGCAACCATCAAGATCGATGTGCCACTGGACATCGGTCTCGATGACCTGCAAATGGGCAAGCCGGATCACGACAAGCTCGCCGAGCTCTACACCCTGCTGGAATTCAAAAGCTGGTTCGAAGAGAACCAGCGCGACGCGAAGCGATCGGGTCAGGAAATTGTCGAGGTCGCCCAAGAACAGCCGGGCGCCGCCGAAGCGAAATACGAAACCATCCTCGACCAGCAGCACTTCGAGGCCTGGCTGGCCAAGCTCGACAAAGCGCCACTGATCGCCTTCGTCACCGAAACCAATGGCACCGATGCTCAACATGCACAACTGGTGGGTCTGTCGTTTTCCGTCGCGGCCAATGAAGCGGCCTACATTCCGCTGACCCATTCCTACATGGGCGTGCCGGAGCAACTGGATCGCGACACCGTGCTGCTGGCACTGAAGCCGCTGCTGGAAAATCCGAACAAACTGAAAGTCGGCCAGCACGCCAAGTTCGAAACCAATATCCTCGCCAACTGCGCCATCGGTGGCGATCAGAGCAACGGGATTATTGTTCAGGGTATTGCTTACGACACCATGCTCGAGTCTTACGTCCTGGACTCGACGGCCACCCGCCATGACATGGACAGCCTGGCGCTCAAGTACCTGGGCCAAAGCAAGACCGACATTCAAGGGATCGCGGGCAAAGGCGTCAAACAGCTGACTTTCGACCAGATCTCTCTTGAGCTGGCCGGCCCCTATGCTGCCGAAGATGCCGATGTCACCTTCCAGTTGCACCTGGCTTTGCAGGAAAAACTGGCAGCAACGCCAAGCCTGGGCAAAGTGCTCAACGAGATTGAAATGCCGCTGATGCCGGTTCTGGCCCGTATCGAGCGCCAGGGCGCGCTCGTGGATGCCAACCTGCTGGGCATCCAGAGCGTCGAGCTGGGCGAGAAACTGGTCGCCCTTGAGCGTGAGGCGTTCGCCATTGCCGGTGAAGAATTCAACCTGGGTTCGCCGAAGCAGCTGGGCGTGATCCTCTACGAAAAGCTCGGTTTGCCCGTACTCAGCAAAACCGCCAAGGGCCAGGCTTCGACTGCCGAAGCGGTGTTGGCCGAGTTGGCCGAACAAGACTACCCGCTGCCCAAGGTGCTGATGCAGTACCGCTCGCTGAGCAAGCTTAAAAGCACCTATACCGACCGTTTGCCAGAGCAGATCAATGCTCGTACCGGGCGCATTCATACGTCTTACCAGCAAGCCGTCGCCGCTACCGGACGTTTGTCGTCCATCGACCCGAACCTGCAGAACATTCCGATTCGCACTGCCGAAGGTCGTCGGATTCGTCAGGCGTTCGTCGCGCCGAAAGGCTACAAGCTGCTGGCCGCGGACTACTCGCAAATCGAACTGCGGATCATGGCGCATCTGGCCAAGGATGAAGGCTTGCTGCACGCCTTCCGCAACAACCTCGATGTACACCGGGCAACGGCCGCAGAGGTGTTTGGCGTCGAGCTGGACGAAGTCACTAACGATCAGCGTCGTAGCGCGAAAGCGATCAACTTCGGTTTGATCTACGGCATGAGCGCGTTTGGCCTGGCCAAGCAGATCGGCGTTGACCGTAAACAATCCCAGGCCTACATCGACCGCTATTTCGCCCGTTATCCCGGTGTACTGGAATACATGGAGCGCACGCGCGCCCAGGCCGCCGAGCAAGGTTTCGTCGAAACCATCTTTGGTCGTCGCTTGTACCTGCCGGAAATAAACGCGAAAAACCAGGCCCTGCGCAAAGCTGCCGAGCGCACAGCGATCAACGCCCCGATGCAAGGCACCGCGGCGGACATCATCAAGAAAGCCATGGTAACCGTGGATAACTGGCTGACATCGTCAGGCCTGGACGCCAAAGTCATCCTGCAGGTACACGATGAATTGGTGCTTGAGGTGCGTGAGGACTTGATCGACCAGGTGCGTGAGGAGATTCGCGTACACATGAGCAGCGCCGCACAACTGGATGTACCACTTCTGGTCGAGGTAGGCGTAGGCAACAACTGGGATGAAGCGCACTGATCGGCTGAAAGACGCCTGTGCTGCGGCCTTATGCCGCAGCACAAAATAACGAAGGGCTATAGTGCGGAAAATGACATCGATTATTTCCAATGGTTTTTGAAAATAGTCTGAACTAAATCCGTGAACCGCCACTCAGAGATACTGAATGGTTGGTGAAGCCCTTCGATGCTCCTATGTTGTGTTAAGTGTTGGCAGATATCTGGACCCCGCCCTAGCGGTCCGGAGCTTGAACCCCGGAACTTCTCCCTCCCCATATGAAGTCCGGGGTTTTTTTTGCCTGCAGATTTGTCCGGAGAGCGTTACTCGGCAGTCTCAGCGCCCTTGTCCGCCAACTCCATCCAGCCCGCCAGAACAGTGTAGGCGTCTTCCAGGCCCATGCGTTTCGGTGCCGAAAACAGCTGGATAGTGATCGTATCGCCCCAGCCCTTGCGGATTTCCGCCTGAACCTTGAGCAGCGCGTTTTTCGCCGCGCCGTAGGTCAGCTTGTCTGCCTTGGTCAGCAAAATATGCATCGGCATGCCACTGGCGATGGCCCAATCGAGCATCAGCAGGTCGAAATCGGTCATTGGATGACGGATGTCCATCATCAGAATCAAACCTTTCAAACTCTCGCGACCGCCCAGATAGGCTTCCAGGTGACGCTGCCAGTGCAGCTTCAACGGGATTGGTACTTTCGCGTAACCGTAACCCGGCAGGTCGACCAGACGGCGTTCATCGTCTAGCTTGAAGAAGTTCAATAGCTGCGTGCGACCCGGTGTTTTCGAGGTCCGCGCCAGGCTGGCGTGTGTCAGGGTGTTCAACGCGCTGGACTTACCGGCGTTGGAACGCCCGGCGAAGGCCACTTCAAAGCCTTCGTCGTCGGGGCATTGGTCGACTTTGGCGGCGCTGAGCATAAAGGTGGACTGTTGGCACAGGCCGAGGATGGGGTTCTTGAGTTGCATGGGATTTCCGATGTGGGCGGCGCCGGGAATGGACGCGGCAAGCAGTGTCGTTTCCGTTTCAGTGACGCCAGTATATAATGCCGCAGATTTTGTGTGCGCTTTGTCCCAGCGTAGGATGAAGTTCACGAGAGCGATTAACCTTGATTGCGCACTAGAACGCAGCACGCTCTCAACCCTGAAAAGGTCGTTTTATGACGAAATGGCTGCTAGCTGCCGGTGTCTTGATGCCGCTTTACAGCGCTCAGGCTACACAGGATCCGGAAGCTGTGTACAACCGTGTTTGTGGTGCCTGTCATTCCGGCCAACTACCCATGGCGCCCCGCAAGGGCGATCAGGAAGCTTGGACGCCGAGGTTGGCGAAAGGTATGGAGACGCTGGTGCAACACGTGACCCAGGGTTTCAAGGCGATGCCGCCGCGTGGTTTGTGCATGGACTGCAGTGCCGAGGATTACCGAGCCATCATCCACTGGATGAGCGAGTAAACCCGGCCCATAACTCTTTAACCCTTAGCCGTAGTTGGATTAGCTGATGAACAAATTGATCGTGAGTCTGCTGTTGACCGTGGGGATCTCCGGCATTGCCCATGCTGCAGGTGATGCGACTGCTGGTCAGGCGAAAGCCGCAGTATGTGGCGCCTGTCATGGCCCGGATGGCAACAGCATGGCGCCTAACTTTCCGAAACTGGCAGGCCAGGGCGAGCGTTATCTGAACAAACAGCTGCACGACATCAAGTCCGGCAAGCGCACGGTACTGGAAATGACTGGCCTGCTGACCAACCTGAGCGATCAGGATCTGGCTGATATCTCCGCCTACTTCGCCAGCCAAAAAGGCAGCGTCGGCGCCGCCGACCCGAAAGTCGTGGCTCGCGGTGAAGCACTGTTCCGTGGTGGCGACCTGGCCAAGGGTCTGCCAGCCTGCACCGGCTGCCACTCTCCAGATGGCAAGGGCAACGCAGCTGCCGGCTTCCCGCATCTGGGCGGCCAGCATGCTCAGTACGTCGGCAAGCAACTGACCGACTTCAGAAAAGAAGAAGGCGGCCGGACCAACGACGGCGATACCAAACCGATGCAGAGCATCGCTAAAAAGCTGAGCGACGAAGATATCGCCGCAGTCTCCAGCTATATTCAAGGCTTGCACTAAGGTTTGTGATCGAGCGTTGTGAGGGGTGTACATCTCTTGCAACGTTAACACTCGATTAATCCGTCGATGCAAACATAAAAAGGGTGGCTTTGGCTGCCCTTTTTTGTGGCCGCTGCCGTTACACTACAAACTCAAGCCCGCCAGGATCTGTCTGAAAACAGGTCGCGCGAGGCGACCCAATTTGTCCAGGAGTAAAGCATGCGTAATCTGATCATCAGCGCCGCACTCGTCGCTGCCAGCCTGTTCGGCATGACCGCCCAAGCCGCCGAAAAACCTGAAGCGCCCTTTGTCGAGCTGAGCAATCCGGTCCCGGTGGCCGTGCCTGGCAAGATCGAAGTCGTGGAGCTGTTCTGGTACGGTTGCCCGCATTGCTATGCCTTCGAACCCGTCATTAACCCATGGGTTGAAAAACTGCCTTCCGACGTGAACTTCGTGCGCATTCCGGCCATGTTTGGCGGCCCTTGGGACGCACACGGCCAAATGTTCCTGACCCTCGAAGCCATGGGCGTCGAAAGCAAGGTTCACGCCGCAGTTTTCGAAGCGATTCAGAAAGAACACAAGAAACTGACCGACAAAGAAGACATGGCGGACTTCCTGGCGACCCAAGGTGTAGACAAGGACAAGTTCCTGGCCACCTTCGACTCCTTCGCCATCAAGGGCCAGATCAACAAAGCCAAAGAACTTGCAAAGAAATATGAAATCTCCGGCGTGCCTACCATGATCGTCAACGGCAAGTATCGCTTTGACATCGGCTCTGCCGGCGGTGCCGAACAAGCGCTGAAACTGGCCGACCAACTGGTAGCCAAAGAGCGAGCGGCAACCAAGGCCGTCGCCAACTAAGCGCGGCGCCTGCCATGCGCCGCTGGGGAACTGAACGCATCGTTGGCCTGCATGATCCGCGGGTCAACGAGCATCACCTGGAATCGACGGGGTTGCCCGTGGACAGCCGTCTGCGTTTGCTCAGTTTCAATATCCAGGTCGGTATCAGTACCGAGCGCTATCGGCACTATCTGACCCGCGGCTGGCAGCATCTGTTGCCACACACCGGGCGTGCCGACAATCTGCAAAAAATCGGTAATCTGCTGGGCGACTTCGATCTGGTCGCCTTGCAGGAAGCCGATGGCGGCAGCCTGCGATCAGGCTACGTCAATCAGGTCGAACACCTGGCGCAGCTCGGCGCCTTCCCCTACTGGTATCAACAACTCAATCGCAACCTCGGTCATCTCGGCCAGCACAGCAATGGCGTGCTCAGCCGCCTGCGCCCATGGGCGATTGAAGATCATCCGCTGCCGGGACCCAAGGGTCGCGGGGCCATTCTGGTGCGCTTCGGCGAAGGTCCAGAGGCGCTCGTGGTGGTGATGATGCACCTGGCACTGGGCGCTCGCGCCCGCAGCCTGCAACTGGCTTACATCCGCGAGTTGATCGGCGGTTATAAACACCAGGTGCTGATGGGCGACATGAACACCCATGCCAGTGACTTGCTGCAAAACTCCCCGTTGCGTGATTTGGGCCTGCTCGCGCCGCAACTGGAAGCGACCTTCCCCAGCTGGCGCCCACAGCGTTGCCTGGACCATATTCTGCTCAGCCCTACCCTGACCCTTGAAAAAGTCGAAGTGCTGGCACAACCCATTTCCGATCACCTGCCGGTCGCGGTAGAGATTCGTCTGCCGGGTTCGCTCACGGCCGATGCATTGCCCGCGTTGAGTCCTGCCTGAATGAGCGACGAAGCACAGCGCTGGAAAGAGAAATACCTCAAAAGCATCGAACAACAAGAAAAACTGGAACGTCGATGGGACGCCCGGCTCGACTTGCTGCGTCGAGGGCTGGTGCGCAGCACCCTGGCCGCAGAAGGTACCGATCGCGCCGTTGACCAATGCATGAAGGAAATGCGCGAAGTCGTACGCACCGATGACATGGACGCCGGCCTGGCTGCCTTGCTGCCGCGCCTGGAAAAAGCCGTGCTCGACTCCGAGCAACGTCGGGAAACCCGGGTCGATCAAGTCAGTGCCGCCCTGACGTCGCTGGTCTCTCAGCTGCAAGCATTGCCGCTGCCCCGGGAAGTGAGTCGACCGCTGAAAAAATTCGCCAAACAGCTGGACGGACGCGTAAGTCAGGCTCGCGAAATCCCGTTGCTGCTCAGCGAGCTGAGCGGCTTGCAGGGCAAAGCCTTGAACCTGCTGGAGAACCCTGCCGAACCTGATCGTCCGGGTTTCCTGCAGCGGTTGTTCGGTAGGGAAACAGAAGAGACCGCGCCACAGCTCGCCGCCGCCGAATCGCAAATGCCAGCCCCGCAACCTGTCGAACCGGTTGCAGCACTGCCGGCCGAGCCCCTACAAGCAATAGCCAATCTCACGCCAGCCGTCGATAAGCCGCAAGTGGTGTTGCCAACCGTAGAAGCCGCCCTGCCCGCCGCTGCGCCCCCCGAGCCAGCGCAAATTCAGACGCCAACATCAATGGCACCTGCGGCTGAAGTCGTGGCGTTTGCCCCGCCCGTCCTTGAGCCAGAAGCTACGAGCAGCCAAGTCCCGGAGTTACAAACCCAAGCTAATATCGAGCAGCCACAAGAACCTGTTCCAACGATCACCCTACCGGCTACTCAGGCTTTGTCGGCAATCAATCCCGATGAACTGACTCCGATGGCGATCGATCCAGAGCAGTCCGAGCACGATATTCTGTATGCCCTGCCGGATTCGCCGGAGCCGTCCTACAGCTCTGTCGCCAAGCACATCGAAGACACCCTGCTAGGCCTTCTCGATGACCTGGCGTTGCCCGAGCGCCATCGTCCGCAAGCCGAGGCGATGCGCGATCGTCTTCAACATGGCTTGAACTGGTACGAATTGCTACCGATCCTCGATGACCTGGCTACGTTAATGCTGGCGATCACCGACAGCGGCCAGCACGAATTCGAAGCGTATTTGCAGCAACTCAACGAACGCCTCGAGTCATTTCAAAGCAACCTGCAAGCCGCGAGCGACGGCCACGCCGACAACCGCTCGGCCGCGCGGGAGATGGACACGCAGATTCGCGAGCAAGTCGACGGCTTGCAAAGCAGCATGCAGGAAGCGGCGGATCTTGATGATCTCAAGCATGTGCTGGAAAACCATCTCGAAGGCCTGCTCGGCACCATGGACCAACACCAGAAGCAGCGTGACGAGCGTGAACAGGAAGTAGCAGCCCGCCTGCAAAGCCTGGCCGAAAGGGTTGCCCACATGGAGCAGGAAGCCCTGGGCTACCGCGAGCATCTCGAAGAGCAGCGCCAAAAAGCGTTGATCGATCCATTGACCAGCCTGCCGAATCGAGCAGCCTGGAGCGAACGCCTGGAGCATGAAATCGGCCAATGGCAGCAACATGGCAATACCCTGTTGCTGGCAATGCTCGACCTCGACCATTTCAAACGCATCAATGACAACTATGGCCATCTGGCGGGCGACAAGGTGCTGAAAATCATCGCCAGTGTGCTACGCAAGCGTCTGCGCGGGACTGATTTCATTGCCCGATTTGGCGGTGAGGAGTTTGTGCTGTTGATGCCTGCCACGGTGCCGGCGGTGGGCGCGAAACTGCTGGAAACCTTGCGCGCATCGATCGAAGCCTGCCCGTTCCACTTCAAGGGCGAGCGAGTCACCATCACCATTTCCATGGGACTGACCGCCTTCAGATCGGGCGAACATAGTGATCTGGTGCTTAAAAGAGCCGATCAGGCGCTATATCGGGCGAAAAATAATGGCCGGAATCGAATAGAACTGGGTTGATAGCTAATTGTTCCATTTTGTTTAAAACAGCATTTTTTGCCATCTGCGCGCAAGGCAATACCGTTACACTGTTGCATTATTTTCTTGCGTGTACTGCCTCCCGCCATGAAATGTCTTGTTCTTATTGCGTCGCTGCTTCTATTAGCCGGTTGTGCCAGCGGCCCCCGAATTGATACCAGCCACCCTTCAGCCAATCACGACAGTCGTATCCAGTTCGTGGTGATGCATTACACCTCGGCATCCCTGGAGACCTCGTTGCAATTGCTGACCCACGGCGAGGTCAGCAGCCACTACCTGATTAGCGACGACAAGCGCGCCACTATTTATAAGCTAATGGATGAAAATTTCCGGGCCTGGCACGCTGGCGAAAGCGAATGGCAAGGCCGGACCTGGCTGAACTCCAGCTCCATTGGTATCGAGATCGTTAATCAGGGCTTTGAGGACACCCCGAACGGGCGTCTTTGGTATCCCTACAGCGAAGCCCAGATTCAGTCGATGATCTTCCTGCTCAAGGACATCAGTAAGCGCCAAGGGATCAGCCCCCGCCATATCATTGGTCATAGCGACATCGCACCGATGCGTAAACTCGACCCCGGCCCGCTGTTTCCCTGGAAGCGTCTGGCTGCCGAAGGCCTGGGGATCTGGCCGAACGAGCAGGCTGTGGCGCGGCAACAAGCGCAGTTCGCCGTGCAACTGCCCAGCATCAGTTGGTTTCAGGGACAGCTTGCCCGCTTGGGCTATGCCACGCCGCAAACCGGCGAACTGGATGTAGATACACGTAATGTGCTGGCGGCCTTTCAGCTGCATTTTCGCCCTTCCCGTTTCGACGGTACGCCGGATGCGCAAACCGCGGCGATTCTTCAGGTGCTGAACCAGACAAAATAATGACGCCCGCCCGACGGTCAGCGCTTTTTCCAAATCAGCAGCTATAACTCATTGGTAATTCTTCGGATATTCCATGATGCCTGCTGCTCGGGAGAGACTGCATAGCTGGTTCTATCGCCCTTGGTTTTTGGCGATGCTGGCTACTGCCTTGAGCGCAACGCTTCTGACGGTCGGCAGTTTGTTCGTGGCGATGAATCAAGTCGAGCACAACGAAAGCCAGGAAATGAACGCCCAGGGAGAACGCTTTCTGGTCCGCCTGGAGCAGCTGTTCGGGCAGTTGCGCGAAAGCCTCGATGACCTGGAAGCCCAACCGCTTCGAGGTTGCGATGACGAAATGATCGCGACCCTGCAGCAGGTCAGCTTCAACTACCGCTTCGTTTATGAAGCCGCTTATATGGACACTTCGCGAACCTGCTCCAACCGCCCCCGCCAGGAAGGGGTATCGTTGATCCGACCGCCGGACATCAAGGGCCCCACCTACAGCTATTGGCTGAACACCACCACCGAACCCGATGAGAACCGCGCTGCACTGATGCTTGGGCGTGGCAATTTCCGGGTGGCGACGTCGCGCGGGCATTTGACCGACATGGTCGATCTGTCTCCAGGGAGCAGCCTGTTGGTGGTGCTCGACCACGGCACCCGGGCGATTCCGGTACTCGGTGTCGCGCAGGCCTGGCCCCCCGCGGAACCCTGGCCCCCGAAAAGCCCCGATGCGCTGCAAGTCACCCATACCCGCCTGATTTACCGAATGCCCACTAACACCCCCGAATACCAACTGGTACTGATCACCCCACGCACAGGAATGCATGTACCGGCGGTATGGTGGTGGCTACTGCCGGCGAGCCTGGCGCTGAGTGCCTGTGTCGGTATTCTGGTGTTTTTGCTGGTACGCCAGCGTCAGTCGCTGGATGCCGAACTGCAAGGCGCCATGCGGCGAGGCGAGCTTCAGGTGTTGTATCAACCGATCTTCGACCTCGACAGCCGCAACTGCGTCGGTGCCGAAGCCTTGCTGCGCTGGCGAAGACCGGACGGCACGCTGACCAGTCCCGACCTGTTCATTCCGATGGCGGAAAATACCGGCCAGATCCGCCAGATGACCGACTTCGTATTGCAGCGCCTGCTGGAACAGCTCGGGCAACTGTTGCGGTCCAATCCGCAGCTGTACATCTCGGTCAACCTGGCGGCCTGCGATGTCATGGTGCCGCGTATCGGTCAGGTGATGGCGCGTCTGCTGAGTGTGCACCGGGTGGCGGCCAGGCAGATTGCCTTTGAGGTGACCGAGCGCGGATTGGTCGATGTGGTGGTGGCCCGAGAAAACCTGCAAGCCCTGCGGGATGTCGGGCATCAGGTGCTGATCGACGACTTTGGCACCGGCTATTGCAGCCTCGCCTACCTGCAAACCTTACCGGTGGACTGTCTGAAAATCGACAAGGCGTTTATCGACGCGCTGGGCCATGACGCCGCCAGCAGCGGCGTGGCACCGCACATCATTCGCATGGCTCAGGCCCTGCAACTCAAGGTGATTGCAGAAGGCATCGAACATGAAGCCCAAGCGGTGTTTCTGAGCAGCGAAGGGGTGAAGTTCGGCCAGGGTTGGTTGTTCGCCCACGCACTGAGCGCCGTGCAGTTCATCGAACTGATTACCCGTGGTCGCCGACTGAGCACGCGACGTCTGGATGACGAAGCCTGAGATGGCTACGGTTTATATCGCCAGTGCCATGTAGAACTGCGTGCCCTGCCCCGGCCGCGAGTAGACACCCATCCGCCCGCCGTGCAGTTGCACGATTTCCTTGCACAGCGCCAGACCAAGCCCGGCACCGCCCTTTTTGCGGCCGACCTGAACAAAGGGCTCGAAGATCCGTCCCTGCTGGCCGTAGGCAATGCCCTCGCCGTTGTCCTCGACACTGATAATCATCCGCTCTCCATGGCGCCGGGCCTGCAAACGGATCAGTCCATCGTGGGAGGTATGGCGCAAGGCGTTGTCGATCAGGTTGTCGAGCACCCGCTCCAGTTGCGCCTGATCAGCTTGCAGCCGCGGTAATGGTCCCTGCACTTCCACCAGCAGCTCAATGCCCTTCTCCTGCGCCGAGACGGCAAAACGTGTCTGGGCCTGATCCAGCAAGTCCTCAATAGAGCACGGTGCCAGCGTGAGTTTTTGCAGGCCGTTTTGATAGCGAGAGAAATTCAGCAGGTCGTTGATCAACTGCATCAGGCGCTGCATTTCTTCGTTGACGGTGTCCAGCAGGTCGGCTTCGCGGGAGTCTGCGGCAAAATGCGTCCGCTCACGGAACAGGCCGAATGCCATGTGCATCCCGGTAACCGGTGTGCGCAACTCATGGGAGGCGCGCAAGACGAACTCGCTGCGTACCCGTTCGAAGGCACGCTGTTCGGTGACGTCATGCAACACCATCACGGCGCCGAGAATATGACCCTGGGTATGGCTGACCGGCGTCAGGCTATACGTCAGCAATCGCGACTCGCCATCGACCTCGATACTCAGGTCTTCCGGCGCTCGTTCCAGAGTGCCGCCGCGCAACACCAGTTGCAGTTGTTCATCCAGTTCGGGACGCTCAAGCGCCGTGCCCAGCCCTTGACCGAGACGATCGGTGTCCCAGCCTAATTGGCGCTGAGCCACCGGGTTGAGGTGCTCGAGATGACCTTGACGATCGATAATCAGCAAACCGTCGTCGATGCTGTCGAGCACCGCTTGCAAACGTTGCTGGCCGGCGAGCAGCTCGTCGATATTGGTAGCCTGGTGCTCACGCAAGGCCTCGGCCATGATTCCGAAACGCCGGCTCAACTGGTTCATTTCCACCGCGGAAGAAATCGGCAGGGTCACTTCGAAATTGCCCTGACCGATATTGTCAGCTGCCTGCACCAGAGCCTCGATCGGAGCCCCGAACCGCCGGGCGATCGCATGGGCGGTAATGAACCCGATGAACAACACCGCCACCCCGACCAACCCAAGCAGGCCGGCAATCAACAGTGCCCGCTCCCGGGACTCGCGCTCGATCTCAGTGATGTTATCCAGTGCGCGCTTCTGTTCAGAGATCAAACCGTTACGCAACGCGTTGAATTTTTCCGTGAGGTCCCCGTCATCATTGACTACCTGTACCGGAGCGCGGGAAAGATCAAAGGCCTGCAGTAAGCTCTGATAATCAGCCTTGGCCTTTCTGAAACCATACTGGGCACCCTCGCTGGACGGTTCGCGAGCAATGCCTTCGTCAAGCAATTCAAGAGAGTGCTGCCTGGAGGCCTCGAACGCCGCAGGATCAGGGTTCTCGCCAAGCACGATGACCAGTTGATCACCCAGGCTTTGACGCAGCTTCAATCCCAGATCCAGCCTGACGAAGTTGTCACGGATCAGGGCTTCCTGAGTCCCTGCCATCTGCATCACGCTGACCAGCCCGAGCAAGAGCCCAAGCAGCGCCACCGTAATCAGCGCGGAAATGCTCAGAAACAGCCGGGTGCGCAACGTCATCGCCAGTTTCATCGATTACGACTCACAGGTTGTACTGCTTTCGTTTGCGGTACAGGGTCGAGGCATCGATACCCAGGGTCTTGGCCGCCTGGTCCAGCGTGTCGGCCGTGGCGAGGACCGCGCCAATGTGAGCTTTCTCCAACTCATCCAGGCTCAACGCAGCACCAATGCGCGGCGTGTGGTTGGCCGGGGCCTCGGCCATGCCCAAGTGGCTGAGCTCTACCCGCTCCTGCGGGCAAATAATGCTCGCGCGCTCCACCACGTTGCGCAGCTCGCGAATGTTGCCCGGCCAGCGGTAGCTGAGCAGCGCTTCGCGGGCCTCGTCGCTGAAGCATCGGGCCGGACGCGAGTACTCCTTGACGAAACGCGCCAGGAAACGGTCAGCCAGATTCAGAATGTCTTCCCTGCGCTCGCGAAGCGGCGGCAGGTGCAAGGTGATGACGTTCAGGCGATAGAGCAAGTCTTCACGAAAACGACCGTCGCGAACCATGTCTTCCAGGTTGAGGTTAGTCGCTGCGAGGATTCGCACGTCGGCGCGACGGGTCACCGGGTCGCCCACGCGTTCGTATTCCTTGTCCTGAATGAAACGCAGCAATTTTGGCTGCAAGGTCAGGGGGAAATCGCCGATCTCGTCGAGAAACAACGTCCCGCCATCGGCCTGATTGACACGACCCAAGGTACTTTCACTGGCACCGGTAAATGCGCCCCGGCTGTGGCCGAAAAGTTCGCTGTCCATTAACTCTGCAGTCAGGGACGGGCAGTTGATGGTGACGCAGGATTTCTTCTGGCGTTTGCTCCAGCCGTGAATCGCCCGGGACAGTTCACCTTTACCGGTGCCGGACTCGCCGAGAATCAGGATGTTGGCGTCAGTACTGGCAACCTGGCGTGCGGTTTCGAGCACCACTTTCATGGCCGGACTGTGGGAATCCAGGCCTTCCTTGGGTTTGCGCACTTCACCTTCGAGGGCTTCCAGGCGCGCCGAGAGTTGTCGTACTTCCAGCTGTTTGGCCGTGGCCAGACGCAACTGGTCGGGGCTGCAAGGTTTGACCAGATAGTCGGCGGCACCGGCCTGAATCGCATCCACGGCAGTGTCCACCGCCGAGTGAGCAGTCACGATCACCACCCGCATCCACGGCGCCTGGATGCGCATTTGGGCCAGCACATCGAGCCCATTGTCTTCACCCAGGCGCAAATCGAGGAAACACAGATCGAAAACCTGGCGCTGCAATAAGGCTTCGGCCTGAGCAGCGCTGGTCGCGGTGGCCACGCTGTAGCCTTCATCTTCGAGGCAATAGCGAAAGGTTCGGAGGATGGCGGATTCATCATCCACCAGCAGAATGCGGCCTTGATGCTCAGTGGCTGATTCCATGTTCCTGCGCTCCTTTAATTGTTGATTTTGGTTAGGCCCAGAAAAATCGGGCAAGTTGCATGATTGATTGTGGCCGATTTCAGCCAAATCAGCGGAGCTATCTACTTATCAACAAGATAACCAACTGATTTATTTGATTCTTTATTAATGAACCGTTCTTCGGCGATGGCCTGCGTCCCTTTCTGACATCTGCGCCCTTCTCTCAATTCCAAAAATATTGAAAGTATTCGCGAGTCCATCGTGCATTACGCACGACCTCAGAAGGGCCATCGTGCAGGATGCGTCCATAAGGATTTGGACCAACCATTTAACTAATTGATTTATAACGAATTAGTACCAAAAAAAAGGTGGCATGCAGGCTGCAAGAGTCTGGGTGACAAGGGCATTTAATGAACCAGCGCCCGCCAAAGATCACTACCCCAGCGTGGGAGGAACTTCAGGATGAATCGCCAAGGTGCCGCCCAATTGCGTATCTCGCCATTGCTCGTCCAGCAAGGCTTGTTTGTCCTGCTGGCGCTATTGATCACCTTGATTGGCGGCCAACAGTACTTGCGTTGGGAACAGAGCCAGCAGCCAGAGACGCCGCACCTGTCGATTCCACACACTCCTCAAACCCACTTCAGCGCCGTCAGCAGCAGCCTGGCTGACAGCGACTCGATGCGAATGATGGACGTCGACCAGGCCCAGCCTGTGGATGAGACGCCTCAGGAACGTTGGGTGTTTTAGGTAAACGAACTTGGCGCGCTCGACGCGCCGGGAAAAGCACCAAAAGCAACACCTTTAAACAGAACGCGTAAGGAGAATCACCATGTTGAGTTGGGCAATCACATTCTTGATCATTGCCATCATCGCTGCAGTACTGGGCTTCGGTGGTATCGCGGGCACCGCCACGGGTATCGCCAAGATTCTCTTTGTCGTATTCCTGGTGATGTTCATTGCTTCCTTCTTCTTTGGCCGCCGCGGTCGAGGCTGACCATGAGCATTTCGTTAAAGACAGTGGCCGCCGCCCTGCTTCTGGGCGGCAGTGCCATGGCAATGGCGGCCAATGATGGCCAGATGCGGGTCAATGAATTGCTCACTGCAGACCCGCAGTACCGTGAAACCTGGCAAGGCGTTGTGAAGAAAGAAGAACGCCTGCCGGAATGGGTGATGAACCTGTCCGGCGATGCCGAGCAAATGAATGCTGTTGAAGAGGATGGCGACGAGTATCTGGTCGGGCCGCTCTGCGAAACCCGGCAGACGTGTCTGAACAACCGCTTGATCGTGGCATTCAGCTTCGACAAGAAGGATGCCTACGCCATGCTCGTCGAAGTGCCAGCAGGCCTGCCGGCCGACAAGTCGCCCACACGACATGCCGACTACCGCTTCCTGGGAAAACCGGACGAAGGCATGCAGAAGTTGTTGATGGAGCAACTGAAGAAAGATCCGAACTGGTACTGA
Source organism: Pseudomonas sp. TH37 (assembly GCF_016650735.1). NCBI lineage: Bacteria > Pseudomonadati > Pseudomonadota > Gammaproteobacteria > Pseudomonadales > Pseudomonadaceae > Pseudomonas > Pseudomonas sp. TH37. The sequence goes on from NZ_JAEKFD010000005.1 coordinate 65,874, forward strand.
GTTTCGAAACACGAAAGAGGCCCCAGCGCTTCTTTCCACTGCGCTACCCGAGGACGGTAGACGCATGATCAAGGGGTCGGGACGTTCTGACTGTTTCAGGGTCGGAGTGACCTACGGGTACAGGGAGTACCTGCGCAAGGGCCGGGTCAGGTAAAGCTGCGACGCAAGTTCGCCGGGGCCCTGAGCGACTCGACGGACTTGCGGAGGGCTTCAACGTGCAAAACGTTGATCTAGAGCACTCAGCTCATCTGTTCTTGCTGCATATTCCCCGCAAAACCGTTTCGCGGTGTTTCTTCGTGACCGTATATCGAGAAAGCTCCGACTTTCTCGAGACGATAATTCACAGCCAAACGTAGGCCTTTTCCTAAATTTCCGCCTATTTAAAAAACATCGACCTGCGCTGAAATGGCCGGCTCACGGCACTTATGCCCGCCTGAATGTCGTATTCAAACCGGGTGGGACGCGGGTTTCAGTTAGAAAATCTCATGCCGATTCGGCATAGGGTAGGCGTTTACGGCATTAGACGGCGCTTCCCGGCATCGGAATAGTTGCGCCTTTTTCACTGCCTGAGAGCTGTAAATGCTCGCTCGCGGGGACCTTATACGGGGGCCGATGCAAGACTTGTTCGCCATTGAGCGTTTCAGTTCATGCATCAGCCTGAGTCAAACGCAAGTAAGGGTAAAGATATGAAGAAGGCAAAGCTTAGCCTCGCCTGGCAGATCCTCATCGGTCTGGTTCTGGGGATAGCAATTGGTGCACTGCTCAACCATTTCAGTGCCGAAAAGGCCTGGTGGATCAGCAACGTCCTGCAACCGGCAGGCGATATCTTTATCCGTCTGATCAAGATGATCGTGATCCCGATCGTGATTTCCTCGCTAGTTGTCGGCATTGCTGGCGTGGGCGACGCGAAGAAACTCGGTCGCATCGGTCTGAAGACCATCATTTACTTCGAAATCGTCACCACCATCGCCATTCTGGTCGGTCTGGTGTTGGCCAACGTGGTCCATCCGGGCACCGGCATCGACATGAGCACCCTGGGTACGGTGGATATTTCCAAGTACCAGGCCACTGCCGCCGAGGTTCAGCATGAACATGCGTTCATCCAGACCATCCTCAACCTGATCCCGTCGAACATCTTCGCGGCCATGGCCCGCGGCGAAATGCTGCCGATCATCTTCTTCTCCGTGTTGTTCGGTCTCGGTCTGTCGAGCCTGCAATCGGACCTGCGCGAGCCGCTGGTGAAGATGTTCCAGGGCGTATCGGAAAGCATGTTCAAGGTCACCCACATGATCATGAACTACGCCCCGATCGGCGTGTTCGCATTGATCGCCGTGACCGTGGCCAACTTCGGCTTCGCCTCTCTGCTGCCGCTGGCTAAACTGGTCGTTCTGGTTTACTTCGCCATCGCCTTCTTCGCCTTCGTGGTGCTGGGCCTGATCGCTCGCCTGTTCGGCTTCTCGGTGATCAAGCTGATGCGCATCTTCAAGGATGAGCTGGTCCTGGCCTACTCCACCGCCAGTTCCGAAACCGTGTTGCCACGCGTGATCGAGAAGATGGAAGCCTACGGCGCGCCGAAAGCCATTTGCAGCTTCGTGGTACCGACCGGCTACTCGTTCAACCTCGACGGTTCGACCCTGTACCAGAGCATCGCGGCAATCTTCATTGCCCAGCTCTACGGCATCGACCTGTCGATCAGCCAACAGTTGCTGCTGGTACTGACGCTGATGGTCACCTCCAAAGGCATCGCCGGCGTACCGGGCGTGTCCTTCGTGGTGCTGCTGGCCACTTTGGGCAGCGTTGGTATTCCGCTGGAAGGCCTGGCGTTCATCGCCGGTGTCGACCGCATCATGGACATGGCCCGTACCGCGCTGAACGTGATCGGCAACGCCTTGGCCGTGCTGGTCATCGCACGTTGGGAAGGTATGTACGACGACGCCAAGGGCGAGCGCTACTGGAACTCCCTGCCGCACTGGCGCAGCAAGGAAAAATTGCCGGTTGGCGAAATTTCCAGCAACTGACGCAAAAACCCACATTGGTCTTTTGCTAGCAGTACTAAACAAACCCCGGAGAAATCCGGGGTTTGTCGTTTCTGACTACCCCGCTATCATTCGCCGCATCTTCCGGGGGATTTGACTGATGCTTAATGGGCTGTGGCTTGGCTTCTTCATCGTGGCGGCCGTATCGGCGCTGGCGCAGTGGCTGATCGGCGGTAACGCCGGGATCTTTGCGGCGATGGTGGAGAGCATTTTCGCCATGGCCAAATTGTCGGTCGAGGTCATGGTCCTGCTGTTCGGCACCCTCACCCTCTGGCTGGGTTTTCTGCGGATCGCCGAAAAGGCCGGGATCGTCGAATGGCTGGCCAAGGCGCTGGGCCCGCTATTCCTGCGCCTGATGCCGGAAGTGCCACCCGGGCATCCGGCCATCGGTCTGATCACACTCAACTTCGCCGCCAATGGCCTGGGCCTGGACAACGCCGCCACGCCGATCGGCCTCAAAGCCATGAAGGCGCTGCAAGAGATCAACCCCAGCGACACCATCGCCAGCAACGCGCAGATCCTCTTCCTGGTGCTCAACGCCTCGTCCCTGACCCTGCTGCCAGTGACGATCTTCATGTACCGCGCCCAGCAAGGCGCGCCCGATCCGACCCTGGTGTTCCTGCCGATTCTGCTCGCGACCAGTTGTTCGACCCTGGTCGGTCTGTTGTCGGTTGCGTTCATGCAGCGTCTGCGCCTGTGGGACCCGGTGGTGCTCGCTTACCTCATACCCGGTGCCTTGGCCCTCGGCGCCTTCATGGCGCTGCTGGCGACGCTCTCGGCGACCGCTCTGGCGAGCCTGTCATCGATCCTCGGCAACCTGACGCTGTTCGGGTTGATCATGCTGTTTCTGGTGATCGGCGCATTACGCAAAGTGAAGGTCTACGAGGCGTTCATCGAAGGCGCCAAAGAAGGCTTCGAGGTGGCCAAGAACCTGCTGCCGTATCTGGTGGCGATGCTGTGTGCCGTGGGCGTGCTGCGAGCATCCGGGGCGCTGGATTTCGGTCTGGACGGGATTCGTCATCTGGTGGAGTGGGCCGGTTGGGACACGCGCTTCGTCGATGCGCTGCCGACGGCCATGGTCAAACCCTTCTCCGGCAGCGCCGCACGGGCAATGCTGATCGAAACCATGAAGACCTCCGGAGTCGACAGCTTCCCGGCACTGGTGGCGGCGACGGTCCAGGGCAGTACCGAAACGACCTTCTATGTGTTGGCGGTGTACTTCGGCGCGGTGGGCATTCAGCGTGCGCGGCATGCGGTGGGGTGTGCGTTGCTGGCAGAGTTGGCGGGGGTGCTTGGTGCAATCGGGGTTTGCTACTGGTTCTTCGGCTGACCGAAAAACCTGTGGGAGCGGGCTTGCCCGCTCCCACAGGGGTTCAGCGGTGGCTTCAAGGCCTCAGCGGCGGCGCAACTTTCTGACCTTGCTCCACCGTCCAGGCCACCACCTGTGCCGTCAATTGGTCGCTGGCCTGGCCAAAACCGGTCACCACCGCCGGCACCTTCACATCGCTCAACGGCTGACGCACTTCAAAGCGCCGGCTGGCGAGGATTCGCTGGTCATACCCACGCACCAACAACGCATCCAGGCGCACGACCACGCTCGCCGCCGTGCCTTGGTATTCGGTCTGGAACGCTTGCAGGTTGCCGCCCAGTTCCAGGTCTGCCTGGAAATTACTGTCATCGGTGCTGAGCAACGGCACCCGACCGTCACGCTGGAAACCATCGAGCAGACGATTGCGCAACAGCACCGGTGCCGGATCGCTCCAGCGTGAAGCCTTGTAGCTGCTGATCAGATCACCCTGAGGGATTACGGCGATTTTCGGGTTGTTCAAGGCTTCGCTGGTTTGAGGCTTGGCCAGTCGTAACGACCATCGCTGTGGTGTGGCGCGTTGGGCCGACGCGTCGCTCTGTGCCGACGGCAGTCGATAGACATCGGACGGCTCAGTCTTGGGGAAAATCGAACAGGAAGCGACCAACGCAAAACCGGCGAGGAGGGCGAGATGAGCCAGCTTCATGGCGTGAACTCCTTGTTTTTATCATTGCCTAGCAGATAACCGCTGGGGTTGGCCTCAAGTCGCTGGGAAATGGTTCGCAGCGAACTCAAGGTATCGCGCAGCTCACGCACCGCCGGTGCCAGGCCATTGAGGCCCTGCATACCGTTGTTAAGGGAGTCCTGATTGGCGGAGAGCAACGTGTTGATGGTCGCGCTGCTTTGTTCCAGGGACTTCATCGCTTGCTCGGCACTGCCGAACATCTGCTTGCCCTGATCGTTGAGCAAGCCGTTGGCGTTGCGCATCAACGCGGTGGTCTGTTCCAGGGTGGCGCTGGCCTGCTTGCCAACCGAAGCCAGTTGCTGCATCGCCTGACGAATATCGCCGCGCTGATCGGCGATGGTGCCGGTAGTTTGCTCCAGGTGCTCAAGGGTGTTGCTGATACGCGTGACGTTCTCCGAGGAGAACAACTGGTTGGCGTTGTGCATCAACACGTTCACGCCCGCCATCAGATCGTTGCTGTCGTTCAGCAGCCGGGCGATGGGCGAGGGCGATGCAATGATTGTCGGCAAATCACCGTCCTTGCCCTTGAGGGTCGGACTTTGTGGCGTGCCACCGCTGAGCTGGATGATCGAAGTTCCGGTGATCCCGGTCAGCGCCAGCTTGGCCTGAGTGTCTTCCTTAATCGGAGTGTCTCCGCCCAGGCGAATCCGCGCCAACACCCGGCGCGGATCATTCGGGTCCAGGCGCAGCATCACCACGTCGCCGACCTTGATCCCGCTGTACTGCACGGCGCTGCCCTTGGACAGGCCACTGACCGCCTCGTTGAAGACGATTTCGTAATCCTTGAATTCGGTATCGACGCTGGACTTGGCCAGCCACAAACCGAAGAGCAGGGCGCCTGCCACCACTATGACGGTGAACAGGCCGATCAATACGTGATGGGCTCGGGTTTCCATGTCAGACCTCGTTGAGCTGGTTAGCGGCTGTCAGGGCCGCGCGGCCGCGAGGGCCATGGAAGTATTCGTGAATCCACGCATCATCGGTTTCCGACACCTTGTCGATGGCGTCCGCTACCAGCACTTTCTTCTGCGCCAGCACCGCCACCCGGTCGGTGATGGTGTAGAGCGTGTCGAGATCGTGGGTCACCAGAAACACACTCAAGCCCAAAGCATCGCGCAGGGTCAGGATCAGCTGATCGAAACCCGCGGCGCCAATCGGGTCTAGACCGGCGGTGGGTTCGTCGAGAAACAGGATGTCCGGGTCCAGGGCCAAGGCACGGGCCAGGGCCGCGCGCTTGATCATGCCGCCGGACAGCGAAGCAGGGTATTTGTCCGCCGCCGACAACGGCAGCCCGGCCAACGCCAGTTTCACTGCCGCCAGGTGCTCGGCGTCGGCACGGCTCAGGCCGGCGTGTTCAATCAAGGGCAGGGCGACGTTCTCGGTCACGGTGAGCGAAGAGAACAAGGCACCTTTCTGGAACAACACACCGAACCGCCGTTCGACCAGCGAGCGCTCGTGTTCCGACAGGCTCGGCAAGTTCTTGCCGAAGACCTTCACCAGCCCTTCGCTGGGCTGACGCAGGCCGACAATGCTGCGCAGCAGCACCGATTTGCCGCTGCCGGAACCGCCGACCACCGCCAGAATCTCGCCCTTGTACAAGTCCAGGTCGAGGTTCTCGTGCACACTCTGCCGGCCGAAGCGATTGCACAGCCCACGGACTTCAATCACCGCCTCTGAAGGCGCTCTGGGTAAACGACTCACCAGTCCATCTCCATGAAAAACAACGCAGCCACGGCGTCGAGCACGATCACCACGAAAATCGACTGCACCACACTGGACGTGGTGTGCGCGCCAACGGACTCGGCGCTGCCGCTGACCTTGAAGCCCTCGAGGCAGCCGATGGCGGCAATCAGAAACGCAAAAATCGGCGCTTTGACGATCCCCACCAGAAAGTGCTGAACGCCGATGTCCGATTGCAGCAGTGACAGGAACATCGCCGGCGAGATATCCAGCGACAGCGCGCAGACCACGCCACCGCCGACAATCCCTGACACCATCGCCAGAAAGGTCAACATCGGCAGCGCCACCAGCAACGCCAGGACACGGGGTACTACCAGCAACTCCATCGGGTCGAGGCCGAGGGTGCGGATCGCGTCAATTTCTTCATTGGCCTTCATCGAACCGATCTGCGCGGTGAACGCACTGGCGGTGCGGCCCGCCATCAGGATCGCCGTGAGCAACACGCCGAACTCCCGCAGAAAAGAGAACGCCACCAGGTCCACGGTGAAAATACTCGCGCCAAAACTCGCCAGCACCGTCGCCCCGAGAAACGCCACCACAGCGCCCACCAAAAACGTCAGCAGGGCGACGATGGGGGCGGCATCGAGGCCGGTCTGCTCGATGTGAGCGACCATCGGCGTGAGGCGCCAGCGCTTGGGCCGAAACAACCCGCGAGCAATGGTTTCCAGGATCAGGCCGACGAAACCCAACAGTTGCAACGTGTCCCGCCAGACCGCATCGACCGCGCGGCCGATGCGGGTCAGCAGTTGAATGCCGACGCTGATTTCCGGTTCTTTGATCGGCACGCAGAAATCGGTCAGCGAGCAGTACACCGTCTGCAACAAGGCGCGATCCGCGGAAGAAAGGGTGCAATCGGGGTGTTCGGCAGATTTGCCCAGACGCTCGGCCCCCAGCAACTCCACCAGCAATGACGCACCCGCCGTATCGAGCGCGCCAAGGCCATTGAGATCGATGTGGGTGTTGTTGTCGTATTGGCCACGGAGCTTTTCGCTCAGGCGGCTGAGATCGGCGTAATGGGCGAGCGTCCAGTCACCTGTGACCCGCAACAGGGCAGGGCTGTGCGAGGTGTCCAGTCGGGCACTGCCGGGCATTGTGCTGCTAGTCATAAGCTCCGTGCTTGTTCGGCTATTACGCAGATCTGACTAATAGCACGAACCGCGTTACTTTTCTTTGATGGGTGTGCTGTCCAGGACCTTGAAGCGCAGCACGCCAATCAACTGACCGTCCTCAGTCAGCACCCGGACCTGCCATTTGCCTGCGGGGTTGCCGGGGAAGTTCTGCTTGTGGGTCCAGGCGCGGTAGCCTTCCTTGCGCCCCCCGTTGATGTCCAGCGGGATACGGTCGACTTCTTTACCGTTGAACATCCAGACGTGATAAATCCGCTCGGCCAGACCCCGCGGGGCATTGATCGCGGTGTACGCGTACAGCCCACCGCCGCGAATCTGCTCGGCGCTGACTTCTTCCAGGCTCTTGCCGGGGGTTCGGTCCTGCATTTGGGTGCTGATCGCCACTTCGGTCATCCACAGGGTCGCCGGCGGCACCCAGGAGCGCAGCACCCAGCCGGCGGCGCCGATGCCGACGGTGATGCTGAGGATCGCCAACGCATTGCGCACGGTGCGAATCGGGAAGATCGAGGCCAGGCTCGGGAACGACAGCAACATGGCAATGCCCAGCGCCAGCTTGAAGCTCTGGGCGGTGGTCAGGTGCAGGATGACGGGCAGGGCGGTCAGCAGGGCCGCGAACAGGGTCAGGGTGTGCAGCGCCAGGAACGCCCAGCGGCGCGGTGCCAGCCATTTGTAGTAGAGCGGGTCGATGATCGAAATCAGCGCCGCCATGCTCAGTAATCCAGTGAAGAACAACTGGCCGCTGTTCCAGGTAGTGGTGATTAAAAAGAACGGCAGGACGAAGAACAGGCTTTCCTGATGGATCATCTGCGTCGCATAACGCAGCAGTGGCTGGGGTATTTCGCGCTTGAAGACCCTGGCGAACAGCTTGGTGAGGCTGTTTTCCAGCATCAGCCAGACCCAGCTGACCAGCATGATGGTGGTGATCCACGTCGCCAGACCCTGTTGGCGATCCACCAGCATGAAGCTGCCGACCCCTGAAATGAAACCGCCAAGCGCAATGACCCCGGGATAGCGCTTCATCAATTCGAGGATGCGCTGTACGTACAGGGTCAGATTCGGCATTCGGCGATTCACAATAGTCGTGGGAAAAATCCTCGACAGGGTACCGCCCGAGGGGCCCTTGTGGCGAGGGGGCTTGCCCCCGTTCGGCTGCGCAGCAGTCGCAAAAATTGGTGGATGCGATGTGCCGGATATACCGGGGGTACTGTCTTTCAGGGCCGCTTCGCAGCCCAACGGGGGCAAGCCCCCTCGCCACACAAAAAACCTATTGCCACAGGGAAATCATTGCTTTCTGCGGTGAACGCGCCAACCCAATATTCCAAGCACCATCAGTCCAAATCCCCCGACAATCGCCCACATCACCTGGTCATAACTCATCAGCGGTTTCTCGATCCGCAGATACCCCGGCTGCAGCAGCAACTCACGCATCGCCTTGTTCGCCTCGGCCAGTGTCACGTCTTGCAGTGCCTTGGCCGGGTTGACGAAATGGCCGTCCTCGTAGTCGCCGAGGGCGCTCCAGTAATAGTCCGCCAAGGCGCTATTGCCTTGCACGGCCCAAGCCTGGCGAGCGATGGCGGCTTGCTTGAGACGGGCGAAGGTGGCGGCGTCGAGGCCGTTCTTGAGCAGATCGGCTTTAAGCTCATCCAGCACCTGTTCCGCTGCCAGCACATCGTCGCGATCAAGGTCGGCGTTCAGGCTCATGAAGCCCACCCCGCCAAATACCTCGCGCTCGGCCGAGGGCCCGTAAGACAACCCATGGGCCAGGCGCAATTGGCGATAGAGCGCCCAGTCCAGATAGTCCTTGAGCAGGTCGAAGGTTTCGTCATGCTGGTCTTCCAGCACCGGTTCCGGCACCAGCCAATGCAATTTGGCACCGCCGCCGACGAAACCGTTACTCAAATTGCGCTCGTGGGCCGCGCTGGCCTGAATGTCTGGCAGCGGCAGGTGAGCGCTAGGCTCAACCGGTTTGAGTGCGCCATAGGCCCGTTCCAGATAGGCCGGCAGCAGACGGTCGAGGTCGCCAACCACGATCAGTGTCATGTTGTTGGGCGCGTACCAGTCCTTGCGCACCTTCTCCAATTGCTCGCGGGTCAGGTGATCGACTTGCGCGCGCTCGGGGCATTTGAGGCCCAGCTCCACCGCCAACTGATTACTCGCGGTGTGCCCCAGATCCTGCCGATCCAGCCAGCGTTGCAGGTGCGAGTAATGACCACCGTCTTCGCGCTCGACCACTTGCTTGGCGACGTTGATCGCATTGTCGTCGATACGGGTCTGGGTCAGCAGCGCCAATAACAGGTCGAGAACCTTGCGCTGGTTTTTCGCCGGGGCTTCGATGACGAAGGTCGTGTCGGCATTGCTGGTGTAGGCATTCCACTCACCGCCCAGGGCCTGCATGCGCTCTTCCAGACCGCCTTCGCCGGTGGCGTCGATGCCGCTGAACAGCAAGTGCTCGAGCAAATGCGGCAGCTCTTTGTCGGCACAGCTGAAATCATCCAGGCCTACGCCAACCACCAAGCGGATCGCCACATGCCCGCGCTCGGTGCCCGGTTTGAGGACCAATTGCAGGCCGTTGCGCAGGGTGTAGCCCTCGACCTGAAAGCGATCCAGGGCAAATGAAGGCAGTGAGCCGAGCAACAGACAAGCGAACAGCAGACAACGCATAACGAGTTTCCGTACGACCAGCGTAAGTTCAACAGACTTCAGGCAACTGTGGACGTTCAGGGTGAATGAGTGATGTCAGTCAAATCGTCGACCGCCAGAGCGCCGGTATCCGAAGTGCCCAATACCGCATAGGCGCTGCTGCAGAACAGCGAATTCAAGCGTCTCATGTCGGCAATCAGTTCCAGATGCAGCGAACTGGTCTCGATACTTTGTACGATCTTACGGTTTAAACGGCTGACATGAGCGTGGGCCAGGCGGCGTTCCTGTGCGCGAAAGCGACGTTTCTCACGCAGTAACTGGCGGGCACTTTCCGGGTCGGCACTGAGAAACACTGACAACCCCAGACGCAGGTTGGCAATCAGCTGGCTGTGCAGCCCCGCCAACTCCTCCAGACCGACCTCGGAAAAAGACCGGCGTTGCGAGGTTTTCTGCTGCTGAACCTTGCGCAGCATGCGTTCGATCAGGTCGCTGGAGAGTTTCAGGTTGATCGCCAGCTCAATGGTTTCCGCCCAGCGCCGGCTGTCCTGCTCGCTGAGGTCTTCGCGGGGCATTTGCGCCAGATAGAGTTTGATGGCGCTGTAGAGCGCTTCGACATCATCGGTCAGGCGACGCATTTCCTGGGTGACGGCGGTCTGTTTGCCGCGCAGCACGTCGAGCATGGCTTCGAGCATGCTGTCGACCAGATCGCCGATGCGCAGGGTTTCCCGGGCAGCGTTGGCCAGCGCCAGACTCGGGGTGACCAAGGCGGTCGGGTCAAGATGCCGCGGTTTGGCCGTGCCATTGATGTCCGGCCGCTCTGGCAGCAACCATGCACAGAGCTTGGCCATCGGCCCGACGCTGGGCAACAGGATCAGGCAACGCACGGTGTTGTAGAGCAGGTGGAAGCCGATGACCATTTCCTGAGGGCTGAAGTCGAGGCTGTCGATCCAGTGCACCAACGGGTCGAGCACCGGAATGATCAGCAGCAGGCCGATCAGTTTGTACAACAGGCTACCGAGCGCCACCTGACGGCCGGCCGCGTTCTGCATGCTGGTGCTGAGGAAGGCGAGAATGCCGCTGCCGATGTTGGCGCCGATCACCAAGCCGATGGCCACTGGCAGGCTGATCACGCTGGCACCGGCAAGGGTCGCGGTCAGCAGGACGGCAGCCAGGCTGGAGTAGGAAACCATCGCGAACAGCGCGCCGACCAAGGCATCGAGCAAGATATCGCCGGTCAGGGAGGCGAAGATGACCTTCACCCCTTGCGCCTGAGTGATCGGCGCGGCGGCCTCGACGATCAGTTGCAGCGCAAGAATGATCAGCCCCAGACCGATGCTGACCCGGCCCATCTGTCCTACTCGGGTCTGCTTGCGTGACAGGAAGAAAATCACCCCGAGGAAAATCAGCAGCGGCGACAGCCACGACAGGTCGAGGGTCAGTACCCGCGCCATCAGCGCGGTACCGACATCGGCGCCGAGCATGGTCGCCAGGGCCGGCGTCAGCGCCATCAGGCCCTGACCGACAAACGAGGTCACGAGCATGGCGGTGGCATTGCTGCTCTGAACCATGGCGGTCACCATGATCCCGGCGACAAACGCCAGCCAGCGCCTGGACATGTTATGGGCGATCACGTGGCGCAAGTTGGAGCCATAAACCCGCAGGATGCCGGTGCGGACGATGTGCGTGCCCCAGATCAACAGGGCCACGGCCGATAACAAATTGAGCAGGGTGAGCATGCAGGCCCCCTGTGGTGGTAGCGCCCCAGTGGGGCAAGTCAACGGTGCCGCGCGTTTTTCTACGTTCTGTACATAAGCTGTAGTTGGCTAACGGTCTGGACGCCAGCATCGCATAGCTAAAGAGGCGATTGAAACAAAACTGTCATGAAAACAGTTTGCTGCAGAGATGACAAAGGGGCCCGAAGGACGCTGCCGCTCAACTGAAAAGATGCATGAACATAACCCCTGTGGCGAGGGAGCTTGCTCCCGCTGGGCTGCGCAGCAGCCCCGAAATCGGGGGATCTCAAATCGCTGAATAGATCTGCGCGCGCAGGCCGTTTCCCAGTCGCTGAAAAAACAGGGGTAATCACGCAGCCACAAATGCCTGTTCGTTAGGCAGAAAAAATGTGAGAGCGGGCCTGCTCGCGATCGGGGCCTGTCGATCAACATCAATGTTGAATGTGATGGTCTCATCGCGGGCAAGCCCGCTCCCACAGGTTTCGCGCGGGCCTTCGCACAACCATTCGTCGCTACTGTCAGATCTGTCAGTAGAACGTTCCTCGCACTTCTCGTTTGATACCTCCTGCGCTCTACCCCCTCTGGTCTTCAGTTCAGGAGCTTGCATATGGACATGGAACATTTTCCCTCCCAAGGAGAGCCGGTCAAACCTCTGCGGCTCGCCCCGCCGTATTTGCCCAGTGGGACAACTCCCGAGGGCTACGATGGCGGCATCGGCGTGGCAGCCTCCGAGGGTGGAGTGCGATTTGTTATCAACCCATGGGCAACCATGGACGAGGACGATGAAGTTGGCGTGTATTGGGGCAATGACATCGCTCCCATCTGGTTCAAAACCATAGAGGCCGATGAGAAAAACAAGCCTGTGCACGGCACCATTGGTGCCGGCTATATCGTGCGGGGCGATCTGTTTCCCCTGTTCTACCGCGTCAAGCGAGTGAACCAGGGACCGGAAGACTCGACGCCACGGCTGAAGCTTCTGGTTAAACTCGACCGCCCCGGCGGCTTTGACGACGACTACGGCGAGGCCGGCCACTCTCATCTGCGCTATTCGATCCCGCAAGCCATTATCGACAATGGTGTCGGCCCGATCGAAGCCGAGGCAGGGGTGCCGATCACTATCCTGCCGTACCCCTTCATGCGGGTGAATGACCGCATTCATTGCACTTGGGGCTTCGTAAGCGTTGTCGTCCATGTCACCAGCGATCACGTTGATGATCCGGCCAACAATCCGCTGATCGTGCTGATCGACAAGGCAACCATTGAGCGGGTTGGCGACGGCGATAAAATCGGGGTGTCGTTCCAAGCCATTGACGAGGTCAATAACTACCCTGACCCACGTTCTCCCTGGTCGACCATTACCAACCTGTTCGTGGATCTGAAACAGAACCGCGCCCCTGCACCCATCGTGATCGAGGCCGACCCCGTCACCAATATCATCGATCTGGATAAACTGGGCGAAAACGATGTCACGATTCTGGTCAACACCGCAGAGTTCAAGGTCGATGACATCATTCGGATGACCTGGATTGGCACTCCGGCCACAGGTTCGCAGGTAATCCATGGCCCCATCGACCTGCCGGTAACCCGCGTCGGCATTCCCGTCACATTCAGCGTGCCCAATGCCAAGGTCAAAGCCATCGCCAAGGGACGGGCGACGGTGGCTTATGTGCTGAAAAGCGAGGGCGTCGCAGATCGCCCGTCAAAAAATGCCAGCGTCAGTGTCGAGGGTGACATCAGCCGCCTGCAAGCCCCCAGCGTGTTACAGGCAGTCGGCGGGCAACTACCGGCAGACTCGGCGCTGGCCACGGTGTCGGTGCCGTACTACGAAGGTCGCCATTCAGGTGACTTGATCACCATTCACTGGCAAGGCACCCGCCCCGGCGCGACCTATTATCCAATCCGGGTCATTGTCAGCAACGAGCCCGAATATGAGCCTATCGAACGTAGTGTACCGTCCAGCGAAATCGCTCCGCTGGACGGCAGTTCCGTGAAAGTCTATTACACCGTGGCCAATGACGACGTGAAGCTCAGCAGCATGCGCGACTCATTGCAGTTGATCCTCACCGTTGGTGTAGCTCAGCCAGAACTGATTGAGCCTGATGTACTCCAGGCCGACAACAACGTCCTGCCCCCGGAAAACGCTCCCGCTGGAGCCGATGTCATCGCGCCGTTCACCGGTACAGTGGCTGGCGATACCGTCGGCCTGCACTGGGTCGGCTCGATCAGTGGGCCGCACCCGCTGTATGAAATTCCGTTGAGCTCGCATACCGCAGGGCAGCCAGTACCGTTTCTGGTGCAACCGATGTACATCACGGCCAATCGCAATGGCAAGGTGGATGTCAGTTATTACGTCAAGCGTGCGGGACAGCCATTGCGCAACTCAAGGGTGCGAACCTTGAGCATCGGCGTCACGCAACCGAAATGGGCAGCGCCCGAGGTACTGGAAGCGCCCGAAGGGCGACTCGACCCCAATACTCACCAGAGCGGTTTCACCGTGCGGGTCGATACCACAGCGTTGAACGAAGGCGATGGTATTGACCTGATCGTCGAAGGCAGGCCCGGCGAAGGCTCGATTCGCCCGGAACGGCGTTACGTCACGTCGCAGCCGTATATCGACTTCCCGATTCCGGCACCGATCACAGGAGCCAACCTGGGGCGGACGGTAAACATTTATTTTGACGTGGTGCGATCCACGGGGCCGCTGCCGTCGGAGAACCTGTCATTGCTGGTCGGCGCATTGTTACAGCAGAACATGCCAATGCCTCTGGTGGAAGGTTTCGATAGCGAGTTCATGAACCCTGGTGGTATCCAGGACTCCACCCAGGTGTTGTGCACCCAATGGCCGTTCCAGTTGTATGGCGCTCCGGTGTGGCTGAGTTATACCGAAACCCGCAGCGATGGCACTTCACGCAGCCGTGATCAATTGATGGGAGAGCCGAACAACCGGCTCGACGGACTGGCCCACACCGCGGCGGTGCAATGGTTGCGCGAGTGCAACGAAGGTTCAACGGTTAGCGTGATATTGAAGGTGGGACTGTTTCAGGGAGCGGCGCTGGCGGATGCGGTGGCGTGTCCGGTGCGGATTTACACAGTACGTACCGGGTTTGATGATTTGACGACGTTTACGGGGGGCGAATGGAATGGGTGGCGCTCAGCCTACCCCGACTTCCCAGCGAAAATATCTGAAGGTGGAGGCGAGTATTTTGTAGAGGGAGGAATGAAGATGCTCGTTATAAACAAACAATTCAGCAACCTCGCGGTTGGTGCACAATACGAACTAAGTTTTAATTATTATATAACGAACAGAGGCGGAGCTATTATTGCCAGAACCGGCCTTCCAGATATCAACACGTACTTCGAACAAGTTAACACATGGGGCTATTACAAACTTGTTTATCCAAACAACTCTACATCCCCAAACATTTTAATCCGCATTTCAGCACCCGCCGCTAAGATGGATAACATTCGCCTGAGACAAATATCCTGATCAACCCTTGGCTTTATTCGTGGAGCGAAGCAATTCGGGGCGAACCTGCTCGCGATGCCCCCGTACACATTGATGTTTAATAACACTTTCCGCAGCTATGACAAAGGGGCCCGAAGGCCCCTTTATCATTTACGCAGTGTTAAAATTACTGCCCCGGAACATCCTTGCGCAGTTTCACCGGATCTTGCTGCTTCTTCTTTTTCATCATTGCGGTACGCAACTTGATGTTGATCGCTTCCACCGCCAACGAGAACGCCATCGCGAAGTAGACGTAGCCTTTTGGCAAGTGCACGTCGAGCGATTCGGCAATCAGCACGGTACCCACCAGCAACAGGAACGACAGCGCCAGCATCTTCAGCGACGGGTGCTTGTCGATGAACTCGCTGATGGTGCCAGAAGCCCACATCATCACTAGCACTGCAACGACAATCGCCGCGACCATGACCGGTACGTGGGACACCATGCCAACGGCAGTGATGACCGAGTCCAGCGAGAACACGATGTCGATGATCGCGATCTGGATGATGGTGTACAGGAAATTGCCGCCCTTGCCCGAAGGCTCGTCGCCGCCTTCATCTTGACCTTCCAGCGCGTGGTACATCTCTTGCGAGCTTTTCCACAGCAGGAACAAACCACCGAAGAACAGGATCAGGTCACGCCCGGAAATACCCTGGCCGAACACTTCGAACAGGTCGGCGGTGAGGCGCATGACCCAGGTGATCGACAGCAGCAACAGGATCCGCGTGATCATGGCCAGCGCCAGGCCGAAAATCCGGGTGCGCGCCTGCATGTGCTTGGGCATGCGGCTGACCAGGATCGAGATCATGATGATGTTGTCGATGCCCAGGACGATCTCCAGGGCAGTCAGGGTGAAGAAGGCAACCCAGATTTCAGGGTTGGTCAGCCATTCCATGTGTATTCCTTTGAGGATGTGTTAAACCACGAAGGGCCCGGGCTTCATTACAGCAAGCCTGGACCCGTCATGGTGAGTCTTGAGCTTATAGAGTGCTGAACAGCGGAAAAATCCCCATCAGCAATGCAGCGACCAGTATGCACAGGCAAACCAGCACTGCCCACTTCAAGGTGAACCGCTGATGGTCACCGAACTCGATACCGGCCAGGGCCACCAACAGATAGGTCGATGGTACCAGCGGGCTCAGCAAGTGGACGGGCTGACCGACGATCGAGGCACGTGCCATTTCCACCGCGGTTATACCGTAATGACTGGCGGCTTCGGCAAGTACCGGTAACACGCCGTAATAAAAAGCATCGTTCGACATGAAGAACGTGAACGGCATGCTCACCAGCGCGGTGATCACGGCCAGGTACGGGCCGAGGAAATCGGGGATGACCGCCAGCAGGCTTTTCGACATGGCATCGACCATACCGGTGCCCGACAGGATACCGGTGAAGATACCTGCGGCAAAGATCAACCCGACCACCGCCAGCACGCTACCGGCGTGGGCCGCGACGCGATCCTTCTGCTGTTGCAGGCATGGGTAGTTGACGATCATCGCGATACTGAACGCCACCATGAACAGCACCGGCAGCGGCAACAGGCCGGCGATCAGCGTACCCATGAGCGTCAAAGTCAGCGCGCCGTTGAACCAGATCAGCTTTGGACGACGGGCATCCGGGAACTGCGAAACGCTGATTTCGCTGTGATCGACTTCATCACCGACCAGGTGCAGTTCACCCAGACGCGCACGCTCGCGTTTACCGTAGAAGTAGGCAATCGCCAGAATCGCCACCACGCCGGCCAGCATCGCCGGAATCATTGGCACAAAGATGTCGGACGGGTCGACATGCAGCGCACTGGCCGCACGAGCCGTCGGGCCACCCCAAGGGGTCATGTTCATCACGCCACCGGCGAGGATGATCAGACCGGCCATGATCCGCGGGCTCATGCCGATGCGGCTGTAGAGCGGCAGCATGGCGGCCACGCAGATCATATAAGTGGTCGCGCCGTCACCATCAAGGGAAACGACGAGCGCCAGTACGGCGGTTCCGACCGAAACTTTCAACGGGTCGCCCTTGACCAGTTTGAGGATCTTGCGCACGGCCGGGTCGAACAGGCCGGAGTCGATCATCAGGGCGAAGTAGAGAATGGCGAACATCAGCATCACGCCGGTCGGCGCGAGTTTAGTGATGCCTTCGAGCATCATCGGACCGATCTTCGGCGAGAAGCCGCCGAACAGGGCAAAGATGATCGGGATGATGATCAGAGCGATCAGCGCGGACAGGCGCTTGGTCATGATCAGGAACATGAACGTGATGACCATGGCGAAGCCAAGGAAAGTCAGCATAGGAGTACTCCAGGCGTAGCGCGGCTAGGGAATGGCGAACCGGAGGGGGTCAGCGCAGAACGGGAAGCACGAGACGTACGGGCGGAGTGACAGCGAAGAGGCGGGTAGTAGCGGACATCAGAATCACCATTGTTGTTGTTTAATGGACCGGGCGGGCGATAAAACACTCGCATTGGCCAACCGGTCTGTTGCCGGCAGTGTGGGCGATCCTAATCGGGGAAGCTTTCAGCCAGCTTTCGCGAGTGAAAGCATTGACCGAATGTACAACCGGTCGTCGGCCCGGTTGACAGTCCGTAAACACGGGGTCAGGAGCAAAAGACATGGGCGAACTTCACACCGGCGGCTGCCACTGCGGACAAATGCGCTATCAATTCAGCGGGCCATTGCACGACATCGCTCACTGCCATTGCTCGATTTGCCGACGGGTCAGCGGTGGAATCGTGACCACCTGGATCACCGTGCCGGCCTCAGCATTTAAATGGATGGCGGCTACGCCATCCCGGTACGAGTCTTCGTCTACTTGCGTGCGATATTTCTGCCCAAACTGTGGGGCGCAACTGGCGCTGGTGACGAAGTTCAGCCCCGAGAGCATCGACGTGACCATCGCCACCCTCGACCATCCCGAGCAGGCGCCGGCCGAGCGGCATATCTGGACCGACAGTCGTTTGCCGTGGCTGCATCTCGACGAGCACTTGCCCGGCGAGGCCCAAGAACAACTCTGATCAGAAAACAGACAGGTTCAACGGCCGGATCGCGCCCATCCAGATCGCGTGCTCGGTGTGGTCGAGCAGATCGTCGCCTGTGTCCGGGTGCAGGAATATCACTAATCCCTTACGGTTGAGCGCCAGCCACGGCAACACCGCGCCGAGGTGTTGCGGCTCGAAAGCCAACTGGCAGCTCCAGTCCGGGTGCGGGCCAACCGGGCGTTCGTGCATGCGCCCCATCTTCAGTGGAAACAATTGCGCTGCCTGCTCACACAAAGCCCGTGCCTGTGGCAGGGTGCTGGGATCGAAATAGACGTGGGCGTGGTAACCCTTGATCGTTTGCATCTGACTCCCTCTGAAACCTTGTCGAACCCTCGCCGCTTCCCGCAGGTCACACACCATATACGCTGAATAGTAGGGAGCACGGCCATGAAAAATGCCGAAACCCCGGTGGTGAAGGTAGTGCTTTATGGTGCCATGAGTAGCCTGGGCAGTGCGCTGATGGCTGAAATGCTGCGGCGCCAGCATGAAGTGATCGCGATTCTCGATGACCTGAACGCGCTCGCGCCGCGCCCGGGTTTACGCACCAAGGCCGGTGACCTGTTCGATGCCAAGCGGGTCAAGCAGAGCGTGGCCGGCTGTTCGGCGGTGATCTGCCTGCTCGATGCACCAGGGTTGCCGATGAACAGTGAACACATCGAAAAATCCATCGTGCCCGGCCCGGTGGAGGAGGTGCTAGCGGTGGATGCACTGATTGACGGCATGCAGGCCGCAGGCATTTCCCGGCTGTTTGTGGTGGGCGATTTCGAGGTGCTGGACGACCCGGAAATAGAAGACCCGTTACAACGCCACGCCGCCGAAGAAATCCGCGAAGCTCTGCAAAGCAGCTCGTTGCACTGGACCTTGGTGAATGCACCACGCCGCGTGCCCGGGCTGACCATCGAGCATTTCAGTCACATCAGCAGTAGCCTGGAACCAGGCCTGGCCGCAGCGCTGGAACGGCTGAACAGGGTAGCCGTAGGGATTGCCGATGAGCTGCACCTGAACCTGCATGTTGGTGAGCATGTGAGTTTTGTTGGGACTTCGGAATCATAAAAGATCGCAGCCTTCGGCAGCGCCCACAGGCGCGTAGGAGCTGCCGAAGGCTGCGATCTTTTCGCTTTACACCGCAATCGAAGGCAAAGGAAGGCCATTGAGCGATTGCGCACTGCTGGCCTGTTCCGCCATCAACCAATCCACAAACAGCTGAATCAACGCCCCGCGCCGTTTGCGCTGGGGCAGAACCACGTAATAGCCCAGCCGGGAAATCACCGTGTCGGCAATCGGGCGACACAACAGACCTTGCGCCAACAAGTTATCCACAAGGTGCCGCCATCCGATCGCGACGCCTTGGCCACCAATCGCCGCCTGAATCAGCAAGGTGTAATTGTCGAAGCGCAGTTGCCCCGGCGCTGGGGCCGAGGTGATTCCCAACTCGCGAAACACGCCGCTCCAGTCGAACCAGTTGCTGCTGTTTTCGCCTCGCAGGTGCAGCAGCGGAAACTCCAGCAATGCCTGAGCCGGCAAGGGCAGGGGACGGTCCTTCAATAGCAGCGGGCTGCATACCGGAAACACCTCTTCGCTGAACAGCCAGTGGCTCTCGCCCTGCTTGAACCGGCCATCGCCGAACAGCACCGCCACATCGATATCGGTGCGCAACATGTTGTGGCTGCGTTCGCTGGTGACAAGGCTGACGTCCACTTGAGGGTTGGCGGTATGGAAGCGGTGCAGACGCGGCATCAGCCAGTACGCAGCGAAGGCGAAGTCGGTGGCCACCTGCAACACTTCGTGCTGTTGTTGTGCGCTGATTGCGCTCAATCCTGCATCGATATTCTGCAAACCGAGCTGAACTTGCTCGAACAGAATAGTCCCGGCCTCAGTCAGCTCGATACCGCGATAAATACGATCGAACAACCGGGTAGCGAGCTGTTCTTCCAATCGTTTGATCTGCTGGCTGATGGCCGGTTGCGTGGTGCCGAGCTCCACCGCAGCGGCGGTGAAACTGCGTTGCCGGGCCGCGGCTTCAAAGGCACGCAGCAGGTCCAGGGACAAATCACCGAGGGCGTCATACATAAGCTCTGCTTATCCTAGTCATTGCCTGGCATGGGCTTTACCACAAAGATTATGGACTCCATGCTCGATCACAGCACTCTCGCATAAATATCCACTATGGAATGCCGCGATCACATGAAGCGCAAAAATATTCTTTTCATCATGGCCGATCAAATGGCCGCGCCAATGTTGCCGTTCTACGGCCCTTCGCCTATCAAACTGCCGAACCTCAGCCGCCTCGCCGCCGAAGGCGTGGTGTTCGACGCCGCTTATTGCAATAGCCCCCTTTGCGCGCCGTCGCGTTTCACCCTGGTTAGCGGTCAGTTGCCGAGCAAGATCGGCGCCTACGACAACGCGGCCGATTTCCCCGCCGACGTTCCAACCTATGCCCATTACCTGCGTCGCCTCGGCTACCGCACCGCGCTGTCGGGCAAGATGCACTTCTGCGGCCCGGACCAGTTGCACGGCTATGAAGAACGCCTGACCAGCGACATTTATCCGGCCGATTACGGTTGGTCGGTGAACTGGGATGAGCCGGACGTACGCCCAACCTGGTACCACAACATGTCGTCGGTGCTGCAAGCCGGGCCGTGTGTACGAACCAATCAGCTGGATTTCGACGAGGAGGTGGTGTTCAAGGCTCAGCAATATTTGTTCGACCACATCCGCGAGGATGGCGATCAGCCGTTCTGCCTGACCGTGTCGATGACTCACCCACACGATCCGTACACGATTCCCAAAGCTTTCTGGGATATGTACGACGATGCCGACATCCCTTTGCCCGAAACGCCGGCACAGGATCAACTTGATCCTCATTCCCAGCGTTTACTTAAGGTCTATGACCTTTGGGACAAGCCGCTGCCTGTGGATAAGATTCGCGACGCGCGCCGTGCATATTTCGGTGCGTGCAGCTATATCGACAGCAACGTCGGCAAACTTCTGCAAACACTCGAGGAAACAGGGCTGATCGATGACACCATCATCGTATTCTCCGGTGACCACGGCGACATGCTCGGCGAGCGCGGCCTCTGGTACAAAATGCACTGGTACGAAATGGCTGCCCGGGTACCGCTGCTGATCAGTGCACCAGGGCAATTCGGGGCTGGGCGAGTCAGCGCGGCGGTGTCCACTGCCGACCTGCTACCGACCTTTGTCGAACTGGCCGGTGGCTCGCTGGAACCGGGTCTGCCGCTGGATGGCCGCTCGCTGGTTTCGCATCTGCAAGGGCAGGGCGGTCACGATGAAGTTTTCGGTGAGTACATGGCTGAAGGCACCATCAGCCCGCTGATGATGATTCGCCGTGGCGCCTACAAATTCATCTACAGCGACGACGACCCTTGCCTACTCTTCGATGTACATAACGATCCGAAGGAACAGGAAGAACTCAGCCAATCGCCGCAACATTGGCAGCTTTTCGAGGATTTTCTCGCCGAAGCGCGGGCCAAATGGAATATCCCGGCGATCCACCAACAGGTGCTTGCCAGTCAGCGACGCCGGCGTTTCGTCGCCGGCGCCCTGACCATCGGCAAACTGAAGAGCTGGGATCACCAGCCTCTGGTGGACGCCAGTCAGCAGTACATGCGCAACCACATCGACCTCGACGATCTGGAGCGTAAAGCACGTTATCCACAACCCTGCCAAAACCAATAATGTTAAGGGGAAGTCCATGCAAAGGTTATCCACAGTACTGACGGTCGGGCTTCTGGCTCTGGGCAGTGCCTCGGCCTATGCCGAGCAAAGCTGCGAGACGGTGAAAATGGCCGATCCTGGCTGGAGCGACATTGCTGCAACCAACGCCATCACCGGGTTTCTGCTGGACGGCATGGGCTACAAGGCCAAGGTCGACACGCTGGCAGTACCGATCACCTTTGGCGGTCTGAAGGATGGCCAGGTGGACGTATTCCTCGGTAACTGGATGCCGGCGCAGCAAGGCTTCTACGACAAGTTCGTGGCTAATGGCGACGTTACTCAACTGGCGAAGAACCTCGACGGCACCGAGTTCACACTGGCGGTCCCGGATTACGTTTGGGACGCGGGTGTGCATAACTTTAATGACCTGAACAAGTACGCCGAACTACACCCAAAAGAAGTCGACAAGAAGATCTATGGCATCGGCTCCGGCGCCCCGGCGAACATTTCGCTGCAAGAGATCATCAAGAAGAACGACTTCGACATGGGTCAGTGGAAGCTGGTCGAATCCAGTGAGCAGGCGATGCTGGCCGAAGTGTCTCGCGCCGTGAAGAAACAGAAATTCGTGACCTTCCTCGGCTGGACGCCCCACCCGATGAACGTGCAGCTGAAAATGCATTACCTGAAAGGCGGCGAGAAGTACTTCGGCGACACCGGCAGCGTTTATACACTGACCCGCAAAGGTTATGCACAGGCCTGCCCGAACGTCGGCAAGCTGCTCACCAACCTGAGTTTTACCCAGGAAATGGAGAACAGCATCATGGCCGAGGTGGTAAACAAGAAGGTCAGTAATGCCGAGGCGGCCAAGGCGTGGATCAAGGCCAACCCGGCGGTGCTGGATAAGTGGCTGGACGGTGTGAAGACCGTGGACGGGAAGGATGCGTTGCCGGCCGTGAAAGCCAAGTTGTAACGGTTCTCTGTGGCGAGGGAGCTTGCTCCCGCTGGAGTGCGTAGCGCTCCCATTTCGGCAACTGCAGTTTATCAGTCTCACCGAGTTGTCCGGACTTGCGACTGCTGCGCAGCCGAGCGGGAGCAAGCTCCCTCGCCACAATGATCGTTTTACCCTGCTACCCTTGCGCAAAATCCCACCCGAGAGAACCCATGGCCTTCCCCAGCCGCCATTCACTCTTTCCCTTCCTGACCTGGTTGCCCCGGCAAACCCGTGCCAGCGTCGGTCGTGACCTGATCGTCGGCCTGAGCGGTGCGATTCTCGCGTTGCCACAATCCATTGCCTACGCCCTGATCGCCGGTCTCCCACCGGAATACGGGTTGTACGCCGCCATCATCCCGGTACTGATCGCCTGCCTCTGGGGTTCATCGTGGCATTTGATCTGCGGTCCCACGGCGGCCATTTCCATCGTCCTGTACGCCAGCGTCAGTCCTCTGGCCGTCCCCGCATCGCAGGACTACGTCACATTGATCCTGCTTCTGACACTCCTTGCGGGCATTTTCCAGTGGCTGCTGGGTTTGCTGCGTTTCGGCGCCCTGGTGAATTTCGTCTCTCACTCGGTGGTGCTGGGCTTCACCCTTGGCGCAGCGGTGGTAATTGCAATTGGGCAACTGCCGAACTTGCTGGGGCTGGATGTGCCCAACCAGGCCACGGCGCTGAACAGCCTGGTGCTGCTGTTCAGTCATCTCAGTGAGGTGGACAAACCCTCGCTGGTACTGGGCCTGGCCACGGTGGTGATAGGCATCGTGCTGAAACTGCTGGTGCCGCGCTGGCCGACGCTGTTGATCGCTCTGGCCTTGAGCGGGTTGCTGGTATGGCTGTGGCCAGCGATGTTCGGTCATGTGCAGTTGGTCAGCGCCTTTGTCGGGCGACTGCCACCCTTCAGCCCGTTGCCGCTGGATCTGGACCTGGTGTTGCGCCTGCTGCCTAGCGCGGTGGCGGTCGGCATGCTCGGGCTGGTGACGAGCCTGTCGATTGCCCGCTCCTTGTCGGCGCGCTCGCAGCAGTTGCTCGACGCCAATCAAGAAGTCCGCGCCCAGGGTTTCTCGAACATAGTCGGTGCGTTTTTTTCCGGGTCGCTGTCAGCCGGTTCCTTCACCCGCTCGGCCCTGAGCTATGACGCCGGTGCCTGCTCACCGTTGGCGGGCGTTTTTTCAGCAGTATGGGTGGCGTTGTTCGCTATCTTCGGTGCGGTATTGATCGCCCACATTCCGATCCCGGCCATGGCCGGCAGTATTTTGTTGATCGCCTGGGGATTGGTCGACCATCGCGGCATTCGCGCCTTGTTGCGGGTCAGCCGTGCCGAGTTTCTGGTCATGGCGCTGACCTGTGTCGCGACGCTGTTGCTGGAGTTGCAAACGGCGATCTACGCCGGCGTGCTGGCCTCGCTGTTCTTCTACCTCAAACGCACCTCGCAACCACGGGTTCAGCATTGGCGTGAGGGCGACGAAGACATTCTGCGAGTCGGCGGTTCAATCTTTTTCGGCGCCAGCCATTACCTGCAAGTGCGCCTGCAACGGATGCACGGCGCGCGGGTAGTGATCGAGGCGCAGCAGATCAACTTCATCGACTATTCGGGCGTGGAAATGCTGCACCAGGAAGCGCGACGACTGCTGCGCCAGGATCGCAGCCTGACCCTGCGGCGGGCACGGCCACAGGTGGTGGAGGAATTGAGAAAGCTCGAAGGTGCGGAGAAATGCCCGATTCGCTTCGAAGATTGAAACACCGCCCCCTGTAGGAGCGAGGCTTGCCCGCGAAGAACGATGATGCGGTATGTCTGAATCATCGCGGCGCTCCCTTCGCGGGCAAGCCTCGCTCCTACAGGGGTTTACGCTGCGAGCTGGCGTCGGAGTTCGGCCAGCACCGGCGCCGTATCCGGGCGCACGCCGCGCCACAGATAGAAAGCTTCCGCCGCTTGCTCAGCCAACATTCCCAAGCCATCCATCGCCACTGCCGCGCCGTGCTCGCTGGCCCAGCGGCAGAACGAGGTCGGCTCCTTGCCGTACATCATGTCGTAGCAAACCGTCTTGCCCGGCTCGATCAAACTGCTGGCAATCGGCGGTACATCGCCTGACAGACTGGCGGACGTAGCGTTGATGATCAGGTCCACCGGTTCCAGCAACCAATCGAAACCACTGGCCGACACCGGCCCCAGATCCGCGAATAATTCCGCCAGCAATTCGGCTTTTTCTACCGTACGGTTGGCGATGATCACCGACGCCGGTTGCTCCGCCAGCAATGGCTCCAGCGCCCCGCGCACCGCACCGCCGGCCCCGAGCAGCAGGATGCGTTTGCCCGCAAGGCTGAATCCGGCGTTGACCGTCAGGTCCCGCACCAGCCCGGCGCCATCGGTGTTGTCACCCAGCAGACTGCCATCGGCCAGTTTGCTCAGGGTATTTACTGCGCCGGCCCGCTGCGCCCGCTTGGTCAAACTGTTCGCCAAACGATAAGCGTCTTCCTTGAACGGCACCGTCACATTCGCCCCGCGCCCTTCGCGGAAAAATGCCTGGGCACAGCCGGAAAAATCATCGAGGGGCGCCAGCAAAGTGCTGTAGTCCAGTTTTTGCCCTGTCTGCTCTGCGAACAGACGGTGGATCAGCGGCGACTTGCTGTGGCCAATCGGGTTACCGAATACGACGTAACGATCCATCAGAATTCCTCGTTCAGGCCTTGGCCAACCAATCGCGGTCTTGCAGGAAGTACTCGGTCAGGCGCGCTTCTTCACTGCCCGGCTCGGCCTTCCAGTCGTAGGCCCAGCGCACTTGCGGTGGCAGCGACATCAGGATCGACTCGGTACGCCCGCCCGATTGCAGGCCGAACAGCGTGCCGCGGTCATAGACCAGGTTGAACTCGACGTAACGACCACGGCGAAACTCCTGGAATTCACGCTGTTTGGCCGTGAACGCATCATTCTTGCGGCGCTGCACGATTGGCAGGTAAGCGTCGATAAACGCATCGCCGATGGCGCGCATGAAGGCGAAGCTGGTATCGAAGTCCCACTCATTCAAGTCATCGAAAAACAGGCCGCCAATGCCACGCGGCTCGTGGCGATGCTTGATGTGGAAGTAACTGTCGCACCAGGCCTTGTAGCGCGGGTAGACGTCCGGGCCGAACGGCGCGCAGGCCTGTTCGGCAACGCGGTGCCAGTGCACGCAGTCTTCTTCATTACCGTAATAAGGGGTCAGGTCGAAGCCGCCACCGAACCACCAGACCGGCTCTTCACCTTCTTTTTCAGCGATGAAAAAGCGCACGTTAGCGTGGGACGTCGGTACATGGGGGTTGTGCGGGTGAATCACCAAAGACACGCCCAAGGCTTCGAAACCTCGGCCGGCCAGTTCTGGCCGATGAGCGCTGGCGGAGGGTGGGAGTCCGCTGCCAAAGACGTGGGAAAAGTTAACGCCGCCCTTTTCGATGACCGCGCCGTTTTCAATCACCCGGGTGCGACCACCACCGCCGGCAGGCCGGGTCCAGGCGTCTTCGACGAAGCGCGCGCCGCCGTCTTCAGCTTCCAGGGCAGCGCAAATGCGGTCTTGCAGGTCGAGCAGGTAGGCTTTTACGGCCTCGGTGCGGGT
This sequence comes from Pseudomonas sp. TH37, assembly GCF_016650735.1. Classification (NCBI taxonomy): domain Bacteria; kingdom Pseudomonadati; phylum Pseudomonadota; class Gammaproteobacteria; order Pseudomonadales; family Pseudomonadaceae; genus Pseudomonas; species Pseudomonas sp. TH37. The sequence goes on from NZ_JAEKFD010000005.1 coordinate 91,999, forward strand.
AGTCATGGCATCACCTTGAATCGGGCAAAGCTACGCGGCGCTCATACAGGCCGGCGGCAAATTGCTGCGTAGGATAACACTGCACCTTGTGCCGTCGCAGTTGACGAAGGTCAAGCTTTAAGAGTCCGATAGGGCGCTTGGCGCTACAACTCTAGAAGCTAATACTTAAGGAAAGTGCAGATGGCAAAGCGTATCCAGTTCCGCGCCCATGGCGGCCCCGAAGTACTCGAGCATGTCGATTACCAGCCCGCCGAACCCGGCCGGCTGCAGGTGCGCGTGACCAACAAGGCCATCGGCCTGAACTTCATTGACACCTATTACCGCGGCGGCCTCTATGCGCCACCCGCCTTGCCGTCGGGCCTGGGGGCTGAAGGCGCGGGTGTGGTCGAAGCAGTCGGCAGCGAAGTCACCCGCTTCAAGATCGGCGATCGCGTGGCGTACGGCAGCGGCCCATTGGGCGCTTATAGCGACGTTCATGTATTGCCGGAAGCTAATCTGGTGCATCTGCCGGACGCCATCAGCTTCGAACAGGCCGCCGGCGTGATGCTCAAAGGCCTGACCGTGCAGTACTTGCTGCGTCAGACGTATGAACTCAAGGGTGGCGAAACCATTCTGTTCCACGCAGCAGCCGGAGGGGTCGGTTCCCTGGCCTGCCAATGGGCCAAGGCCTTGGACGTGAAGCTGATTGGCACGGTTAGCTCACCAGAGAAAGCCGCACTGGCGAAAGCCAATGGTGCCTGGGCGACCATCGATTACAGCCATGAAAACGTCGCGCAACGCGTGCTGGAACTGACTGACGGTAAAAAAGTGCCGGTGGTGTACGACGGTGTCGGCAAAGATACCTGGCTGACGTCGCTCGACAGCGTCGCGCCTCGGGGGCTGGTGGTGAGTTTCGGTAATGCTTCAGGCGCTGTAGATGGAGTGAACCTGGGGATTCTCGCGGGGAAGGGTTCGCTGTACGTGACCCGGCCGACCCTGGCGACCTACGCCAACAACGCTGAAAACCTGCAAAACATGGCCGATGAGCTGTTCGAGATGATCATCAGCGGCAAGTTGAAGGTGGACATCAGTCAGCGGTATCCATTGGCTGAAGCGGCGAAAGCACAGACCGAATTGTCGGCGCGGCGCACAACGGGCTCGACTGTTTTGTTGCCTTGACACCAGACTGTGGCGAGGGGGCTTGCCCCCGTTGGACTGCGCAGCAGTCCCCAACCTGAAGATGCGGTCTGTCAGTTAGAACGCATCGCTCATTGGCGGGCGCTTCGCACCCGAACGGGGGCAAGCCCCCTCGCCACATTAATCCGGGCGCACAACGTGGCCGGTGGCCAGATCGCGAATCACGCTCGGATTCTTCCGCCCACCCAGATTGCCACCCAGCACCCAATCAACCTGCCCGCGGAAATACTGCTCCACGCGAAGCCGCGTCCGCGCCGCCGGCCGCCCCTGAGGGTTGGCCGAGGTTGAAACCAACGGCCCGACCAACGCACACAAATCCCGCACCAGTGGGTGATCGCTAACCCGCAACGCCACCGTTTCATGCACACCGGTAATCCACTGGGGCAACATATTTTGATGCGGCACCAGCCAGGTGTTGGGGCCCGGCCAGGTGCTGGCCATGCGGTCCATCCACAGTTCAGGGAAGTCTTCGAAGAGGAAGTCAAACTGGCGAATATTGTCGGCCACCAGAATCAGGCCTTTATCCACAGACCGTCCCTTGATCAGCAACAGACGATCCACCGCCTCTTCGTCCCACGGGTCGCAACCCAAGCCCCAGACAGCTTCGGTTGGATAGGCAATGACCGCCCCAGCGCGAATTTCTCGTGCGGCTTGTTGCACACGCCAACTGTTGACCATGTAAGACTCTCCGGAATAAGGCTCTGCGCAGTTTACCGATCTTCCCTGTAAAACCTAGCGTCCCCGCGCAAGCCAGCGGCCGCTTTCACAGACCGCACGGCCGTCCATTTCCAGCTCCGTCAGCGCTGCCAATACTTTCGACAGCGCCCAGCCGCTGGTGATCGCCAGGGCTTCGCTGGTATGGGGCGCCGCGTGGAGCAATATGAGCAGCGGATGAGTCTCTGTCCTCTGCGGCGTTTCTGTGGATAACGGCAGCCGTTGCCAGCCGCGCAAGGCTTCGAGGATGTGCTCGATGGTTTCCACCAGCACCGCACCGTCGCGGATCAGCTGATGGCAACCCTTTGCACCAGGGTGATGGATCGACCCTGGAATCGCATACACCTCACGCCCCTGTTCCGCCGCCAGCCTCGCGGTGATCAACGAACCACTGGCAACACTCGCCTCGACCACGAGCACGCCGAGGGACAAACCGCTGATGATTCGATTGCGCCGGGGGAAATTGCTGTGGGAAGGGCCGGCGTCCAGCGGGAACTCCGAAAGTACCGCGCTTCCCGAAGCGATCATGGCGTCCGCCAGCCTTCGATTGCGCTGTGGATAAAAATTTTCCAGCCCCGTGCCAAGTACGCCGACCGTTTGCCCGCCAACGTCCAGAGCCGCCTGATGCGCGGCGGCATCAATGCCCAGGGCCAGACCGCTGGTGATGACAAAACCGGCGCCGGCCAGACTGCGGGAAAACGCGGTGGCAGTGTCCATTCCCGGTCGCGAAGCACGACGGCTGCCGACCATCGCCAGCTGTGGTTTTTCCAGAATTCCCGGATCGCCCGCGACGAATAACAGCGGCGGCGCATCACTGATTTGCGCCAGCAATGCGGGGTAGTCCGGTTGGTCCCACATCAGTAAATGCTGGCCCGGGCGCTCTAACCAGGCCAATGCGTGACTGGCGCCGTCACGAATTTCACTGGAGCGCCGACCCTCCGCACAAGCGAGTGGCAGGCCCAACGCACGCCAGGCGTTGGCCGGTGCGCTGATGGCTTTGGAGGCAGAGCCGAAGGCCTCAAGCAATTTCTTGAAACGTGCAGGGCCGAGTTCCGGCAAACGGTGCAGGCGTAAACGGGCTTCCAGTTCCGCAGGGGAAACGGACGTACAGGCAGACAGCGACATGGATCATCCTTGATCGTTATAGAGTCCCATCGAATCGGGAATAAGCTGTGGATAACTCTGTTGGTAACTTGTGAGCAGGCTTAAGGATTTCGCACCTTGTCCATCACCGCCAAAGAGCGCGATGCGTTAAGGACAAGCCCGTAGCTGAGCTTGTCGTAAGTGCGGAAGACCATCAGCAAACCGGCCCGCTCGTCGGGAATTTTCAATGGCTGGCCGGTGATTCGGTCACGCACGGTTTCACCGGTTTTCATCACCGCCAGCACATTGCCTTCGGCCAGGCCATCGCGCTGCCCCTTGTTCAACGTGACGACATCCAGCGCGCCGATCTGGGTGACCCCACGCGGGACATCGATAATCAAGCCGTCGATTTCGGCAGTTGGCGCACTGGGCATGAAGGTCGAATTGATCGAGCGCTCTTCACCGCCGAACAGCCGGTCGCCGAGTCGTACTTCCTGAGTGGTGCGTTGCAGGGCCAGGGTGGCGACGTCGCCTTCAGTGGCAATGATCTCGCCGCCACCGATGTCGTCGGCGTTGATCCCCAGAAACTCCTTGCTCTGCGGATCGGTGTAGACCTTGCCCTGACGGAAGATGCCGTACACCGGTTGTGTCGGGTCGAAATGGCCACGCGCGAATATTCGATCACCGGTGCCGCTGAGCACCCGTTCGGCATCGCCGGCGACGATGTAGGGCGCCTTGTCGAAATCCTCTGCCTTGTCGACGATGCGATTGCTCAGCAGAAAGCTGTTGATCGATTTCAGCGGAATGCTCGGAATGGCATCGGCCACCGGCGAGCTGCGGATTCGTGGCGAAAGCTTGATAGTGCCCCGGGAAGCGCCCCGATTGAGGGTCAGGCGTGGCTGACCGTTGACGTAAACCAGCGACAGCGTATCGCCCGGATAGATGAGATTGGGGTTTTCGATTTGTGGATTGGCCTGCCAAAGCTGCGGCCATTCCCACGGTTCACGCAGGTATTTGGCGGAAATGTCCCAGAGTGTGTCCCCTGCCACCACGGTGTATTGCTGTGGAAAACCTTCCCTGAGTTGCACTTGCCCATGCGCAAAACCGGCCGAGGCCAGAAGGAGCAAGGCGAGTAGTGATTTCCTCATGCGGTGAATCCCTTTATTATGTACGTTCGCGTGAAACGCCAGAGCCCTCGTGGCTCGCTTCCTGCTCATTATTGAAAAGCCGGAAGCTACGTTCACAACGGTAGCCTGCATCCTCGGACTCGCCAGGCCATCGACCCGACTTTACCTCACACGTGCAGCAATTGAGCTTATGGCCATTTTAGACATCCTCGAATTCCCCGACTCGCGCCTGCGTACTATCGCCAAACCAGTGGCTGTAGTGGACGACGAAGTGCGTCAGTTGGTCGATGACATGTTTGAAACAATGTATGAAGCGCCAGGCATCGGCCTCGCCGCGACCCAGGTCAACGTGCATAAACGTATCGTCGTGATGGACCTCTCCGAAGACCGCAGCGAACCGCGGGTGTTCATCAACCCCGAGTTCGAAGTCCTGACCGACGAGGTGGACCAGTACCAGGAAGGCTGCCTCTCGGTGCCGGGTTTCTACGAAAACGTCGACCGCCCGCAAAAGGTCAAGATCAAGGCCCTGAACCGCGACGGCCAACCGTACGAACTGATTGCCGAAGGCCTGCTCGCGGTATGCATCCAGCATGAATGCGACCACCTCAACGGCAAATTGTTCGTTGATTACCTGTCTACGCTCAAACGCGACCGGATCAAGAAGAAACTGGAAAAGCTCCATCGCCAGAACGCTTGATGCCCTTCTTTCAAAGGCTTGCTGCGGCAAGCCTTTTTCTTTTCAAGACGCTTTGTAATTGAGAGCTTTCATGACTGAGCCACTGCGCATTGTCTTTGCCGGTACCCCGGAATTCGCCGCCGAACACCTCAAGGCCCTGCTCGACAGTCCTTACGAGATCGTTGCGGTCTACACCCAACCGGACCGTCCGGCGGGCCGTGGGCAGAAGCTGATGCCGAGCCCGGTCAAGCAGTTGGCGTTGGAAAACAACATCCAGGTGTTGCAACCGCCGACCCTGCGCAACGAAGACGCTCAGGCTGAACTCGCCGCACTGAAACCGGATTTGCTGGTGGTGGTCGCTTACGGGCTGATCCTGCCGCAAGTGGTGCTGGATATTCCGCGTCTGGGCTGCATCAACAGCCACGCTTCCTTGCTGCCACGCTGGCGCGGTGCAGCACCGATCCAGCGCGCCGTTGAGGCGGGCGACAGCGAAAGTGGCGTGACCGTGATGCGCATGGAACTGGGCCTCGACACCGGGCCGATGCTGCTCAAGGTCACCACGCCGATCAGCGAAGAAGACACCGGCGGAAGCCTCCATGATCGCCTCGCAGAGATGGGCCCACCGGCCGTGGTTCAGGCGATTGCCGGCCTGGCCGCAGGCACTCTGGAAGGCGAAGTGCAGGACGACAGCCTCGCCACCTACGCACACAAATTGAACAAAGACGAAGCGCGCATCGACTGGAGCCGCCCGGCAATTGAGCTGGAGCGCCTGGTTCGCGCCTTCAACCCATGGCCGATCACCCACAGCACGCTGAACGGTGAAGCGCTGAAAGTGCTGGCTGCGAGCCTGGCCCAAGGGCAGGGCGCGCCGGGTGAAATCCTCAGTGCCAGCAAGGACGGCTTGGTCGTCGCCTGCGGTGAACAGGCGCTGTGCCTGACCCGTCTGCAATTGCCCGGCGGCAAGGCGCTGAACTTCAGCGACTTGTTCAACAGCCGTCGTGAGAAATTCGCCGTCGGCACCGTTCTCGGTCAAGCGGCGGACGCTCAATGAATCCACGTCTGGCTGCCGCCAAGGCACTTGCTGCTGTTCTTAACGGAAAAGCCTCACTCAACAGTTCTCTGCCGACGCAAATGGACAAGGTCGAAGACCGTGATCGCGGCTTCACCCAGGACCTGGCGTTCGGCACGGCTCGCTGGCAGCCACGTTTGTCGGCGTTGGCGGCCAAGTTGCTGCAAAAGCCGTTCAAAGCAGCCGATGCCGATGTCGAGGCGCTGTTGTTGGTCGGCCTCTACCAACTGCTCTACACCCGGGTTCCGGCCCACGCGGCCATCGGCGAAACCGTCGGTTGCGCCGACAAACTGAAAAAGCCGTGGGCCAAAGCCCTGCTCAATGCCGTGCTGCGCCGCGCCCAACGTGAAAGCGAAGCGCTGCTGGCCGAGCTGGAGCACGACCCGGTGGTGCGCACCGCTCACCCGCGCTGGCTGCAAAAATCCCTCAAAGCCTTCTGGCCTGAGCAGTGGGAAGCCATTTGCGCAGCGAACAACGCTCACCCGCCGATGATTTTGCGGGTCAACCGTCGCCATCACACCCGCGATGCTTATCTCGGGTTGCTGAGTGACGCCGGCATCGCGGCCACGCCGTGTGTTTACAGTCAGGACGGCATCATCCTCGACGCGGCGGCCGATGTGCGCAGCCTCCCGGGTTTCGCCGAAGGCTGGATCAGCGTGCAGGACGAAGCCGCGCAACTGGCCGCTGATCTGCTGGACCTCGCGCCAGGCCAACGGGTGCTGGACGCCTGCTGCGCACCGGGCGGCAAAACCTGCCACATCCTTGAGGCCGAGCCCAAACTGGCCGGCGTGGTGGCTGTGGATCTGGAAGCCAAACGTCTGGTGCGAGTACGGGAAAACCTTGCACGCCTGGGCCTGAGCGCCGAACTGATCGCCGCCGACGGCCGCGACACCGCGACCTGGTGGGACGGCAAACCGTTCCAGCGCATTTTGCTGGACGCGCCGTGCTCGGCCACCGGCGTGATTCGTCGTCACCCGGACATCAAACTGACCCGCCAACCCGATGACATCGCCGCGCTGGCGGTGCTTCAGGGCGAGCTGCTCGACGCCATGTGGATAACGCTGGAGGTGGGCGGCATTCTGCTTTACGCCACCTGCTCCACGCTGCCGACCGAAAACACCGAAGTCATCGAAGCGTTCCTCGCTCGCACGCCGGGTGCCCGTGAACTGGACCTCGCCACAGCGGCCGGCATCAAGCAGCCCCATGGCCGCCAATTGCTGGCCCAGGAAGGTGGCCATGACGGGTTCTACTACGCCAAGCTGATCAAGATTGCCGCCGCGCGCGGTTAACCGGTTTTAAAGGAGTGACTGGATGAAAATCATCATCCTCGGCGCAGGGCAGGTCGGCGGTTCGCTGGCAGAACACCTGGCCAGCGAAGCCAACGACATCACCGTGGTCGACACCGATGGCGAACGCCTGCGCGACCTCGGCGATCGGCTGGACATCCGCACCGTACAGGGTCGCGGTTCGCTGCCAACGGTACTGCGTCAGGCCGGTGCCGACGACGCCGACATGTTGGTTGCAGTGACCAACAGTGACGAAACCAACATGGTGGCCTGTCAGGTCGCTCACACCTTGTTCCACACGCCAACCAAGATCGCCCGGGTCCGCGAAGCCGCGTACCTGACCCGCGCCGAACTGTTCGATAACGAAGCGATTCCGGTCGACGTGCTGATCAGTCCGGAGCAAGTCGTTACCAACTACATCAAGCGCCTGATCCAGCATCCGGGTGCGTTGCAGGTAATCGACTTCGCCGAAGGCAAAGCACAGCTGGTGGCTGTGAAAGCCTATTACGGCGGTCCGCTGGTGGGTCAGCAACTGCGGCAGCTGCGCGAACACATGCCGAACGTCGAAACCCGCGTTGCGGCGATTTTCCGTCGTGACCGGCCGATCCTGCCCCAGGGCGATACCGTGATCGAGGCCGACGACGAAGTGTTTTTCATCGCCGCCAAAGCGAATATTCGCGCGGTGATGAGTGAAATGCGCCGCCTCGACGAGAGCTACAAACGCATCGTCATCGCTGGCGGAGGGCAGATTGGTGAGCGTTTGGCCGAGGCCATCGAAAGCCGCTATCAGGTGAAGATCATCGAGATGAACCCGGCCCGCTGCCGCCATCTCTCGGACACCCTCGACAGCACCGTGGTGTTGCAGGGCAGTGCCTCCGACCGCGACTTGCTGATGGAAGAGAACATCGCCGACGCCGACATCTTCCTGGCGCTGACCAACGACGACGAAGCCAACATCATGTCGTCGCTGCTCGCCAAGCGTCTGGGCGCGAAGAAGGTGATGACGATCATCAACAACCCGGCCTACGTCGACCTGATCCAGGGCGGCGACATCGACATCGCCATCAGCCCGCAATTGGCGACCATCGGCACCTTGCTGGCCCACGTGCGACGCGGTGATATCGTCAGCGTGCACTCATTGCGTCGAGGTGCGGCGGAAGCCATCGAGGCCATCGCCCACGGTGATGCGAAGTCGAGCAAGGTGATCGGCAAGGCCATCGAAAACATCGGCCTGCCGCCGGGGACTACCATCGGCGCGATCATCCGCGATGAAGAAGTGATCATCGCCCACGACAACACAGTGATCGAAGCCGGCGACCATGTGATTCTGTTCCTTGTGGATAAAAAGCACATTCGGGATGTGGAAAAGCTGTTCCATGTGGGGTTGAGCTTCTTCTGATCCGGCATTTGCAGTGGCTGGACGGGCCTCTTCGCGGGCAAGCCCGCTCCCACAGTGTTTTGCAGTGAACACATATCTTGTGTACGACCGAGATTCCTGTGGGAGCGGGCTTGCCCGCGAAAGCAATCTCAAGAACAAACAGGCATCCCTGAAGAACCTCAATAAGGAATCCACCATGATCGAATCCCTGGAAAAAATGCTCGCCAAGGGTGTGGATAACTCGCTGCTGCGCTTCGGCCTGGGCAAGGGTTATCTGGATCTTGGTGAAAACGCCAAAGCCGCAGAGCATTTCCAGCGCTGCGTCGAGTTCGATCCGAAGTATTCGGCGGCCTGGAAGCTATTGGGCAAGGCCCATCTGGCGCTGGCGGATTACGCGGCGGCGCGTCAGGCCTGGGAACAGGGCCTGGAAGCCGCCCGCAACCATGGCGACAAGCAGGCCGAGAAGGAGATGACGGTGTTTCTGAAAAAGCTTGAGCGTCAGGCGCACTGATCAAGATCAAAAGATCGCAGGCTCCTACAAGGTAACCGCCAAGCCTTTGTAGGAGCTGGCGAAGCCAGCGATCTTTTGATTTTACCGGGGGTTATCCACAGCAGCATCAGTACCAGCGTTCTTCGCCCGGCGGACGCTTCTTGAAGCGCTTCATGCTCCACATGTACTGGCTCGGATAAGCCCGAACATAGCGCTCGACCACCTGGCTCATCGCCGCGCAGGAGGTTTCGGTATCGGTGCTGTACATGGCCTCTGGCGCTGCTTCGAGGATCACTTTGTAACCTGAACCGTCCGGCAACCGCAGGGCATGCAGGAACACACCGACCGCTTTGCCGCCGGCCAGCATGTTCGGGACGAATTTACTGGTCAGGGCTTGAGTGGCAAAGAACGGCACGAAGATCCCGGCGGATTCGGCCGGTTCCGGGTCTGCCGGAATACCCACTGCACCACCTTTGCGCACTTCCTTGATCACGCTGAGGATGCCTTCCTTGGTGGAAGCGGCCACCCGGTTACCCAATTGCACCCGCTGCTTGCGCAGCAAGTCATCCACCGCCTTGAGCTTGGGTGGACGGTAGAAAATGATCGGTTTGCACTGGTTGCAATAGAAGTGGTTCAACACTTCCCAGTTGCCCAAGTGGCTGGTGATGCCGACCACGCCTTTGCCGGAGGCGAGGGCGTCCTTGAGCACGTCGAGACCTTCGACTTCACGCACCAGATCAATGGAACGCTGAGCCGGCCAGATCCACGCGCAAGCGCTCTCGGTCAGGGACTTGCCAATGTCTTTCAGACTCTGGCCCACCAGACGCTCGCGTTCGGCCGGGTCCATCTGCGGAAAGCACTTGGCGAGGTTGATCCGTACCACGTCGCGGGAACGGTTGGGGGTTTTCCACATGATCCAGCCAATCGCCGAACCCACCGCCTGCACTGCCCGCCAAGGAAGCAGGGCAAACAGACGCAGAGCGCCTACCAGCAAGGCGCCTTTCAACTTATCCACAGGTCACTCCTGATCTTGTGCTGTGCGCGAGGCGGCTATTCTAACCGCCGTTCGCCAAGGTGGCGTAGCGATCGCAATCCCGAGTGTGGTCCATGACCATGCCCGAAGCCTGCATCAACGCGTAACAAATGGTCGGGCCGACGAACGTGAATCCGGCTTTTTTCAGGCCTTTGCTCATCTCGACGGCGACCGGTGTCACGGCCGGTACTTCACTGCGATCCTTGAAATGATTGATCACAGGCGTTCCGCCGACGTACGACCAGAGAAACGCCACCGGGTCCTCCAGCGCCAGCCAGGCTTGGGCATTGCGCCGGGCCGCATTGAGTTTGAGGCGATTGCGGATGATCCCCGGATCGAGCATCAATTCATCGATTTCCGCATCGCTCATCTGTGCCACGCGCTGTACATCGAAGCCAAACAGCACCTCGCGATAACGCTCTCGTTTGCGCAACACGGTGATCCAGGAAAGCCCTGCCTGGAACCCTTCGAGCAAAAGCAACTCGAACAAACCCTGCGCATCGCGTAGCGGCGTGCCCCACTCCTGATCGTGATAAGCCATGTACAGCGGATCTTCGGTACACCAAAAGCAGCGTGGCATAAGGCTCCAGGGGGCGTGCGCAGGACCGAATCGGGTATACTCCCGCTCTTTAAATCGCAGCCCAAGAAACAGGTGAATTTCGTGAGCCAGCCTACGCCAGCCGTGCGTACCTTCCAAGACTTGATCCTCGCCCTCCAGCAATACTGGGCCGAGCAAGGTTGTGTGGTACTTCAGCCCTACGATATGGAAGTAGGCGCCGGCACTTTCCACACTGCCACGTTCCTGCGCGCCATTGGCCCGGAAACCTGGAACGCCGCTTATGTGCAGCCCAGTCGTCGCCCGACTGACGGCCGCTACGGCGAAAACCCGAACCGTCTGCAGCACTACTACCAGTTCCAGGTAGTCCTGAAGCCGAACCCGGACAACTTCCAGGAACTGTACCTGGGCTCCCTCAAGCACGTGGGCCTCGACCCGCTGGTGCACGACATCCGTTTCGTCGAAGACAACTGGGAGTCGCCAACGCTGGGCGCCTGGGGTCTGGGCTGGGAAGTCTGGCTCAACGGCATGGAAGTGACGCAGTTCACTTACTTCCAGCAAGCGGGCGGCATCGAATGCTACCCGGTGACCGGCGAGATCACTTACGGTCTGGAGCGTCTGGCCATGTACCTGCAAGGCGTGGACTCGGTCTACGACCTGGTCTGGGCTGACGGTCCGTTCGGCAAAGTGACCTACGGCGACGTGTTCCACCAGAACGAAGTGGAGCAGTCGACCTACAACTTCGAACACGCCAACGTCGAGAAGCTGTTCGAGTTGTTCGACTTCTATGAAAGCGAAGCCAAGCGCCTGATCGAACTCGATCAGCCATTGCCGTTGCCGAGCTACGAAATGGTGTTGAAGGCGTCCCACACCTTCAACCTGCTGGATGCGCGCCGGGCGATCTCGGTGACCGCGCGTCAGCAATACATTCTGCGTGTACGCACCCTGGCGCGTTCCGTTGCGCAAGCCTATCTGCTGGCTCGCGCCAAGCTGGGCTTCCCGATGGCGACCCCGGACCTGCGTGATGAAGTACTGGCCAAGCTGGAGGCTGCACAATGAGTGCTCAAGATTTTCTGGTTGAATTGGGCACCGAAGAACTGCCACCCAAAGCCCTGAACACCCTGGCCGATGCGTTTCTGGCCGGTATCGACAAAGGCCTGCAAGCTGCCGGCCTGAACTACGAAACCAAAACCGTCTACGCTGCGCCACGTCGTCTGGCCGTGCTGATCACCGCGCTGGCGACCCAGCAGCCGGATCGCAGCATCAACCTCGACGGCCCGCCGCGTCAGGCCGCGTTCGATGCCGAAGGCAACCCGACTCAAGCAGCCCTGGGCTTCGCCAAGAAGTGCGGCGTCGACCTGAGCGAAATCGATCAGAGCGGTCCGAAACTGCGCTACAGCCAAAGCATCGCCGGCAAGCCGACCGCGAGCCTGATGCCGACTATCGTCGAAGATTCCCTGAACGACCTGCCTATTCCCAAGCGCATGCGCTGGGGTGCTCGCAAGGAAGAATTCGTTCGCCCGACTCAATGGTTGGTGATGCTGCTCGGTGACCACGTCATCGACTGCACCATCCTCGCGCAAAAGTCCGGCCGCGATTCCCGTGGTCATCGTTTCCACCATCCTGAAAGCGTGCGCATCACCTCGCCGGCCAACTACCTGAGCGATCTGCGTGCTGCCTATGTGCTGGCCGATGCCAACGAGCGTCGCGAGCTGATCAGCAAGCGCACCGAAGAACTGGCGACGCTGCAGGAAGGGACGGCCATCGTGCCGCCGAGCCTGCTCGATGAGGTGACCGCGCTGGTTGAATGGCCGGTGCCGCTGGTGTGCTCGTTCGAAGAACGCTTCCTCGACGTGCCGCAAGAAGCGCTGATCACCACCATGCAGGACAACCAGAAGTATTTCTGCCTGCTGGATGCCGACGGCAAGTTGCTGCCTCGTTTCATTACCGTGGCCAACATCGAAAGCAAGGATCCGCAGCAGATCATCGCCGGTAACGAGAAAGTGGTTCGCCCACGCCTGACCGACGCCGAGTTCTTCTTCAAGCAAGACAAGAAGCAAAAACTCGAAGACTTCAATCTGCGTCTGCAGAACGTGGTGTTCCAGGAAAAACTCGGCAGCGTCTACGACAAGGCCGAACGCGTTTCCAAACTTGCTGCGTTCATCGCTCAACGCATTGGCGGTAACGCCGCATGGGCTTCCCGTGCCGGCCTGCTGTCCAAGTGCGACCTGGCGACCGAAATGGTCGGCGAGTTCCCGGAGATGCAAGGTGTCGCCGGTTACTACTACGCCCTCAACGACGGCGAGCCGGAAGAAGTCGCACTGGCGCTGAACGAGCAGTACATGCCGCGCGGTGCCGGCGCTGAACTGCCGACCACGCTGACCGGTGCGGCTGTGGCCATCGCCGACAAGCTCGACACACTGGTGGGTATTTTCGGTATCGGCATGCTGCCAACCGGGAGCAAAGACCCGTATGCCCTGCGCCGTGCTGCGCTGGGTGTATTGCGCATCCTGATCGACAAGAAGCTCGACCTCGACCTGAACGACGCCGTGGCGTTTGCCGTGAATGCGTTCGGTACCAAGGTCAAGGCTGCCGGCCTGAATGACTCGGTGCTGGAATTCATCTTCGATCGTCTGCGTGCCCGTTATGAAGACGAAGGCGTTGATGTCGGGACTTACCTGTCGGTTCGTGCCCTGAAGCCGGGTTCGGCGCTGGACTTCGATCAGCGTGTACAAGCCGTAGAAGCGTTCCGCAAATTGCCGGAAGCTGCTGCTCTGGCCGCCGTGAACAAGCGTGTTTCGAACTTGCTGAGCAAGGTCGAAGGCTCTGTTCCTTCGGTCGTTGAAGCCAAGTACTTCGACAACGCCAACGAGTTCTCCCTGTATTCGGCGATCCAGCAGGCTGACCAGGCTGTTCAGCCAATGGCCGCTGCTCGTCAGTACAGCGAATCGTTGGCGCGTCTGGCCGCCTTGCGCGAGCCGGTGGATGCGTTCTTCGAAGCGGTGATGGTCAATGCCGAAGATGCCAAGGTGCGAGCCAACCGCTACGCACTGCTGGCGCGTCTGCGTGGTTTGTTCCTCGGCGTCGCCGACATTTCGCTGCTGGGCTAAGGGGTTTGCTGTTGAAACTGCTGATTCTCGATCGGGACGGAGTGATCAATTACGACTCCGATGCGTACATCAAGTCGGTGGAGGAGTGGATTCCGCTCCCCGGTTCGATCGAAGCGATCGCGCAGTTGAGCAAGGCCGGCTGGACGGTGGCGGTCGCTACCAACCAGTCGGGCATCGCTCGCGGTTATTACGACATCGCCACCCTGGATGCCATGCACGCTCGCTTGCGCGAGCTGGTGACGGAACAGGGCGGCGAAGTCGGGCTGATCGTCTATTGCCCGCATGGGCCAGACGATGGCTGCGATTGCCGCAAGCCAAGACCCGGGATGTTGAAAACCATCGCCGCGCATTACAACGTTTCGCTGACGAATCTATGGTTCGTCGGCGATACTCTCGGTGACCTGGAAGCCGCCAGAGCCGTCGACTCTCAGCCAGTTTTGGTAAAGACCGGGAAAGGCGAAAAGACGCAGGGCTTGACCCTACCGGCGGGCACCTTGATTTTTGACGATCTGGCGGCGATTGCCGCGGAACTTATCCACAACTAAGGCTCTTCTGACATCCTGGCCAAGGACTGATCGGGAGTGCGCTTGAATAGGCGGGCAATGCCCGCAACGGTAAATGTCGCCATGTCGATACTGCAGGCCATCAGAACTTTTCTCTTTTACCTGCTGCTGGGCACCAGCTCTTTGCTCTGGTGCACCCTGAGCTTTTTTATCGCGCCGTTTCTGCCATTCAAGGCGCGCTATCGCTTTATCAACGTGTACTGGTGCCGCTGCGCTTTATGGCTGAGCAAAGTCTTTCTGGGTATCCGTTACGAAGTGAAAGGTGCCGAGAACGTTCCTGACCAGCCCTGCGTGATTCAGTCGAACCACCAGAGCACTTGGGAGACATTCTTTCTCTCGGCCTACTTCGAGCCGCTGAGCCAGGTGCTCAAGCGCGAACTGCTCTACGTTCCGTTCTTCGGCTGGGCCATGGCGATGCTGCGGCCGATCGCCATCGACCGTGGCAACCCGAAAGCTGCGCTCAAGCATGTGGCGAAGAAGGGCGATGAACTGCTCAAGGACAATGTCTGGGTCCTGATCTTCCCTGAAGGGACTCGCGTTCCTTACGGCACCATCGGCAAGTTCTCCCGCGGTGGCACCGCGTTGGCCGTCAATGCGTCATTACCGGTACTGCCGATTGCGCACAATGCCGGCAAGTTCTGGCCAAAAACCGGTTGGGCAAAGAAGCAGGGTGTGATCAGCGTCATCATTGGCGCGCCGATGTACGCCGAGGGTAGTGGGCCGCGAGCCATTGCCGATCTGAATGATCGGGTTCAGGCCTGGAACGAACAGATGCAGCGCGAGATGGGTTCGCTGCCAGCAACCCCGGCGGCACCCAACGCTACTGATCAAGTGACTGTCTGAGATTCTGTGGATAACCTGTGTACCGTTTTGTTGAAAAGCGTCGTTTTTAGTTTTTAAACCTATGATTTACATACATATTTCTTAAGCAAATAAAACGTCGAAAAAGGTGCATAAGTTTATTTCGGACTAAAAAAAACCGGCTGATATAGCCGGTTTTTTTATGCCCGTCGAAAGCGTCTGGCTCACTCACTCAATAGCGGTAACTGGACACTGAACGTCGTGCCTTGCCCCACCACGCTATGACAGGAAATCCTCCCGCCATGACGATCCACCACCGCCTTGACCATGGACAAACCCAGCCCCAGGCCATCGCTGCCGTGAGCCGAGGTAAAACGCCGATACTGACTGAACAACTCGGGAAGTTCATCGACAGCAATTCCTCGGCCTTGATCGGCGATTTCGCACAGCAGCCAGCCCTCGGCACAACTCACTCGCACTGAGATCCGCGACCCCGCCGGACTGTACTTGATGGCGTTTTCCAGCAGGTTGAACAGTGCCCGTGTCAGTAGCGATTGATCGGCCAGGACCAACACTTCAGCGTCTTCGTCGAGGTCATGCAGCAACTGAATGTTCTTCAGATGAGCGATGCTCGAGGCCTGGTCGAAGGTATCGAGTAACAACATCGCGAACATACTCGGCTGAAACTGATAGGCCTCGGACTCGGCTTTTGCCAACTGCACAAAAGCCTCGGTCAGTTTCAGCGCCTTGCGCACTTGTAACTCGATCTGGCTGAACACTTGAGTGTCGCCGGACACCTGATGCCGCTGAACGTCGAGCAAGGCCAGAATCGCAGAGTGGGGAGCTCTGAGGTCATGAGACAAAAAGCGCAGCAACACGGCTCGCTGTTCTTCGGCGTCCCGCTCGACGCTCAAGTCGGTGAGGCTCAGTAGCCAGCCAATCACGGAGTCGCCCTCGGCTGGTAACAGCGGTGCCAGGTCCAGACGCAGGCTGCGTGCCTGGGTGTCACGAAACTCCAGCGGCTCCAGAGTCGACAACGCAGATGGCATTCCATTGGACGGCACCGGGTAACCCAGATCGTTCAGTTGCTCGAGCATGTCCTCGCCCACCAGGCCACGACAAAACACCTCTCGAGCCTTGCGGTTGGCCAGTAGAATGCGCCCTTGCGGATCGCTGATCAGCGTCGCCACCGGCAGGTATTCAAGCCCATCGGCAATGAAACGTCGGGTGTCGCGGGTCCGGCTCATGGCCTGCTCCAGCGCGACGATTTGCCCTTGCAGCACATCACCGGCCGGGGCTTGGGTACGACGACGTTCGGGAAAAACTTTTGGCTCGCTGTCCAGGCGCGCCAGTTCCCAGCCGAAATAGGCGAGCACCGCGTTCAGCCTTCGCCAATTCCAGATCAGGTAGCCCAGCAACATACCCAGCAGGCTCGCGGCCGGTGACCACCACCAGCCAAGCCGCATCAGTACACCCGAACCCAGTAGAGCGGCCGTCATTGCGCCCAGAGTCAGCCATAGGGCGCGACGCGGACGTACCAACAGCAGGCCCAGCAACTCACCGACAATCATCACCGATAACAATGCCGCCAAGCGCTGATCGAGAACCACGATGTTGCGCTGTTGCAGCAGCCCGTTGAGGATATTCGCCTGGATCTCGATGCCCGGTGTGGTGCCGATGCTGGCCGATTGCGGTGTCACGTAGCGGTCGCCCAGGCCAGGAGCGGTCGAGCCGATCAGGATCAAGCGATCGCGCAGCAACTCGGGCGGGACTTCGCCGCGCAATACGCTGACGTAGGGCACAGTGGGAAAGCCCGCGTCGGAATGGATGAAAGGAATCCGTATTTCGTGGGCTCGCTGCCAACCTTGCGCCGATGGCAGGGCCGGGGTACCTGGCATCGATGCATTTCCCTTGTCGGCAAGGGTTTCTTCGTACAGCAGCCAAGCCAGTTGCGGGCGTGTTTTTTGCGACGGTCCTTCGCTTAAATACACGCTGCGCACGATCCCATCAGCGTCCGCTTCGGCATTGATGTGCCCGACGCCTTTGGCACAATGGTTCAGCGGATCCACCGGTTCAATTTCCCCCAAGGGCTGCCCATAACGCGCGACGCCTTCGCGCAGCAGCGGCACGAAAACATTCCCGGCTCGACAGGCCGCCTGGGCCAAAAGCTGATCGTTCTCGTGTTGGCTATCGGGCTCGCTGAAGATAACGTCGAACAGAACGCCTTTAACCTTCGCGGCGCTGAGCCGATCAAGCAGTTGCGCGTGCATGGCCCGCGACCACGGCCATTGGCCAAGCTGCTGCAAGCTGTAGTCATCGATCGTGACGATGAGTATTCGCGGGTCCACTGGCAGAGGGCTCAGCCGGCGCAGGTTGTCATACAGCAGATTGCTCAGGGCCAGACCCTGAGTCATGGACAGCATCGCAGTCAGCGGCAACAGGATCAGACAGACCCACAGCCACTCGCGGACCATCCGCTGAATCAACCGCTGAGCCTGGGTCGGCTCGCGTTCATCCTTCCTTGGCCGTCTCTTCATCGGTCGTCGGCCAGGGCGCTATTGGACACGGGTAGTCCTGGGGTAATAGAGAATGTCATACACCCCGGTCTCTCCCTCTAACCCCTGAGCATCATAGGCCGACAGGCGAACATGGTAGAAAAACGCTTTCAGCCCGCTGAATTTGACCTCTGGCGTGCTGGAAAACTGCTCTTGCTTGATGTCCAGAAAGGCTGCGTCGGTGGCCACTTGCGCCCGATAACGCGTGGCCCCTTCGATGGGTTTCATGATCAATTGCCAGACAGGCACATTACCCGTCTGACCGGCTTGCCCCAACAAACGTGGGGCAGGTAACAAGTCGATTGGCGTCAACGTGCCTTGTTTCTGAATACGCAAACCTTGGCGGGCCATAACCTGGACCTCGTCAGCTTCAGAGCTCTGAGTCCGTTTGGCAGCCGAGCGGGCAGGGCGGGTGCCCGACGTTTGCTCGTCACGATCGACCGCCACTTGCCCGTTCAACACTTCCAGCAGCGCCTCGCCACCGTCATCGTTGCGCACCCGAAAGTGCGTGCCCCGTACGCCCAGTACACCGACCGGCGTGACGATCTGAAAGCGATCATGGTCGCTGGCACGTTTGATCACATACGACTCAACCTGCCCCTGCTCAAGAATGACCTGAGGGATCGAATGTTCTTCATTGAGGTGCAGGGTGATATGGGAACTGGAGGGCAACACCACCCGCGAGCCATCACCCAGGGACAGGCTGACAAACGCCGAGGGCGAGGTTTTGACGCCTTCCTTTTCGTCGATCGACATGCCTTCCTGCAATGGCGTCTGCTTGCCTTTGGCGTCCAGCTTCCAGGCTTCGCCGGTCAGATGCTCGACAGTCGCCGGCAGCGGTTGACCACGGCATTGTTGGTTTTCATCGATATACGGCAGACGTTTTGCCGAGGCGCCAGCTGCTAATGCACTTTGGGTGAGCAATCCCATCAGGCCGGCAACCAGTAAAAAACAGACACCCGAACGGCGTGGAAGCAATAAGGTCATGGGGTTCATGGACTGCTTTTTATGCTCTTGTAGAAATCATGCCGGGAAATGCACGCGCTTGACGCACGATACCTGACCGGACGCTCTGGCAGATAGCCATAGGAGCAAAGGATATTGAGAAGACACATCCCTGTGTCAAAACCGAGCAGGCACTCCATGTGTTTTCCCCTGAACTGCAGACTGTCGAAAACCGGCAATCGACAGTCCTGCCAGGTTGGCGTTGACGCTCCCTGCGTCGGAGCACATCCCAATGCCCCTGTGCCGCTCAGCGACAACGAATTTACCGGCATAAGTGACCTTGCGAGCCGATTCTCAATATTTGTTCAGAATTGGTCGAAGACTAAAACATGCCATCGGCGAAGTGCCATCAGCGTAGCGATACTTGGGAACATCGCAGCAATTCGCCACAATTGTTCAGATTCAATCAATCAGCCTAAACTTCCGCAGGAATTTTCACTTTGCACTTACGAGATGAAGGAAACACTCGGCATGCGTGTCGCAATACTGGATGACGAACCCGCCGAACTCCGCCGGGTGGAACAGACACTGCGACAGATCCCCGTCACGGGAGAGCAGGCGTGGACGCTGCATTGCTTCGAGCGGGGAGAGGACTTACTAAGGCAACTCCGGCGGGAGACCTTCGATCTGCTGATACTCGATTGGCAGCTGCCCGATATCAGCGGCATGGCGTTGTTGCGCTGGACCCGTGAACACATGGACGTGCCACCAGCCGCCATCATGCTCACCAGTCGCGATACCGAAAGCGATATCGTCCAGGCATTGAACGCCGGGGCCGACGATTACGTGAGCAAACCGTTTCGTCCCAACGAGCTGATGGCTCGGGTCAGCGCGGTGCTTCGTCGGCATGGGCTGCAACGCGCGGCAACCACCGAAATACTGACCTTCAATGACCTCGAATTCGACGACGCCGAACTCACCGTCACCCGCGCCTCAACCCCCATCAGCCTGACCGAACGGGAATACCGTCTCGCCCGTTGCCTGTTCGCCAATCTGGGCCGACCTTTGTCCCGTGAATACTTGTATGAGCGCTTTTGGACCCATGAAGAAGTAGTCTCCTCCCGCCCGCTGGACACTCATATTTATCGCCTGCGCAACAAGCTGGGCCTGACGGCCGATCGCGGTTGGCAACTGCTGACGATTTACGGGTATGGGTATCGGCTTGAGAGCGTGGCCACTGCTAGCGAATGACGACGTTTCGACGATCAATAAAAAAGGCCAACGCTGAGCGTTGGCCTTTTTCGTTTAGCGGTCCTGCCGGATGATTCGGCAGCCCTGCAAACGCTGGCGAAAATGCATAGTTCTGGCACGACCGGTTCAGTCAGGGCGGAAGGCGGCTTTGGGGGCTGCATTGATTGTGCCGGGGGACTTACGATAGAGGCCGACCGCCAATCCCATAATGATGATCGCAATTGAGATCAAGTCCGGTGTCGAGATGTGTTCGCCGATAATCAGCATCGAACTGCCGATGCCGAATACCGGAATCAGCAACGACAGCGGTGCCACTGTTGATACGGGATAAAGCTTTAACAGCGAATTCCATCCCCAATAGGCAAAGTGTGTGGCCAGGTAAACCTGGAAAACAATCGACAGTACAGCCGTCAAGTCGAGACTGCTTTGCAGGTTCTCAAAGGGCGCGGCGCCCCGCATGAGCCAAGCGATGAAGAAGAGCGGGATGGGTGGAAACAGACTGGCCCAGACCATGAATGAAAAGATCTCTTTGACACCGGATTTCTTGATAATCACGTTGCCTACGCTCCAAGCGACTGCACTCAACACTATCAGCAGTACCCCAAGTATTGCGTGCTCTCCTTGCTGGGTAGAAATGATGCCCGCCAACCCGACCAATGCCAGCAGCGCCCCGATAAGCTGAGCCCCACGTAGATTCTCTTTAAACAATAACGCCCCCCAACCCATGGTGAAGAACACGCTGAGCTGGATGATCAGCGAAGCAATACCGGGGCTGACACCGACCTGAATGCCATAGTTGATCACGCCCCACATACCCAATCCGAAAATGAAGCCGTAGGCGACAACATAGCTGAACTTGATGGCGGGGCGCTTTATGAAGAACACCAAGGGTATGGCGGCGAGTGCAAAGCGTATTCCGGTTAACACAAAGGGATCAATCGAGCGTAAACCCAGCTTGGTGATTGGAAAGTTCACTCCCCACACTAAGGTGACGAGTATCGCCAGAACCAAATGTTTTTTCTGCATATCCCTAGCCTCACATTAAGCGGCACACCGCGTAGGCGGTGTGCTGCATTCCAATCAGTTCAATGCGAACCGTTTCTGCATCAGGTTTTTTTGGAGATGCGATTCTATGGTCCAAAATTTTGGCCTGCTTGCTATAGCAGGTCTATTTTTGTCAAGATCGGGCCATGTCGATCAATCAAACACTGGATCCCTACGAGCATGGAAGCCCCGATGCGGTGGTGAGCCTGAGCAAGTATTCTTCGGGTACTGTTTTTGCGCGGCACACGCACAGTCGTGGTCAGTTTGCATACGCCTCGATGGGCGCGGTGAAGATGTTCACCGATCTGGGGAATTGGGTTGTCCCGCCTCAAAGAGCGCTTTGGGTTCCCGCGTGCGTGTCGCATGAAATGCATATGCGCGGCGACGTGACCATGATCAACACTTACCTCGATGAGGCTGCCTCCATCCGCGCCGGTTTGCCGGAGCATTGCCAGGTCTACAATGTTTCGCCGCTGCTCAGGCACCTGTTGGAAGCGGCGTTGGCCATTGATCCGGAGCAACCGCCCAATATCCGAAGCCAATCCGTGCAGACGCTACTGGTGGATGAAATCGGCGCCATGTCGGAGCTTCCACTGAGCGCACCTTTGCCTTCAGAGCCTCGACTGGCCCATTCGTGCCATCGATTCCTTGATGCACCCACGCAGAATATTTCCATCAGTGAAATGGCTAGTTGGTCGAGCATGAGCCGGCGAACGTTCACGCGAAGTTTTCGGGAAGCGACTGGCATGAGTTTTGTGTTCTGGCGGCAACAAGTCTGTTTGCTAGAAGCAACATCCAGACTGAGCAATGGTTCATCTATCACCGAAGTGGCGATTGATCTGGGTTACAGCAGCCCAAGCGCATTTACCGCGGTATTTCGGCGTAACCTGGGAGATTCACCGGGGCGTTATCTGGCCAAGTCCAAAGGTGCATCGGTATTCTGAGCGATTGATCGAGAAGGGAAAATAATCGACCTCTTGGCACGTCGATGTACCTTCTCAACGGAGTGAGAGTTACCAATCTGCGAACCCAGCAGAAGATAAAGACATCATTTATGTCCCTGGCACTGCCGCGACACACGCAATAAAAAAGGCCAACGCTAAGCGTTGGCCTTTTTCGTTCTAGCGATCCTGCCGGATCAGAAGTCCAGGTTGGAAACCGCCAAGGCGTTGCTTTCGATGAAGTCACGGCGAGGTTCGACCGCATCACCCATCAGGGTGTTGAAGATCTGGTCTGCGCCAATGGCGTCTTCGATGGTCACTTTGAGCATCCGGCGCTGGCTTGGGTCCATGGTGGTTTCCCACAGCTGATCCGGGTTCATTTCGCCCAGACCTTTGTATCGCTGGATGGTGTGACGCTTGGTGCTTTCAGCCATCAGCCATTCAAGTGCTTCCTTGAATTCGGTGACCGGCTTCTTGCGCTCGCCGCGCTGGATGTACGCGCCCTCGTCCAGCAAGGTGCTCAATTGAGCGCCCAACGACACAACAGTCTTGTAATCGTTACTGCCGAAGAAATCGCGGTTGAAGGTGATGTAGTTCGACAGGCCGTGGGAGATCAGCTCGACCTCTGGCAGCCAGACGTTACGTTCACGGTCTTCACGCAGGCTGGCTTTGTAAACCAGGCCGGATTTCTCGACGGTGCGCAGGCGAACTTCGAACTGAGCCATCCAGTCCTGCATCGCTGCGTGATCCGACAGTTGCTCCATGCTCACCGCTGGCAGGTAGATGAAGTGCTCGGTCAGCTCCTGTGGGTACAGGCGCGACAGGCGCTTGAGGGTCTTCATCACCAGACGGAAATCATTCACCAGACGCTCGAGGGCTTCGCCGGAGATACCCGGGGCTTCCTCGTTCAGGTGCAGGCTCGCATCTTCCAGGGCCGACTGCGTCATGTACTCTTCCATGGCGTCGTCGTCTTTGATGTATTGCTCTTGCTTGCCTTTCTTGACCTTGTACAGCGGCGGCTGAGCGATGTAGATGTAACCGCGCTCAATCAACTCCGGCAACTGACGGAAGAAGAAGGTCAGCAACAGGGTACGGATGTGCGAACCGTCGACGTCAGCATCGGTCATGATGATGATGTTGTGATAACGCAGCTTGTCGATGTTGTACTCGTCGCGGCCAATGCCGCAGCCCAGCGCGGTGATCAAGGTGCCCACTTCTTGCGAAGAGATCATCTTGTCGAAGCGTGCCTTCTCGACGTTCAGGATCTTGCCCTTGAGCGGCAGGATGGCCTGGGTGCGACGGTTGCGTCCCTGCTTGGCGGAGCCGCCAGCAGAGTCACCTTCCACGAGGTACAGTTCGGAGAGGGCAGGGTCTTTTTCCTGGCAGTCAGCCAGTTTGCCCGGCAGGCCGGCGATGTCCAGCGCGCCTTTACGGCGGGTCATCTCACGAGCCTTACGTGCCGCTTCACGCGCACGCGCCGCGTCGATCATCTTGCCGACGACCAGTTTGGCTTCGTTCGGGTTCTCTAGCAGGAAGTCAGAGAAGTACTTGCCCATTTCCTGTTCAACCGCGGTCTTCACTTCGGAAGACACCAGCTTGTCTTTGGTCTGGGAGCTGAACTTCGGATCCGGCACCTTCACCGAAATAATTGCTGTCAGGCCTTCGCGGGCATCGTCACCGGTGGTGGCAACTTTGTGCTTCTTCGCCAGACCTTCAGCTTCGATGTAGGTGTTCAGGTTACGCGTCAATGCGGAACGGAAACCCACCAGGTGAGTACCGCCATCGCGCTGAGGAATGTTGTTGGTGAAGCACAACAGGTTCTCGTTGAAGCTGTCGTTCCACTGCAGCGCGATTTCGACGCCAATGCCGTCTTCACGCTGGATGTTGAAGTGGAACACCTGGTTGACCGGAGTCTTGTTGGTGTTCAGGTATTCAACGAACGCACGTAGACCACCTTCGTACTTGAACAGCTCTTCCTTGCCGCTGCGCTCGTCCTTGAGGACGATGCCGACACCGGAGTTGAGGAAGGACAGTTCGCGAATCCGCTTGGCCAGGATGTCCCAGCTGAAGTGGATGTTCTTGAAGGTTTCAGCAGATGGCTTGAAATGAATCTGTGTGCCAGTGGTTTCGCTCTCGCCAACGATCTTCATCGGCTCTTGCGGAACACCGTGGACGTAAGTTTGTTCCCAGATCTTGCCGCTGCGGCGAACGGTCAGGACCAGTTCCTTGGACAGTGCGTTCACAACCGAAACGCCTACACCGTGCAGACCGCCGGATACTTTGTAGGAGTTGTCGTCGAACTTACCGCCGGCGTGCAGCACGGTCATGATGACCTCGGCCGCCGAGACGCCTTCTTCTTTGTGCACGTCTACCGGGATGCCACGACCGTTGTCGCGAACGGTGATGGATTCGTCTGGGTGGATGATAATGCTGATGTCGTCGCAATGGCCGGCCAAAGCTTCGTCGATCGAGTTATCGACCACCTCGAACACCATGTGGTGCAGACCACTGCCATCGTCAGTGTCACCAATGTACATACCGGGACGTTTGCGTACGGCATCCAGGCCTTTCAGCACTTTAATGCTCGTTGAGTCGTACGTATTTTCTTCGCTCAATGCCTTCACTCCCGATGGTCGTGGGTCTGGGTGATACGGCCCTGTTCCACGTGGAACAGAGCGACTGGCGTTTCCGTCTGCCAGCCTTCCCTCAATAATTCGTGATCTACACAGGTGATAAAGACCTGGCAGCGTAAGTCTTCCAGCAAGCGGCAAAGCGCGCGACGGTGGTGCTCGTCCAGTTCGGACGGCAGGTCATCCACCAGATAAATACACTGGCCGCGACGCGCTTGGCTAACCAAGTGCCCTTGGGCGATCCGCAATGCACAGACCACCAACTTCTGCTGGCCACGAGACAAGATGTCCGCGGCATTGTGTGCGCCCAATCTAAGACGCAAATCAGCGCGTTGTGGTCCGGCTTGGGTATGACCCATTTGCTGATCCCGCTGAAGGGACCCGGCGAGCACTGCACTCAACTCACGGTCTTTGTCCCAACCTCGGTAATAGCTGAGCGTTAAGCCCTCAAGCTCAACCAGTTCGCTCAAGGTCTGTTCAAAGACTGGTTTCAAGGCTTTGATGTAAGCGCGGCGGTATTCATCTATTTCAGCGCTGGCCTGGCACAGTTCCCTGTCCCAAACCGCTTGCGAAACGGCGTCAAGTGTACCATGTCGCAGCCAAGAGTTTCTCTGGCGCAAGGCCTTCTGCAAGCGCTGCCACGTGGACATGAATCGGGGTTCCACGTGGAACACACCCCAGTCGAGAAACTGCCGGCGAATCTTCGGCGCACCTTCCAGCAGGCGGAAGCTATCCGGGTTGATCAACTGCAACGGCAGGATCTCTGCAAGCTGCGCAGCACTTCGGGCGTTCTGCCCGTCAATGCGGATCTGGAACTCACCTTGGCGGTCGCGAGATATCCCCAGCGCGCTGTGTCCACCCTCGGCCAATTCGACCTGGCCAAACACCGTACATGCCAATTGCTCGTATTGAATGACGGGTAACAGACGGCTGCTACGAAACGAACGGGCAAGCCCCAGCAGATGAATGGCTTCCAGAACACTGGTTTTGCCGCTGCCGTTGGCGCCGTAAAGAATGTTTATTCGGGGGGAGGGGGAGAAGGTCACCGGGTGCAGATTGCGCACCGCGGTGACCGAGACGCGACTTAAGGACATCTAGGTTCTGCTGAACATGATTACAGACGCATCGGCATGACAACGTAGGCCGAGTCGTCGTTGTCGGACTCTTGCACCAGCGCACTGCTGTTGGAGTCGGACAGGATCAAGCGAACCTGCTCGGTGGTCATCACGCCCAGTACGTCGAGCAGATAGCTCACGTTGAAGCCGATTTCCAGAGAGCCGCCGTTGTACTCAACGCCCACTTCTTCTTCCGCTTCTTCCTGCTCCGGGTTGTTCGCCTGAATCTTCAGCTGACCATTGGCCAGTTGCAGACGGATGCCACGGTATTTCTCGTTGGACAGAATCGCGGTACGGCTGAACGCTTCACGCAACGCCTGGCGATCGCCGAGTACCAGCTTGTCGCCGCCTTTAGGCAGAACACGCTCGTAGTCAGGGAATTTACCGTCGACCAGTTTCGAGGTGAAAGTGAACTCGCCGGTGGTGGCACGAATGTGGTGCTGGCCCAGCACGATGCTGACGTTGCCGTCCGGTTCGGTCAGCAGACGCGCCAGTTCCAGAATACCTTTGCGCGGCACGATCACCTGATGACGATCCGGCTGACCGATATCGGCCTGCATCGAACACATGGCCAGACGGTGACCGTCAGTTGCCACGGCGCGGATGATCCCGGCCGAGACTTCCAGCAGCATGCCGTTGAGGTAGTAACGTACGTCCTGCTGCGCCATGGCGAAGCTGGTGCGTTCAATCAGACGACGCAGTTTGCTTTGCTCAAGGCTGCAGGTCAGCGAGCCTGGGCCTTCTTCCACCGTCGGGAAGTCATTGGCTGGCAGGGTCGACAGGGTGAAGCGGCTACGGCCGGCCTTCACCACGAGCTTCTGCTCATCGACCTTGATGTCGATCAGCGCATCGTTCGGCAAGCTCTTGCAGATGTCCATCAGCTTGCGCGCAGGCACAGTGATGGAACCCGGGTCCGCAGGCTCTTCGAGTTGCACACGACCGACCAGCTCGACTTCCAGGTCGGTACCGGTCAGCGACAATTGCTGGCCTTCGACAACCAGCAGCACGTTGGAGAGCACCGGCAAGGTCTGTCGGCGCTCGACGACGCCTGCGACCAGTTGCAGGGGTTTCAACAGGGCTTCGCGTTGAATGGTGAAATGCATGGTCTAGTCCCTTGCCTTAATAAGCTGCGCTGGTGTTCATCAAGTAGTCAGTGTACGCAGCAGGTTCTTATAGTCCTCGCGGATGTCCGCGTCGGATTCCTTAAGCTCGTTGATCTTGCGGCAGGCGTGCAAAACAGTCGTGTGGTCGCGGCCGCCAAACACATCGCCAATTTCCGGCAGGCTGTGGTTGGTCAGTTCCTTGGACAACGCCATGGCGACCTGACGCGGACGTGCTACCGAGCGTGAACGACGCTTGGACAGCAAGTCGGAGATCTTGATCTTGTAATACTCGGCGACGGTGCGCTGAATGTTATCCACAGACACCAGTTTGTCTTGCAGCGCCAACAAGTCTTTCAGGGATTCGCGAATCAGCTCGATGGTGATATCGCGGCCCATGAAGTGCGAGTGGGCGATCACGCGTTTGAGCGCGCCTTCCAGCTCACGGACGTTGGAGCGAATACGCTGGGCAATGAAGAACGCTGCGTCGTGTGGCAGATCGACTTTGGCCTGGTCGGCCTTTTTCATCAGGATCGCCACGCGGGTTTCCAGCTCCGGCGGCTCGACGGCAACCGTCAGGCCCCAGCCGAAACGTGACTTCAGGCGTTCTTCAAGGCCTTCGATTTCTTTCGGATAGCGGTCACTGGTAAGAATGACCTGCTGGCCACCTTCAAGCAGGGCGTTGAAGGTGTGGAAAAACTCTTCCTGAGAGCGTTCCTTGCGAGCGAAGAACTGAATGTCATCGATCAGCAACGCATCCACCGAGCGGTAGAAACGCTTGAACTCGTTGATCGCATTCAGCTGCAAGGCCTTGACCATGTCCGCAACGAAACGCTCGGAATGCAGGTACACAACCTTGGCATTCGGATTCTTCTTTAATAGGTGGTTACCCACAGCGTGCATCAAGTGGGTTTTACCCAAGCCGACACCGCCATAAAGGAAGAGCGGGTTGTAGCCGTGCTTGGGGTTGTCCGCCACCTGCCAGGCCGCAGCCCGGGCCAGTTGGTTGGACTTGCCTTCGACGAAGTTCTCGAAGGTAAAGGTGCGGTTCAGGTAGCTGGTGTGCTTGAGCGCGCCTTCGACCTGCACCGTGCGCTGTTCGGCGCGAACCGGAGCCTGTTGCGAACTGGCGCCGGCCATTGGATCGAAGCTGTCGCGGGACGGCTCTTCACTGACCTCCGCTACTTTTTGGGTCGCACGCTTGGTCGAGGCAGCTACCGGGGCAGGCGCCGAAGCGCTGACAGGCGCTTGAGCGGCCTGAGCCTGGGACGCCGCAGCGGCCAACGGCGCATTGGGTGCCGCACGCGGTGCCGAACTGCGTTTGCTGCCTATTAATAAGGAAAGCGCCGGCGCCAGGCCATTGCCATGCTCATCCAGCAGTTCAAGGACGCGGCCCAGGTACTTTTCGTTGACCCAGTCGAGAACAAAACGATTCGGCGCGTAGACACGCAGCTCGTCGCCTTCGGCTTCGACCTGTAGTGGACGGATCCAAGTGTTGAATTGTTGGGCAGGCAGCTCATCGCGCAAAAGCTCTACGCACTGCTGCCAAAGTTCCACTGACACGGATATCCCCTAAGTTGAAAGCCGGTGAGGCAAAAACAAGCGGTCATTGTAGCGACCAGACGTCCACTTATCCACATGCAGGTTGCGCACAGGGCATGATTTATCAATGCGTTAACCCTTGAAAAGAAGACCAACGGTATGTGCATAAGCTCTGTGGATAACCGCCCATGAGGGCACTGGACAAGTGGGGGCGAAACTCGGTGGATAACCTTCCTGTGGATAACTAGCCTTTCCACACACAGCTTATCCGACAGCGCAGCACAGGCTGACCACCGTTTTCCACCGTAGTTGTCATTCTCTGTACATCACGGTTTAGAAGGGCTTAAGGTAGTTATCCACAGATGAACGTGGCCCTAGCTTTTATAAGCTTTACAGAAAAGCTTTAAATAATTCCCTTCTTTATTTCTATATCTAGTGAACGACCTTCGGCGAGCAAATCGTCTGGAGATCTATTTATAAGGAAACGCTGGTTGGAAATTGACCTAGAGGCTTGCTTTCTCTAGAATCCCCGGTCTCTTAAAACGGGGGCCATTCCGGCCCGTTGTGGACGAACCAGGTAACACGACAATGAAACGTACTTTCCAACCAAGCACTATCAAACGCGCTCGTACCCACGGTTTCCGTGCTCGCATGGCTACCAAAAACGGTCGTGCCGTCCTGTCGCGTCGTCGCGCCAAAGGTCGTGCGCGTCTGGCAGTTTGATAATCCGGCACTGGAGGTGAGTCAGGACTTCAGTCGGGAAAAGCGTCTGCTTACTCCCCGGCATTTCAAGGCAGTCTTTGACTCCCCTACCGGCAAGGTTCCGGGGAAAAATCTCCTGCTCCTTGCGCGCAACAACGACCTTGATCACCCCCGTCTCGGGCTGGTTATCGGGAAAAAGAGCGTAAAGCTCTCCGTCGAGCGCAATCGCCTCAAACGTCTGATGCGCGAATCGTTTCGTCTGAACCAGGATTTACTGGTCGGTTGGGACATTGTTATCGTCGCGCGCAAAGGTTTGGGTGACGTAGAAAGCCCCGAATTGATTCAGCATTTCGACAAACTCTGGAAACGTCTGGCACGCAGCAAGCCGGTACCAGCAGTCAAAACCGAAACTGTAGGGGTAGACAGTCCCGATGCGTAAACTGGCACTCGTTCCGATCCAGTTTTATCGCTATGCCATCAGTCCCCTGATGGCCAGTCACTGTCGTTTCTACCCCAGTTGTTCCTGCTACGCGTATGAAGCCATAGAAAATCATGGCCTTCTGCGCGGTGGCTGGCTGACCTTTCGTCGTTTAGGTCGCTGTCATCCGTGGAATCCCGGTGGTTATGACCCGGTTCCATCTATCCCTACCTCCCGTTCTTCTTCGATGGCCGAGTAATCATGGATATCAAACGCACGATCCTGATCGTCGCCCTGGCAATCGTGTCCTACGTTATGGTCCTTAAATGGAACCAGGACTATGGCCAGGCTGCCCTGCCGACTCAGAATGTTGCTTCCAGTACTACCGCACCGGGCCTACCGGATACGGCGACTGGCAATAATGCTTCTGTCAGTGACGACATTCCACGCGCCGCAAGCGATACCAGTGCAACTGCACCTGCTGAAACACCAGTAGCTGCAAGCAAAGACCTCATCCAGATCAAAACGGATGTGCTCAACCTGGCAATCGATCCACAAGGTGGCGATGTTGCCCAGTTGACGTTGCCGCTGTATCCACGTCGCCAGGATCATCCGGAAATTCCATTCCAGCTGTTTGATAACGGCAACGAGCGGACTTATCTGGCTCAGAGTGGCCTGATCGGCACCAACGGTCCGGACGCAAGTCCTGCCGGTCGTCCGGTTTACTCCTCCGAGAAGAAGATTTATCAACTGGCTGACGGTCAAGACCAATTGGTCGCGGACCTGAAGTTCAGCAAGGACGGCGTCAACTACATCAAGCGGTTCACACTGAAACGTGGCCTGTATGACGTAACCGTTTCCTACCTGATCGACAACCAGAGCGCTCAGCCCTGGTCCGGTGCAATGTTCGCGCAACTGAAGCGTGACGCCAGCTCCGATCCTTCTTCCAGCACCGCCACCGGCACCGCGACTTACCTGGGCGCCGCCCTGTGGACAAGTAACGAGCCGTACAAGAAAGTGTCGATGAGCGACATGGACAAGGCTCAGCTGAAAGAAACCGTCACCGGTGGTTGGGTTGCCTGGTTGCAACACTACTTCGTGACTGCGTGGATTCCGGTCAAGGGCGAAAACAACACCGTCCAGACACGTAAAGACAGCAAAGGCAACTACATCATCGGCTACACCGCCCCGGCAATGACTGTTGCGCCAGGTGCGAAAGCTGAAACCAGCGCCGTTCTGTACGCAGGCCCGAAAAGCCAGGCTGTGCTGAAAGAGTTGTCCCCAGGTCTGGAATTGACCGTCGACTACGGCATTCTGTGGTTCATTGCCCAGCCAATCTTCTGGTTGCTGCAACATATCCACGCACTGGTCGGTAACTGGGGCTGGTCGATCATCTTCCTGACCATGCTGATCAAGGGGATTTTCTTCCCGCTGTCGGCTGCCAGCTACAAATCCATGGCGCGCATGCGTGCAGTGGCACCAAAACTGGCCGCGCTGAAAGAGCAACATGGCGACGACCGGCAGAAAATGTCGCAATCCATGATGGAGCTGTACAAGAAAGAGAAGATCAATCCGCTGGGTGGCTGCTTGCCAATCCTGGTGCAGATGCCGGTTTTCCTCTCGCTGTACTGGGTTCTGCTGGAAAGCGTGGAAATGCGCCAAGCGCCATTCATGCTGTGGATTACTGACCTGTCGATCAAGGATCCGTTCTTCATTCTGCCGATCATCATGGGCGCAACCATGTTCATCCAGCAGCAGTTGAACCCTACACCTCCGGATCCGATGCAGGCGAAGGTCATGAAAATGATGCCAATCATCTTCACCTTCTTCTTCCTGTGGTTCCCGGCAGGTCTGGTGCTGTACTGGGTTGTGAACAACGTGCTGTCCATCGCACAACAGTGGTACATCACGCGTAAGATCGAAGCGGCTACCAAAAAAGCCGAGGCGTAACTTACTCTGTGGATAACCACTCAAAACGCCCCCTAGTGGGGCGTTTTGCTATCTGTCACTTTTGTCTGGATACCGGTTTATGAGCGTTCCTCGTGAAACCATCGCTGCCGTCGCCACCGCTCAAGGTCGCGGTGGAGTGGGCATCGTCCGTATTTCCGGGCCGCTGGCGAGTCTGGCGGCCAAAGCCATCAGCGGTCGCGAACTGAAACCGCGGTTTGCCCATTACGGCCCGTTCCTCAGTGCAAACGAAGAGGTGCTGGACGAAGGCATCGCGCTATATTTCCCGGGACCGAACTCGTTCACCGGCGAAGATGTGCTCGAGCTGCAGGGCCACGGCGGGCCGATCGTTCTGGATATGCTGCTCAAGCGTTGCCTGGAACTGGGCTGTCGTCTGGCCCGGCCGGGTGAATTCAGCGAGCGTGCCTTCCTCAACGACAAGCTCGATCTGGCTCAGGCCGAAGCCATTGCCGACTTGATCGAGGCAAGTTCTGCACAGGCGGCACGAAATGCCCTGCGATCGTTGCAGGGGGCGTTTTCCCAGCGTGTGCATAACCTCACCGAGCAATTGATAGGCCTGCGCATTTACGTCGAAGCCGCCATCGACTTCCCCGAAGAAGAAATCGACTTCCTCGCCGATGGCCATGTCCTGAGCATGCTCGACAAAGTGCGTGACGAATTATCCACAGTGCTGCGTGAAGCCGGGCAAGGAGCCTTGCTGCGTGACGGCATGACCGTGGTGATCGCCGGTCGGCCGAATGCCGGCAAGTCCAGCCTTCTGAATGCCTTGGCCGGACGTGAAGCTGCGATCGTGACCGAGATTGCCGGCACTACCCGAGACATTCTTCGCGAACATATCCACATCGATGGCATGCCGTTGCACGTGGTCGACACTGCAGGCCTGCGAGATACCGATGATCAGGTGGAGAAAATTGGCGTCGAACGGGCATTGAAAGCCATTGGCGAGGCAGATCGGGTATTGCTGGTAGTTGATGCCACAGCTCCCGAGGCCCTTGATCCATTTGCCTTGTGGCCTGAATTCCTCGAAACCCGTCCGGATCCGGCAAAAGTTACGCTGATTCGTAACAAGGCTGACCTGACGGGCGAAGCGATTGCCCTGGAAGTCAGCAACGATGGCCACGTTACTATCAGCCTCAGCGCAAGGTCTGCCGGGGAAGGCCTGGAATTGCTGCGTGAGCACCTCAAGGCCTGCATGGGTTACGAGCAGACCTCCGAAAGCAGCTTCAGTGCTCGCAGGCGTCACCTGGAGGCACTGCGTCATGCGAGTGCATCCCTAGAGCATGGCCGTGCGCAGCTGACGTTAGCGGGTGCTGGTGAACTGCTGGCCGAAGATTTGCGGCAGGCGCAGCAGTCTTTGGGCGAAATCACCGGCGCATTCAGCTCCGATGATCTGCTGGGAAGGATCTTTTCTAGCTTCTGCATCGGTAAATAGTCCCTTCTGCAATTCACAGACAGGCCATTCAGGCCTGTCTGTTCTCTCCTTTTCTGAATTTTTTCCCCAGTGCCGAGCAGATTCTTCGCTTGAGCGGATTTCCCTTGCCCGGGATTTGCTCATTCGGGGGCTTTTCTGTGGATTAAGCCCTGTGAATAAGTGCCGCTAAGGGCAGTTGATAACAAGGCCTCAAAACTGAAGATAACCACCTCTGTGGATAACAACCCCTTTCATCCACAGGCTTAAACCGGTTATCCAAGGGCCTCCTTGGCACATGACCACAGGGTTTTTAATCTCTGTACATGTTGAAAATAAAGGGCTGTATCAATCTATCCACAGAAAGGTGGCTCAATAGAAATAAACATAAAAACAAAGATTTAATAAATTTCTCTCTTTTTAATTTCTATAACCTCGACTTCTCCACAGCTGGTTAAATTTTGTGCAAAGGGTTCTTTAGGAAGGGCGAAGTCCCTATACTTGCCGACCAGGTCCAAAAACCTGAGCTCAAACTATTTCCGGATTACCTGACTGAAGCAGGCACGAGGTGCGTGGTGGATTTCCCTTCCCGTTTTGAAGTGATCGTCATCGGCGGCGGTCATGCCGGTACCGAGGCAGCACTGGCGTCAGCACGTATGGGGGCAAAAACCCTATTGCTGACGCATAACGTGGAAACCCTCGGTGCCATGAGTTGCAACCCGGCCATTGGCGGGATCGGCAAAAGCCATTTGGTTAAAGAAATCGATGCCCTGGGCGGCGCGATGGCCATGGCTACCGATAAAGGCGGTATTCAGTTTCGCGTATTGAACAGCCGCAAAGGCCCAGCCGTGCGTGCAACCCGCGCTCAGGCAGATCGGGTTCTGTACAAGGCCGCTGTCCGCGAAGCTTTGGAAAACCAGCCGAACCTGTGGATATTTCAACAGGCTGCTGACGACCTGATCGTCGAGCAGGAACAAGTGCGCGGTGTTGTCACCCAAATGGGCCTGCGTTTCTTCGCAGATTCCGTGGTGTTGACCACTGGCACCTTCCTCGGTGGACTTATCCACATCGGCATGCAGAATTATTCCGGCGGTCGCGCCGGTGATCCGCCGTCGATTGCGCTAGCTCATCGTCTGCGTGAACTGCCATTGCGTGTCGGTCGCCTGAAAACCGGTACACCGCCGCGTATCGACGGTCGCACTGTGGATTTCTCGGTGATGACCGAGCAGGCAGGGGATACGCCGATTCCGGTGATGTC
The DNA here is from genome assembly GCF_016650735.1 of Pseudomonas sp. TH37. Classification (NCBI taxonomy): domain Bacteria; kingdom Pseudomonadati; phylum Pseudomonadota; class Gammaproteobacteria; order Pseudomonadales; family Pseudomonadaceae; genus Pseudomonas; species Pseudomonas sp. TH37. The sequence goes on from NZ_JAEKFD010000005.1 coordinate 125,938, forward strand.
GTTCATGGGCTCCAAAGAGCAGCATCCGAAACAGGTCAGCTGCTGGATTACCCACACCAACGCCCGTACCCACGAAATCATTGCTTCGAACCTTGATCGTTCGCCGATGTATTCCGGTGTGATCGAAGGTATCGGCCCACGTTATTGCCCATCGATCGAAGACAAGATCCACCGCTTTGCCGACAAGGAAAGCCACCAGGTCTTCATCGAGCCGGAAGGTCTGACCACTCACGAGCTGTACCCGAACGGGATATCCACTTCCCTGCCGTTCGACGTGCAACTGCAGATCGTGCAATCGATCCGCGGCATGGAAAACGCGCACATTGTTCGCCCTGGCTACGCCATCGAGTACGACTACTTCGACCCGCGTGACCTGAAATACAGCCTGGAAACCAAAGTGATCGGTGGTTTGTTCTTCGCCGGGCAAATCAACGGCACCACCGGTTACGAAGAAGCCGGCGCCCAAGGTTTGCTGGCCGGAGCCAACGCCGCACTGCGTGCTCAGGGCAAAGATGCCTGGTGCCCGCGTCGCGACGAGGCGTACATCGGCGTTTTGGTCGACGACCTGATTACCCTGGGTACCCAGGAACCGTATCGGATGTTCACGTCCCGCGCCGAATACCGTTTGATCCTGCGCGAAGACAACGCCGACCTGCGCTTGACCGAAAAAGGTCGCGAACTGGGTCTGGTGGATGACGTGCGTTGGGCGGCGTTCTGCAAGAAACGCGAAAGTATCGATCTGGAAGAGCAACGCCTGAAAAGTACCTGGGTTCGCCCGGGCACCGAGCAGGGCGATGCGATTTCCGAGAAATTCGGTACGCCACTGACCCACGAATACAATTTGCTTAACCTGCTGAGCCGTCCAGAAATCGACTACGCTGGTCTGATCGCTGTGACCGGTGCGGGCGCAGAAGATCCACAGGTCGCCGAACAGGTCGAAATCAAGACCAAATACGCTGGTTACATCGATCGTCAACAGGATGAAATCGCGCGTCTGCGGGCCAGCGAAGACACCAAACTGCCTGTGGATATCGATTACACGAACATCTCCGGTCTCTCGAAAGAGATCCAGAGCAAGCTCGGCGCGACCCGTCCAGAGACCTTGGGCCAGGCGTCGCGTATTCCGGGCGTGACCCCGGCAGCGATTTCGCTGTTGATGATTCATTTGAAAAAACGCGGCGCGGGCCGTCAGTTGGAGCAAAGCGCTTGAGTTCGTTGGTCACCTCGCAACACGCCGAAGAGTTATCCACAGGTGCTCGCCAGCTCGGTGTCAACCTGACGGAAGCCCAGCATGCACAGCTGCTGGGTTATCTGGCCCTGTTGATAAAATGGAACAAGGCCTACAACCTCACAGCAGTGCGCGATCCGGACGAAATGGTTTCACGGCATTTGCTCGATAGCCTGAGCGTCATGTCCTTCATCGAAAACGGCCGTTGGCTGGATGTGGGCAGTGGCGGCGGCATGCCAGGGATTCCCTTGGCGATCCTGTTTCCCGAGTCGCAAGTGACCTGCCTGGACAGCAACGGCAAGAAAACCCGCTTCCTGACCCAGGTCAAACTCGAACTCAAACTGGATAACCTGCAAGTTATCCACAGTCGCGTCGAAGCCTTCCAGCCTGAACGGCCATTCAACGGGATCATTTCCCGCGCGTTCAGCAGCATGGAGAACTTCAGCAACTGGACTCGCCATTTGGGCGACGCCGAAACACGTTGGCTGGCAATGAAGGGCGTTCATCCCGCCGATGAGCTGGTAGCATTGCCCGCAGACTTCCACCTCGATAGCGAACACGCCCTGGCCGTACCCGGTTGCCAAGGCCAACGCCATCTGCTGATACTGCGCCGCACGGCATGATTGGGAACACAAGCAAGAATGGCTAAGGTATTCGCGATAGCGAACCAAAAGGGTGGTGTGGGCAAGACCACCACCTGCATCAACCTCGCAGCTTCCCTGGTCGCTACCAAGCGTCGGGTGCTGTTGATCGATCTCGATCCACAGGGCAACGCCACCATGGGTAGCGGTGTGGATAAACATGGCCTGGAAAACTCGGTCTACGACCTGCTGATCGGTGAATGCGATCTGGCCCAGGCCATGCACTATTCCGAGCACGGCGGTTATCAATTGCTGCCGGCCAACCGCGACCTGACCGCGGCCGAAGTCGTTCTGCTGGAAATGCAGATGAAGGAAAGTCGTCTGCGCAGTGCGTTGGCGCCGATCCGTGAAAACTACGATTACATTTTGATCGACTGCCCGCCGTCGCTGTCGATGTTGACGCTCAACGCGCTGGTTGCCGCCGACGGGGTGATTATCCCCATGCAGTGCGAGTACTTCGCGCTCGAAGGGCTGAGCGACCTTGTGGATAACATCAAGCGCATCGCTGAATTGCTGAACCCGAACCTGAAAGTCGAAGGCCTGTTGCGGACCATGTACGACCCGCGCCTGAGCCTGATGAACGACGTATCGGCGCAGCTCAAGGAACACTTCGGCGATCAGCTCTACGACACTGTGATTCCACGCAACATCCGCCTGGCCGAAGCGCCAAGCTATGGCATGCCGGCGCTGGCGTACGACAAATCATCGCGGGGCGCGATTGCCTATCTGGCATTGGCTGGCGAGATGGTTCGCCGTCAGCGCAAAAACTCACGCACCGCCGCTGCTCAGGCAACTTAAGGAATCCCCATGGCCGTCAAGAAACGAGGTCTCGGACGTGGACTGGATGCACTGCTGAGTGGTCCGACTGTCAGCTCGCTGGAAGAGCAAGCGGTACAAGCCGATCAGCGTGAGCTGCAGCACCTGCCCCTGGACCTGATCCAGCGTGGCAAGTACCAGCCGCGTCGGGACATGGATCCTCAAGCGCTGGAGGAGCTGGCGCAGTCGATCAAGGCCCAGGGCGTGATGCAGCCGATCGTGGTTCGCCCGATCGGCAGCGGGCGCTTCGAAATCATCGCCGGCGAACGCCGCTGGCGCGCCAGCCAGCAGGCTGGCCAGGAAACCATCCCGGCGATGGTTCGCGATGTGCCGGATGAAACCGCCATCGCCATGGCGCTGATCGAGAACATCCAGCGCGAAGACCTCAATCCGATCGAAGAAGCAGTGGCCTTGCAGCGTTTGCAGCAGGAATTCCAGCTGACTCAGCAACAAGTGGCCGAGGCTGTGGGTAAGTCCCGCGTCACCGTCGCCAACCTGTTGCGTCTGATTGCGCTGCCGGAAGTCATCAAAACCATGCTGTCTCACGGCGACCTGGAAATGGGTCATGCCCGCGCCTTGCTCGGATTGCCGGAAAATCAACAAGTTGAAGGGGCGCGACACGTTGTCGCACGGGGGCTGACTGTGCGCCAGACTGAAGCACTGGTTCGCCAGTGGTTGAGTGGCAAACCGGAGCCTGTGGAACCTGCAAAACCGGACCCGGATATCGCCCGACTCGAGCAGCGTCTGGCCGAGCGCCTAGGCTCTGCGGTGCAGATCCGCCACGGAAAGAAGGGTAAGGGGCAGCTAGTGATCGGCTACAACTCTCTTGATGAGCTTCAAGGTGTGCTTGCACACATCCGCTGAAACAATTCCTCATGTAGCGTGAAGTCGGAAATCACTACCTGACAGTTGAATAGGGGCAGAACCGCCCCTATACTCTGCGCGCATTTTGTCGGCACAAATTATGCCAAGTTATTGAATTCTGGCAGCCGACCATTGGGGAGCAAAAGAGATGGAAAACCGCACGCCAGACCGCTTGCCGTTCCATCGCCTGGCAGTTTTTCCGGTGTTAATGGCTCAATTTGTCGTTTTGCTGATTGCCGCTTTGGCGCTCTGGCAATGGCATGGAGTCGTTGCCGGGTACTCAGGACTCTGCGGAGGCCTGATAGCCTTGCTTCCCAATATTTATTTCGCTCACAGGGCATTTCGGTTTTCCGGCGCCCGAGCAGCTCAAGCCATCGTCCGGTCTTTTTATGCCGGCGAGGCGGGCAAACTGATTTTGACGGCAGTGCTGTTTGCATTGACGTTTGCAGGTGTGAAGCCATTGGCGCCGTTAGCAGTATTCGGCGTCTTCGTGCTGACCCAACTGGTTAGCTGGTTCGCTCCCCTGCTAATGAGAACAAGACTTTCGAGACCTTAGGGCGTTTGAGGCAACCATGGCAGAGACAACCGCTTCGGGCTATATCCAGCACCACTTGCAGAACCTGACCTTCGGTCAGCACCCAACTGGCGGGTGGGGTTTTGCCCACACCGCAGCAGAAGCCAAAGAAATGGGCTTCTGGGCTTTCCACGTCGATACTCTCGGCTGGTCGGTCGCGTTGGGTCTGATCTTCGTTCTTCTTTTCCGCATGGCGGCAAAGAAGGCGACTTCCGGTCAGCCTGGTGCTTTGCAGAACTTCGTTGAAGTATTGGTCGAATTCGTCGATGGCAGCGTGAAAGACAGCTTCCATGGCCGTAGCCCGGTGATTGCACCGCTGGCGCTGACCATCTTCGTCTGGGTCTTCCTGATGAACGCCGTCGACCTGATTCCGGTTGACTGGATTCCTCAAGTGGCCATGTTGATCTCCGGCGACGCGCACATCCCGTTCCGCGCCGTATCGACTACTGACCCGAACGCTACCCTGGGCATGGCCCTGTCGGTATTCGCGTTGATCATTTTCTACAGCATCAAGGTCAAGGGTATCGGCGGTTTCATCGGCGAACTGACCCTGCACCCGTTCGGCAGCAAGAACATCTTCGTTCAAGCCCTGCTGATTCCGGTGAACTTCCTGCTTGAGTTCGTGACCCTGATTGCCAAGCCGATCTCGTTGGCACTGCGTCTGTTCGGCAACATGTATGCCGGCGAACTGGTCTTCATTCTGATTGCTGTGATGTTCGGCAGCGGTCTGCTCTGGCTTAGCGGCCTGGGCGTAGTTCTGCAGTGGGCGTGGGCTGTGTTCCACATCCTGATCATCACCCTGCAGGCGTTTATCTTCATGATGCTGACCATCGTTTACCTGTCGATGGCGCACGAAGAGAACCATTAAGACCAGTCTCGACTAGTCTGATGTCCCACCCGGTAACACGGGTGGGTGCCCGAACAGGGCTATGAAACGATTTGTTTTACCGCTTTAAAATCTAAAAAACCTAAACCATACGACGTAAAAGTCGGGAGGAAAGATGGAAACTGTAGTTGGTCTAACCGCTATCGCTGTTGCACTGTTGATCGGCCTGGGCGCACTGGGTACCGCAATTGGTTTCGGCCTGTTGGGCGGCAAGTTCCTGGAAGGCGCCGCGCGTCAACCAGAAATGGTTCCAATGCTGCAAGTTAAAATGTTCATCGTTGCCGGTCTGCTCGACGCCGTAACCATGATCGGTGTTGGTATCGCTCTGTTCTTCACCTTCGCGAACCCATTCGTTGGTCAACTCGCTGGCTAATCACTCGAATCGTCGAGTGATTAGTGTGTTGTGCAACGAACGAGCGAGGTGTTGGCGTGAACATTAATGCAACCCTGATTGGCCAGTCCGTTGCGTTCTTAATTTTTGTACTTTTTTGCATGAAGTTCGTATGGCCTCCGGTCATCGCGGCTTTGCACGAACGTCAGAAGAAGATCGCGGATGGACTGGACGCTGCCGCCCGAGCAGCTCGCGACCTGGAGTTGGCCCAAGATAAAGCGGGTCAACAACTGCGCGAAGCGAAAGCTCAGGCAGCCGAAATCATTGAGCAAGCCAAGAAACGCGGTAACCAGATCGTTGAAGAGGCTGTTGAAAAAGCCCGTATCGACGCTGACCGTGTGAAGGTTCAGGCTCAGGCCGAGATCGAGCAGGAACTGAACAGTGTCAAAGACGCGCTGCGTGCCCAATTGGGTGCACTGGCTGTCGGCGGCGCCGAGAAGATCCTGGGTGCCACAATCGATCAAAACGCGCACGCGGAGCTGGTAAACAAACTGGCTGCTGAAATTTAAGCGAGGGCGATCATGGCAGAATTGACCACGTTGGCCCGACCTTACGCTAAGGCAGCCTTCGAGCACGCCCAGGCCCACCAGCAACTGGCCTCTTGGTCAGCCATGCTCGGCCTGGCTGCAGCAGTGTCGCAAGACGACACCATGCAGCGCGTGCTCAAGGCCCCGCGACTGACGAGCGCAAACAAGGCCGCCACGTTTATTGACGTGTGCGGCGACAAGTTTGATGCCAAGGCACAGAACTTCATTAACGTCGTTGCCGAAAACGACCGTCTCCCGCTTTTGCCGGAGATATCCGCTCTGTTCGACCTGTACAAGGCTGAACAAGAGAAGTCGGTAGACGTTGAAGTGACCAGTGCTTTTGCATTGAACCAAGAACAGCAAGACAAACTCGCCAAGGTTCTCAGTGCACGACTCAACCGGGAAGTGCGCCTGCAAGTCGAGGAAGACAAATCCCTGATTGGGGGCATTGTCATCCGCGCCGGCGACCTGGTTATCGATGGCTCGGTTCGCGGCAAACTCGCGAACCTTGCCGAAGCATTGAAATCTTGAGTTTGAAGGGGCAGCAGAGCAATGCAGCAACTCAATCCTTCCGAAATAAGTGAAATTATCAAGGGCCGCATCGACAAGCTCGATGTGACCTCCCAAGCCCGTAACGAAGGCACTGTCGTCAGCGTATCTGACGGTATCGTGCGGATTCACGGTCTGGCCGACGTTATGTACGGCGAGATGATCGAGTTTCCGGGCGGCGTCTTCGGTATGGCTCTCAACCTCGAGCAAGACTCTGTAGGTGCCGTTGTATTGGGCTCCTACCAGTCTCTGGCTGAAGGCATGAGCGCCAAGTGCACCGGCCGCATCCTCGAAGTTCCGGTTGGTAAGGAACTGCTGGGTCGCGTAGTCGACGCACTGGGTAACCCAGTTGACGGCAAAGGTCCGCTGAACAACACCGAGACCGATGCGGTCGAGAAAGTTGCTCCAGGCGTGATCTGGCGTAAGTCGGTAGACCAGCCTGTACAGACTGGCTACAAGGCTGTCGATGCCATGATCCCTGTCGGCCGTGGCCAGCGTGAGCTGATCATCGGTGACCGTCAGATCGGTAAAACCGCTCTGGCGATCGACGCGATCATCAACCAGAAAGACAGCGGCATTTTCTGCGTCTACGTAGCAATCGGTCAGAAGCAATCGACCATCGCCAACGTTGTTCGCAAGCTGGAAGAAAACGGCGCACTGGCTAACACCATCGTCGTGGCGGCGAGCGCTTCGGAATCTGCAGCACTGCAGTTCCTGGCTCCGTACTCCGGTTGCACCATGGGTGAATTCTTCCGCGACCGCGGTGAAGACGCGCTGATCGTTTATGACGATCTGTCCAAGCAAGCAGTGGCTTACCGCCAGATTTCCCTGCTGCTGCGCCGTCCACCAGGCCGTGAAGCTTACCCAGGCGACGTGTTCTATCTCCACTCCCGTCTGCTGGAGCGCGCATCCCGCGTTTCGGAAGAATACGTAGAGAAGTTCACCAACGGCGCAGTGACCGGCAAAACCGGTTCCCTGACCGCACTGCCGATCATCGAAACCCAGGCTGGCGACGTTTCCGCGTTCGTTCCGACCAACGTGATTTCCATCACCGACGGTCAGATCTTCCTGGAATCGGCCATGTTCAACTCCGGGATCCGTCCTGCTGTGAACGCCGGTGTTTCGGTATCCCGTGTGGGTGGTGCCGCTCAGACCAAGATCATCAAGAAGCTCTCCGGTGGTATCCGTACCGCTCTGGCTCAGTACCGTGAACTGGCGGCATTCGCCCAGTTCGCTTCTGACCTGGACGAAGCGACCCGTAAGCAACTTGAGCATGGTCAGCGCGTTACCGAGCTGATGAAGCAGAAGCAATACGCACCAATGTCGATCGCTGACATGGCGCTGTCGCTGTATGCCGCTGAGCGTGGGTTCCTGACTGACGTCGAAATCGCCAAGATCGGCAGCTTTGAACAAGCGCTGATTGCTTTCTTCAACCGCGATCACGCCGAATTGATGGCGAAGATCAACGTGAAGGGTGACTTCAATGACGAAATCGACGCTGGCATGAAAGCCGGTATCGAGAAGTTCAAGGCCACCCAAACCTGGTAAGCCGCAGCGGGAGCCGCAAGGCTCCCGCTTGCTAACCTGATAGGTGTTACATGGCAGGCGCAAAAGAGATTCGCAGTAAGATTGCGAGCATCAAAAGCACGCAAAAGATTACCAGCGCCATGGAAAAAGTGGCGGTCAGCAAAATGCGCAAGGCACAAATGCGCATGGCTGCTAGCCGTCCTTACGCGGAGCGCATCCGCCAGGTTATTGGCCATCTGGCCAACGCCAACCCGGAATATCGCCACCCATTCATGATCGACCGTGAAGTAAAGCGCGTCGGTTACGTTGTGGTGAGCAGTGACCGTGGTCTGTGTGGTGGCTTGAACACCAACCTGTTCAAGGCCCTGGTCAAGGACATGGCGGTAAACCGCGAAAACGGCGTCGAGATTGATCTGTGTGTAGTTGGTAGCAAGGGTGCGGCTTTCTTCCGCAACTTCGGCGGTAACGTCGTTGCAGCTATCAGCCACCTGGGTGAAGAGCCGTCGATCAATGATCTGATCGGCAGCGTCAAGGTGATGCTGGATGCCTACCTGGACGGCCGTATTGACCGCCTGTCCGTGGTGTCCAACAAGTTCATCAACACCATGACGCAATCGCCTACCGTGGAGCAGTTGATTCCACTGGTGGCAACCCCGGATCAAGAACTCAAGCACCACTGGGATTATCTGTACGAACCGGACGCCAAAGAGCTGCTTGACGGCTTGATGGTCCGTTACGTGGAGTCGCAGGTCTACCAGGCGGTGGTCGAGAACAACGCGGCTGAACAAGCTGCGCGGATGATCGCGATGAAGAACGCTACCGACAACGCCGGTGATTTGATCAGCGATTTACAGCTGGTCTACAACAAGGCGCGTCAGGCTGCGATCACCCAAGAGATCTCGGAAATCGTCGGCGGCGCTGCCGCGGTTTAACGGTTCAAATATTCAGAGGATCCAGCTATGAGTAGCGGACGTATCGTTCAAATCATCGGCGCCGTTATCGACGTGGAATTTCCACGCGACAGCGTACCGAGCATCTACAACGCGCTGAAAGTAGTGAGCGCGGCCGAAACCACCCTGGAAGTTCAGCAGCAGCTGGGCGACGGTGTGGTTCGTACCATTGCGATGGGTTCCACCGAGGGCTTGAAGCGCGGTCTGGAAGTCAATGACTCTGGCGCAGCCATCTCCGTACCAGTCGGTAAAGCGACCCTGGGCCGGATCATGGACGTTCTGGGTAACCCGATCGACGAAGCTGGCCCGATCGACACCGAAGAGCGCTGGGGCATTCACCGTCCTGCGCCAACCTTCGCTGAACAAGCGGGCGGCAACGACCTGCTGGAAACCGGTATCAAGGTTATCGACCTGGTTTGCCCGTTCGCCAAGGGTGGTAAAGTCGGTCTGTTCGGTGGTGCCGGTGTAGGCAAAACCGTAAACATGATGGAACTGATCCGTAACATCGCCATCGAGCACAGCGGTTATTCCGTGTTCGCCGGTGTGGGTGAGCGTACTCGTGAGGGTAACGACTTCTACCACGAGATGAAGGATTCCAACGTTCTGGACAAAGTGGCACTGGTTTACGGTCAGATGAACGAGCCGCCGGGTAACCGTCTGCGCGTAGCACTGACCGGCCTGACCATGGCCGAGAAGTTCCGTGACGAAGGTAACGACGTTCTGCTGTTCGTCGACAACATCTATCGTTACACCCTGGCCGGTACTGAAGTATCCGCACTGCTGGGCCGTATGCCTTCTGCAGTAGGTTACCAGCCGACCCTGGCCGAAGAGATGGGTACTCTGCAAGAGCGTATCACTTCGACCAAAAACGGTTCGATCACCTCGATCCAGGCGGTATACGTACCGGCGGATGACTTGACTGACCCGTCGCCAGCGACCACCTTCGCCCACTTGGACGCTACCGTCGTTCTGTCCCGTGACATCGCTTCCCTGGGTATCTACCCAGCGGTCGATCCACTCGACTCGACTTCGCGCCAGCTGGACCCGAACGTAATCGGCCAGGACCACTACGACACCGCTCGCGGCGTACAGTATGTTCTGCAGCGTTACAAAGAACTGAAGGACATCATTGCGATCCTGGGTATGGACGAGCTGTCGGAAGCCGACAAGCAGTTGGTAAACCGTGCTCGTAAGATCCAGCGTTTCTTGTCGCAGCCGTTCTTCGTGGCTGAAGTCTTCACCGGTGCTTCGGGTAAATACGTTTCCCTGAAAGACACCATTGCTGGCTTCAAAGGCATCCTCAACGGTGACTACGACCACCTGCCAGAACAAGCGTTCTACATGGTCGGCGGCATCGAAGAAGCGATCGAGAAAGCCAAGAAACTGTAATCCCGGCGCCCGGCAACGGGCGCTAATTTAGGTTGAGGCAATCAGATGGCTATGACAGTCCATTGCGATATCGTCAGCGCGGAAGGGGAAATCTTTTCCGGCCTGGTCGAGATGGTGGTTGCGCACGGTGCACTGGGTGATCTTGGTATCGCCTTGGGTCACGCGCCGCTGATCACTAATCTCAAGCCGGGTCCTATCCGCTTGATCAAGCAGGGCGGGGAAGAGGAGGTGTATTACATCTCCGGCGGTTTCCTCGAGGTTCAGCCGAACATGGTCAAGGTTCTTGCCGACACCGTGCAACGTGCTGCCGACCTGGACGAAGCCTCCGCTCAGGAAGCCGTTAAGGCTGCCGAGAAGGCCTTGCATGAGCGAGGCGCGGAATTCGATTACGGTTCTGCTGCCGCACGTCTGGCCGAGGCTGCAGCTCAGCTGCGCACCGTCCAGCAGATCCGCAAGAAGTTCGGCCATTAATTCGGCCGTCGACTTATTGTGTGATTGATTAAAAAGGGTAGCCTCGGCTACCCTTTTTTCTTTTCCGACTTTCATCACCCGGTCGCAGCCGCTGACCTCCCAGGATTAGTAGCCTGTCATGTCTCTTGAAATCGTTATCCTCGCTGCCGGCCAAGGCACGCGCATGCGTTCGGCTTTGCCGAAAGTTCTGCACCCGGTTGCCGGTAATTCAATGCTTGGCCATGTTATCCACACGGCGCGGCAACTTGATCCGCAACGTATCCATGTGGTGATCGGCCATGGTGCCGAAGCGGTGCGTGAGCGTCTGGCGGCCGATGACCTGAATTTCGTCCTGCAGGATCAACAGCTGGGTACCGGACATGCGGTGGCCCAGGCTGTGCCGTTCATCAAGTCCGACACCGTGCTGATTCTGTACGGCGACGTACCGTTGATCGAAGTCGAAACCCTGCAACGCTTGCTCAAGCTGGCTGCACCGCAGCAACTGGGCCTGTTGACCGTTGAGCTGGATGACCCGACGGGTTACGGCCGTATCGTCCGCGATGCCGCCGGCAAAGTTACCGCCATCGTCGAGCATAAAGACACCAACGACGTCGAGCGTGCGATCACTGAGGGCAATACCGGCATTCTGGCGCTACCTTTCGAACGTCTGGGCGATTGGGTGAGTCGTCTCTCCAATAACAATTCCCAAGGCGAGTACTACCTGACCGACGTGATCGCCATGGCGGTCAGTGATGGTCTGGTGGTGGCTACCGAACACCCCCATGACACCATGGAAGTGCAGGGCGCCAACGATCGCAAGCAACTGGCTGAGCTTGAGCGTCACTATCAGCTGCGCGCTGCTCGTCGTTTGATGGCTCAGGGCGTGACCCTGCGCGACCCGGCACGTTTCGATGTGCGTGGTGAGGTCACCATCGGCCGCGATGTGCTGATCGACATCAACGTGATCCTCGAAGGCAAAGTGGTCATCGAGGACGATGTAGTGATCGGCCCGAACTGCGTGATCAAAGACAGCACCCTGCGCAAAGGCGTAGTGATCAAGGCCAACAGCCATATCGAAGGCGCGATACTCGGTGAAGGCAGCGATGCCGGCCCGTTTGCTCGTTTGCGTCCCGGCACGGTGCTGGAAGCTCGCGCGCATGTGGGTAACTTCGTAGAACTGAAGAACGCGCATATGGGCGAGGGCGCCAAGGCCGGTCATTTGACGTATTTGGGCGACGCCGAGATCGGTGCGCGTACCAACATCGGCGCAGGCACCATCACCTGTAACTACGATGGCGCGAACAAGTGGAAAACCGTGTTGGGCGAAGATGTATTCATCGGCTCCAACAACTCGTTGGTGGCGCCTGTGGATATCTCAGCGGGTGCGACGACGGCGGCCGGTTCGACCATTACCCAGAATGTGGATAAGGCTCAGCTGGCCGTGGGTCGGGCTCGGCAGAAGAACATCGATGGCTGGAAACGGCCGGAGAAGATCAAGAAGAGCTGAGTTATCCACAGCAAGATCAAAAGATCGCAGCCTTCGGCAGCTCCTACAGGGAATTCGTGTTCATCCTGTAGGAGCTGCCAAAGGCTGCGATCTTTTTTATGGGTTATCCACACATCTTTTTTCTAACGCTGACTTGACGAAGTTTCGCTAATAGGTTTTGATTGCTTACGTTATATTTCGAATCGAAACTTACCAAGCCATGTCGAAGCGCAACACGCCCCAACGCCGCCACAACATCCTCGCCTTGCTCAATGAGCAGGGGGAAGTCAGTGTGGATGAGCTGGCCAAGCGCTTCGAAACCTCGGAAGTTACGATTCGAAAGGACTTGGCGGCGCTTGAAAGCAACGGTTTGTTGCTGCGTCGTTATGGCGGGGCGGTCACGATGCCTCAGGAGCTGGTCGCCGACCTCGGCCAACCGGTTTCCAAATACAAGCAGGCCATTGCCCGCGCCGCCGTCACGCGAATCCGCGAGCATGCGCGAATCATCATCGACAGCGGCAGTACCACCGCCGCGATGATCCCGGAACTCGGTCAGCAACCGGGTCTGGTGGTGATGACTAACTCCCTGTATGTCGCCAACGCTTTGAGCGAACTCGAGCACGAGCCGGTGCTGCTGATGACCGGGGGGACCTGGGATCCGCATTCTGAGTCCTTCCAGGGTCAGGTGGCCGAGCAAGTACTACGCTCATATGACTTTGATCAGCTATTTATCGGTGCCGATGGCATTGATCTGGTACGCGGGACCACCACCTTCAATGAATTGCTGGGCTTGAGCCGTGTCATGGCCGAGGTTGCCCGCGAAGTGATTGTGATGGTCGAAGCCGATAAGATCGGTCGCAAAATTCCCAATCTGGAACTGCCATGGAGCAGCGTCCATACCCTCATCACCGATGATCGCCTGCCACTGGAGGCACGCGATCAGATTCAGGCCCGCGGCATTAATTTGATTTGCGCCGCCGTCAGTCAGGAGAGCTAGCATGTGTGGAATTGTCGGTGCAGTCGCAGAACGTAACATTACTGCCATCTTGCTCGAAGGCCTCAAACGTCTGGAATACCGTGGCTATGACAGCGCCGGTGTGGCGGTGTACACCAACGATGAAAAACTCTTGCGCACGCGTCGTCCGGGCAAGGTCAGCGAACTGGAACAGGCGCTGATCGAAGAGCCTCTGGTCGGCCGTCTGGGCATTGCCCATACCCGCTGGGCGACCCACGGCGCGCCTTGCGAACGCAATGCTCACCCGCATTTTTCGGGCGATCTGGCGGTGGTGCACAACGGCATCATCGAGAACCATGAAGCCCTGCGCGAGCAACTCAAGGCTCTGGGTCACGTGTTCACGTCGGACACTGACACTGAAGTCATCGCGCATTTGCTGAACGAAAAACTCAATGATCAGCCCGACCTGGCTGCGGCCCTGAAAGCGACCGTCAAAGAACTGCACGGTGCTTATGGCTTGGCGGTGATCAGTGCCCGGCAACCGGATCGCCTGGTGGCGGCCCGCAGTGGCAGCCCACTGGTGATCGGTTTGGGCCTGGGTGAAAACTTCCTGGCCTCCGATCAATTGGCACTGCGCCAGGTCACTGACCGCTTCATGTACCTGGAAGAAGGCGATATCGCCGAAATTCGCCGCGACAGCGTGCAGATCTGGGACATCAACGGCGCACTCGTCGAGCGTGAAAGCGTTCAGTACCGTGACGGGGCCGAAGCGGCTGACAAGGGCGAATTCCGCCATTACATGCTCAAGGAAATTCACGAGCAACCGGCCGTGGTGCAGCGCACCCTTGAAGGTCGCCTGAGTCAGAACCAGGTGCTGGTCGAGGCGTTCGGTCCCCAAGCTGCCGAGCTGTTCGCCAAGGTGCGCAATGTACAGATCGTCGCCTGCGGCACCAGCTATCACGCCGGCATGGTTGCCCGTTACTGGCTCGAAGAACTGGCTGGCATCCCGTGTCAGGTCGAAGTCGCCAGTGAATTCCGTTATCGCAAGGTAGTGGTGCAGCCGGACACCCTGTTCGTGAGCATCTCCCAGTCAGGTGAAACCGCCGACACTTTGGCCGCGCTGCGCAATGCCAAGGAGCTGGGATTCCTCGCCAGCCTGGCAATCTGCAACGTCGGCATCAGCTCTCTGGTGCGTGAATCGGACCTGACGCTGCTGACCCAGGCCGGTCGCGAAATCGGCGTAGCCTCGACCAAAGCCTTCACCACTCAACTGGTTGGCCTGCTGTTGCTGACTCTGTCTCTGGGTCAGGTTCGCGGTACGTTGGCTGAAGGTGTCGAAGCCACACTGGTTGAAGAACTGCGTCGCCTGCCGACCCGTTTGGGCGAAGCCCTGGCCATGGACAGCACCGTGGAGAAAATCGCCGAGCTGTTCGCCGAGAAGAACCACACGCTGTTCCTCGGTCGCGGCGCGCAATTCCCGGTGGCGATGGAAGGGGCCCTCAAGCTCAAGGAAATCTCTTACATCCACGCGGAAGCCTACCCGGCGGGCGAACTGAAACATGGCCCGTTGGCGCTTGTGGATAACGACATGCCGGTGGTCACCGTGGCGCCGAACAACGAGTTGCTGGAGAAGCTGAAGTCCAACCTCCAGGAAGTCCGCGCCCGTGGCGGTGAACTGATCGTCTTCGCCGACGAGCAGGCCGGCATGACCAATGGCGAAGGCACTCATGTCGTCCAGATGCCGCACATCCACGACATCCTGTCGCCGATTCTCTACACCATTCCGCTGCAGCTGCTCTCGTACTACGTTGCCGTGTTGAAAGGCACTGACGTTGACCAGCCGCGTAACTTGGCGAAGTCGGTGACTGTGGAATAAGTTATCCACAAGCAATGAAATGAAAAGACCGCAGCTTTGGCTGCGGTCTTTTTTTTTGAAAAAGGCCAGCTATTTCAAGTCCACCAATACCGCACAAGATGAAAGAAGATCGGTGCCGCAAAACACACTGAATCCAGTCGATCCAGCATCCCGCCGTGGCCTTCGATCATGTGCCCCCAATCCTTCACGCCGCGATCACGCTTGATTGCCGACATCACGATGCCGCCGGCAAACCCCAGCAGGTTGATCAGCAGCGCAATCAGGAACGACTGCCACGGGCTGAACGGTGTGGTCCACCACAAGGCTGCACCAATCAGCGAGGACAGCAAAACGCCGCCGACAAAACCTTCAACGGTTTTCGACGGTGACAGACTGGGCGCGATTTTGTGTTTGCCGAACAACTTGCCGCATACGTACTGCAGCACGTCCGACAGCTGCACCACGATCACCAGATACGCGATCAGCAGCAGGTTGCGGCCTTCATAACCGACGATGTCCAGGGTCAGCAGGGCGGGCACGAACGACACGCAGAACACCGCGATCATCAAGCCCCATTGCACTTTCGACGCCCGCTCGAGGAAGTGCGTGCTGTCGCCGCCGAGAGACGCAAGGATCGGCAGCAGCAAAAACACGTACACCGGAATAAAGATCGAGAACAGTCCGTACCAATCGGAATAGATCAGCAGATATTGCAGCGGCAATGCCAGGTAAAACGCTGCCACCAGCGCCGGGTAGTCGCTGCGTCGGGTGGGCATGAGGGTGAGGAATTCGCGTAGCGCATAGAACGATACCGCGTAAAACAACAGAATCACCGCGCCGGTGCCTAGCCAAAAGGCGACGCCGATCACCACCACCATCACCCACCAGGCATTGATGCGGGCGTTGAGGTTTTCGATGACTGCATTGGGCGTGCCCCGGGTGCGCAGTTTGAGGATCAGGCCAATCAGTGAGGCCAGCACCAGGATCATGCCGATCCCGCCGAACAGCATCAGGGTTTGTCTATCCATGTCAGGAATGCTCCGGGGCGAGGGCCAGCAGTGCGTCGCGGCTGCGTGAAAGGAACTGCTCTTTGCTCTCGTCTTCAGTCAGTTGCAGGGGCGCGCCGAAACTGGTGGTACACAGCAGCGGCAGTGGCAGCACTCGGCCCTTGGGCATGACCCGGTTGAGGTTGGCGATCCACACCGGAATCACCTGGGCCTGTGGGTAACTTTTTGCCAAGTGGTACAGGCCGCTTTTGAACGGCAGCAGACCCTCTTCCAGATTGCGCGTGCCTTCGGGAAAGATGATTAACGAATCACCCTTCTGGAGGGCGTCGAGCATGGGCTGCAACGGGTTATCCACAGGGTCCTTGCGCTCGCGGTCGATCAGCACGCCGTTGAACACCCGGCTGATGATGTAACGGCGTAAGGCGCTCTTGTTCCAGTAGTCGCTGCCGGCCACCGGTCGCGTAAGTTTGCGCAGGGTGGAAGGGAGCGAGGTCCAGAGCAGCACGAAGTCGCCGTGGCTGCTGTGATTGGCAAAATAGATGCGCTGCACGGGTTCCGGCGCGCAACCCATCCACAGGCTGCGGGCGCCAGTAACGGTTCGGGCCATGGAGGTGATGAGGGTGGCGACCACAGGTTCGAACATTAACGATTTCCTTATCCAGCGAAGGGCAGCCAAGGGCTGGCCAGAATGACAGCCAATGGTGGCAGCACTTGGGCGACCAGCAGGACAGCCTGTTTGCGCAGCAGTTTAAGCCCCCCGCGCTGACGTTCGGCCCAAGGCCGGCCGGCACGGTTGGCCGGTTGCAGGCCGAGGTTTTGCAGGGCTTGATCGAGGGCTTGAGTGCGGTCTGACAAAGCGTCAGCGTCGCGGGCCATCAGGGTAAACAGGTCAGCGTCGAAGGCCACCCGCAGCGCCCAGTATTTTTGCCATAGCCCGAGGATGATCAGCCAAGCGCTGAGGATCAAGAACGGCGCAGTCGGGGTGATCAGCAGCAGTTGCAGCAGGCCGAACAACACACCCAGCAAGGTCAACCCTGTGGATAACTGATCGAGGGTGCGGCCCCGGCGCAGCAGGCTGGCGACCACGTGCAGTTCCATATCAACCGGCATAGGCGCTCTCCAGGGCTTGACGATGGGGCGGATGCAGCACCACTTGCGGGCGCGCGGCCTGGATCATCGCCACGGCGGCATCGACGGTGGCCGCTCGACCGCTGTGCAGCAACCAGGCCGCGATAGCGGTGGCGCTGCGTGAATAGCCCAAAGCGCAGCAGACCAGCAATGGGCCTTGCTGGCGCAGATGTTCAATGGCCTGGGCGGCGGCGAGGCATTGCTCAGCGCTGGGCGTGGTCAGGTCGAGTATCGGAACGTTTTGATAGGCGCGGCCTCTCGGGTTGAGCGGCAGCTCAGCGCATAGATCAACCACCGCTTTGAACGGCGCCAACTGCTCAGCGTCGGGAAGCCTGCCGAGCCAAACGTTATCCACAACCTCATTGGGCTGCGGATGCTTGCGGGTCCAAAGCCGTGAGTTGATCCACGCCGCTGCCACGTAAGGTGCAAATAACCAACGGGCGGCCGGGCTAAGGCGGCCGTCGGCACGTTTCTGAAAACCGGCGGCGTCCAGCAGCGTGTAGTTGAGCGCCACCAACAGCAACGCCACGGCGGGCCAGATCAGCCACAGCCATCCGCCGCCCAGGCCAAAGGCTGGAATGGCGAATATCGCCGCACCGATGCCATAACGCAGGGCCAGGCGCCAGCGTTTCGGATCCTTGGCCAACCGCAGGCTACTCAAGGGGCTGGGCCGATCCAGCGGCCACAACCACACGCACAGCCAGCCGGCGAGGGCGCCTGTGGGTAAGTCGATAAAGTGATGTTGATAAGTGGTCAGCACCGAAATCCCGATCAATGCGAACCAGCCGTGCACCAGCCAGCGCCACAGGCCTTGCGTGTGCCGTTGGTACATCACCCACAAAATCACCAGCAGGGCGATGTGCAGCGACGGTGCCTGATTGAACGGCTTGTCGAACCCGGCCAGCACCGCGAACAGCCAGCCGAACACTCCCTCCAGTTCAGGCCGTTCGAAGGTGAAGCGCAGCGGCCATAACAGGAAACAACTGACTGAGATCATTTGAGCACTCAGCAGGCGCAAGGCGTGGCGCTTGAGTTCATGGCGACTGTCGGGCAGCAGCAGCGAAAAACCGTACAGCAGATCAATCGTCCAGTAGGGGACGATGGTCCAGGCCCAGAAGGGCATGGCGGTTTCCCAATCGAAAACGAAGGTGTCGACATCGCTGCGCTGGGCCGTGACCCACGTGGCAAAGCCATAGCTGGCGAAAAACAGCGGCGCCAGCACCAGCAACCAGAGCACGGCGGGTTTCAGCAAACCCGGCTCTCTCGGGGCAGCCACCATCATTGCACCCGTTGCGCGAGGGACACGGTGAAGATCCCCCATTCATCCACTCGCTGGGTGATTTTACGAAAACCCGCTGCTTCCACCAGTTGATCCATTTCCGCCTGGCTGCGCCGACGCATCACCCAAGCCTGGCCTTGACGGTGACTGGTGAGCGCGCGGGCGATCAGTTCCAGCTGCGGGTGCCAGGGCTGACCGGTGTAGACCAGATAGCCACCGGGCTCCACGGCCTCGGCCAGGCCCGCCAGAGAGCCGCCGACCAGTGCATTGTCGGCAAACAGTTCATACAAACCGGACACCACCGCCAGTGTCGGCTTTGGGTCCAGTGCCGCCAGGTCGGCGCGGTCGAACGCGTCGCCTTTCACGAACTGCGCGATGTCTCCAAGGCCTTTATCGCGAATCAGCGCACCACCGTCACGTACATTGATGTCGCTGTAATCGCGCAACAGTATCGATTCCGGTAGCGGGCTGACGCCTTGCAAGGCTTCGAGAATATAGCGGCCGTGACCGGCGGCGATGTCGACGATGCGCACCGGTCGGCCTTCTTCGCGCAGCTTGGCCATGGTCAGGCGCAGCAACTCTTCGACATTGAGTTTGCGCTGGCGAATGCCGCGCCAGCCGATGGAATTCAGGTAGTTCTGATCAATCATCCGCCCGAGCCCGCCCTTGCCGGTGGGCTGGTTGCGGTACACGTAGTCCAGGGTGCTGCCGGAGTCGAAACCGGTGTCGAAGCCCAGCTTCACCCCGTCAGACAGCCGGCTGCCCAAGCGCATGCTGGCGCGGGTCATGCGCCAGTACAGGTCGCGCAACGAGTTGTGCGGCAGCGGGGCGGCGAGGGATTCGGATTCAGCGCAGGTCAGGCCGATCTTGTCGGCATCGAGCAACGAGGCCCGGTCCAGCGGGTATTCAAAGTTTTGCAGGATAAAGCGTTTGGCGCTGGCTACGGCCATGGCGCGATCACGTTCCCCAAGCGTGTCGTGGAAGAAGCCCGGGAGGATGTGTTTTTCCTTTTTCAGGCTGCCCAGGCGTTCGAAAAACTGTTCCTGGGGTTTGCGGTGGACCACAAAATCCGAGCCGGAAATCAGCAGCTGGGTCGGCACTTGAATCGCCTGCGCATCGGCCACCACACGGTCGGCGGCTTCATACAAGCCGAGCAGCACATTCACCGAAATCGCCTTGGTGATCAGCGGATCGCTGTCGTAGGAGGCGACGCGTTCCGGGTCGTGGCTGAGGAACTTGGCCTTGACGTAGCTGTTGACGAAAAAGTTGCCACGAAACTTGCGCATCAGCGCCAGGCCCGGACGGGCGAAAGGTACGTAGAGCTTGACCTTGAATGCGGGCGACGCGAGCACCAGCGAGCGGATGCGCGGTGCATAGTCGTGGACCCAGCTCGAGGCAATCACCGCGCCGACGCTCTGGGCGATCACGGCCATGTTCTCTTCGTCGATCTGGTGAGTCGCGTTCAGGTGATCGCAAAACGTCTGCACGTCACGCACGCTGGTGGCGAAACTCGGGCTGTCACCGCGAGCGCCCGGCGACTGACCATGGCCGCGCGCGTCCCAGGCAAAGAAGTCGAACGCTGGCAGGTCCAGTTCATCCACCAGGTGGGCGATGCGCCCCGAGTGTTCATGGCCGCGATGAAACAGCAGCACAGCCTTGCGCGGTTCACCCGGATTACCCGCCGTGGCCGGCCAATGACGGTAGAACAGTTCAACGCCGTCGTGGGTAGTGAAGGTCTGATTCTGAGTTTCACGCATTGCACTTTCCTTATGCTTGGGGAGCCTTACGCTGAGGCCTTATGCCGAGGGGGCGTTTTCCTGCACTTCTTTCAGGCCCAGACGGACCCGGTTGACCAAGGTGTAAGCCAGCAGGACGGCGACCACCGCAAACACAACGTTAATCCACAACGCGCTGATCCAGCCGATGGCAATGCCGGTGGCCAAGACGCCCAGTACAAACGCGCGATCGCTCTTGCCCATCGGGCCGTCATAACGCCGCGATGCGCCGACCATCGGCCCGAGGACGCCACTGTACTCGCTGAACAATGCCAGCAGCGTGACCAACAGCACAATCAACACACTCACGTCGGGAATCAGGGCAAAAGGCAGGATCAGCGCGCTGTCGGCAACGATATCGCACAGTTCATTAAGGTAGGCGCCGAGGCGCGACTGCTGGCCGAATTCCCGGGCCAGCATGCCATCGATAGCGTTCAGCGCCATCCGCAGGATCATCCACACGGGAATCAGCAGAAATACCCACAGGTGATTGGCGAAACAGGCAATCCCGACGCCCGTCACGACCGAAATGACGCCGGCCAGCACGGTGATTTGATTGGCGGTGGTGCCGTTATCGAACAGTCGCTGAACCAGCGGTCGCAACAGATTCTGGAAGGCGGGTTTAAGTTGGTAGATGGAGGGCATCTGGATACGGTCTCAGCAATTGAAAGCGTGAACGTTCAGGGTTATACGTCACAATAATCAGAATGCCAGTAAAACTGCACGGCTCATCCTCTTCCAGCGATATCCAGGTCCAATCGGGAACTGTCGGCCTCGCGTTTTTCAGTGCTCAGGAGTTAATCCATGGACCGCTTCCAGGAAATGCAGGTCTTCGCCACCGTCGCCCAGGAGCAAGGCTTCTCGGCGGCGGCGCGGCGTTTGGGGATGTCGGCAGCCAGTGTCACTCGGGCAGTGGCGGCGCTTGAGAGGCGCATTGGCACGCTGTTGCTGACACGTACCACCCGCAGCGTGCATTTGAGCGAGGCGGGTCAGCGCTATCTGGAGGACTGTCGGAGAATTCTCACCGAGGTGCAGGAAGCCGAGGATTCAGCAGCCGGGAGCCACGCCCAACCCCGTGGGCAACTGACGATCACGGCGCCGGTATTGTTCGGTGATTTGTTCGTTACGCCGGTCATGGTCGGATACTTGACTCAATTCCCTGAAGTCAGCATCAACGCTCTACTGGTCGATCGGGTGGTGAGCATGGTCGAGGAGGGTATCGATGTGGCTGTGCGCATCGGTGAGTTGCCGGACAGCAATCAGCATGCAATTCGTGTGGGCGAAGTGCGGCGGGTGATCTGCGCTTCCCCTGGATTCCTGACCGACCATGGTCGGCCTCGCCATCCTGCAGATTTGAGCGCAGCCCCGATCATCGCTACCTCGTCTATCGGTCAGCACAGAAGCTGGCCGTTCCTTGACGGGGGAGAGCCGATCAGCGTTCGTCCGGAACCGCGTCTGGTGGTCACCGCCAATCAGGCGGCTATTACTGCTGCCGCCATGGGACTGGGACTGACCCGAGTGCTGTCGTATCAAGTGGCGAGCAAGGTCGCCGCCGGTGAGCTGGAAATCGTTCTGGCTGACTTCGAACTGCCGCCATTGCCCATTCATGTGGTCTACCAGGGTGGGCGCAAGGCCCCGGTGCGGGTCCGTAGTTTTGTGGACTTCGCGGTGAAGGTACTGCGCGAACACCCAGCCCTGCACGACTGAGGGTTATTGCACTGGGTGAAATAATGGATTGCGTTTGCTGGTTATTCTGTTGTTTTGGTTGCGGATGGAAGATAGCCCCCTATCGGCGCTGATCTTTCCTGAACGGCGCCACCACCCAGCGGAGTCGACCATGCAAGCCATCAAACTCTACAATTTCCCACGTTCTGGCCATGCTCACCGTGTGGAGCTGATGCTGTCGCTGCTGCAACTGCCGACCGAGCTGATCTTCGTCGATCTGGCCAAGGGCGCGCACAAACAAGCGGATTTTCTGGCGCTCAACCCGTTCGGTCAGGTTCCGGTGATTGATGATCAAGGCGTGGTGCTGGCCGACTCCAACGCGATCCTGGTCTACCTTGCGTTGAAATACGGCAACGGCCACTGGCTGCCAACCGATCCGGTCGGGGCAGCCAAGGTTCAGCGCTGGTTGTCGGTCGCCGCCGGGCCGATTGCCTTTGGCCCTGGCAGGGCAAGGCTGATCACTGTGTTTGGTGCGCCTTACAACGCGCAAGAGGTGATCGCTTATTCCCACACCTGTCTCAAAGTGATTGATCAGGAATTGGGCGCAACGCCCTATCTGGTCGGTAGCAAGCCGACCATCGCCGACATCGCCGCGTACAGCTACATCGCCCATGCACCCGAAGGCAATGTGTCGCTGGATGACTACGCCAACATCCGTGCCTGGCTGGCGCGGATTGAAGCCTTGCCAGGATTTGTCGGCATGCCGCGCACCGTCGCCGGTTTGCAAAAAACTGCCTGATGCTCACGGCCCGATTCAGTCGGGCCGTTCTTATTGCGCGAGGAGCGCAGGGGAGAAGCCGATATGGAACGTTCACCTTGGCACGCAGGCGAGAAACAGTTGCAGGCTCACGTGGGTGTCGTCGAACGAATGGACGTATTAGGTCGTAGGGTGATTCGCAGCGAGATGCCGGATCAGCACCGCGCGTTCTATCAGCAACTGCCGTTCATGCTGTACGGCGCGGTGGATGCTGACGGCAACCCTTGGGCCAGCATCCTTGAAGGAGCGCCGGGCTTTGCCCATTCTCCAGAGCCCACGCTGTTGCAGTTCGGCAGCCTGCCTGGCAGCGACGACCCTGCGCAATTGCAAGAGGGAGCGGCGATCGGTCTGCTCGGTATCGAACTGCACACCCGACGTCGCAACCGCCTCAATGGTCGAGTCGGCGCTGTAACGGCGAGCGGCTTCGAGGTGAAGGTAGAGCAGTCTTTCGGCAATTGCCCGCAGTACATTCAATTGCGCGAGTTTCGCTCAGTGCCATTGGCGGATCCGGCGACCCGTATCGCGCAGCATCTCCACGGGCTGGATGACGCGGCCAAAGCCATGATCACCGGCGCCGATACCTTCTTTGTCGCCAGTTATGTGAATGTCGATGGCCAGCGCTCGGTGGACGTTTCTCACCGGGGTGGCCAGGCCGGTTTCGTCCAGGTAGAAGGCAATCGCCTGACCATCCCGGACTTCGCCGGCAACTTGTTCTTCAATACCCTGGGCAACCTGCTGATCAATCCTCGAGCCGGTTTGCTGTTCATCGATTTCGATTCGGGCGACCTGCTGCACCTCAGCGGTCGCACCCAAGTCATCCTCGAAGGCCCGCAGGTCGAAGCCTTTCAAGGGGCCGAGCGGCTGTGGACATTCGAGGTGGAGCGCGTGGTGCGACGGCCCGCAGCACTGGCCTTGCGCTGGCGCTTTGACGGCGTGTCACCCACCAGTTTGCTGACCGGCACCTGGGCGCAGGCGAACGCACGCCTGCAAGCCCAGGCCCTGGGGGATCGCTGGCGGCCGCTGCGCGTGACGCGCATCGAACAGGAAAGCCACAACATCCGTTCGATTTATCTGGAGCCTGCCGATGGCGCCGGGTTGCCGGTGTTTCAGGCCGGGCAACATTTACCCTTGCGGTTCAATATTGGCGGCGAAGTACATATCCGGACTTACAGCCTGTCGAGTGCACCGTCCGACGATTTTTTCCGCATTAGCGTTAAGCGTGACGGGTTGGTGTCATCGCATCTGCATGAACTGATCCGCGTGGGAGATCTGCTGGAAGCCCGTGCGCCTCAGGGACATTTCACCGTGGCACCCAATGAGCGTCGGTCGCTGGTGCTATTGGCCGCCGGCGTTGGCATCACGCCGCTGCTGTCGATGGTGCGTGAGGTTGTTTATCAAGGCCTACGCACGCGGCGCATCCGTCCTACGTGGTTCTTTCAGAGCTCGCGGACTTTGGCGGATCAGCCGTTTCGTCCTGAGCTGGATCGCTTGCTCGACGGCCTCGGTGACGTGGTGCGCGTGCTGCGTTTGCTCAGCCAGCCGGAACCCGACGCCCGCGAGGGTGAAGATTACGACCTGACGGGTCGCATAGACGCCGATTTGCTCAAGACGATTCTCGAGGTGGAAGACTACGACCAAGTGGATTTTGTCCTGTGTGGCCCGGGAAGTTTTACCCAGGGGCTGTACGACAGTCTGCGGGATCTGGACATCCGCGACTCAAGGATTCATGCCGAAACCTTTGGGCCGTCGACGCTGCGTCGCAAGCCTGATCCGGACGCCGTAGTCAACGAGCAACCACCGGCCGCCACCGTTTCGGTGCCAGTCGTGTTCCAGCGCTCGGCCAAAGAAGCACGTTGGCAGCCGGACGGCGGCAGTTTGCTGGAGCTGGCGGAGAGTCGCGGCCTGCGCCCGGAATTCAGTTGCCGCGGCGGTTCGTGCGGGACCTGCAAGACCCGCCTGATCAGCGGAGAGGTGAATTATCCACAGCCCCCTGCGGAGGTTCCCGGCGCTGGAGAGGTGCTGATTTGTTGTGCGGTGCCGGCGCAGGGTTCAGGGCCTTTGGTGCTCGACCTTTAGAAAAAGATCGCAGCCTTCGGCAGCTCCTACAGGGTGTAAACAAATCCTGCGTAGGAGCTGCCGAAGGCTGCGATCTTTTGATCTTCAGGCAGTCCTACAGCCGATGATTTTGGGGGGATGTTTCCGACAAGTTTTGACGGTTGTCGGTCGGAAATGGGGTGGATAGGCTTTGGGGGGGCGCTGGCAATTCAGCGATCGGGTCTGGAAAACCCGAAGTATAGGATCAAAGCAGATGACATAATGCGGCGCTTTTTCAGCTCTGCAGTTATGGCGGCTGTGCGTGGGAGACCTTCGGGTCTGCCGGGGTTGATCCTTTACCGGTTTTTCCAGTCCGCGTACAGCTGCCACCCCTTTCGTCTGGAAAACGAAAAATGGCAGCTCCATCTCTTTAAGGATCTTTGCCATGTTTAAGCCGACACCAAATCCGCCCGAAGCGGACAGCACTTCCCCCTACGAATCCCTCGATTCAAAAAAACTCCACGAAGCCGCTAACCGCGCGCTCGATCACTACCTCAACCCCTCCGCCCTAAAATCACCCGTGGCCCGCAAGCCGAGCACGATGTATATGGTTGCGCCGGATATCAAAGACGAAGACCTGTTGGCCCACACCTGTGAATCGTTGGCCCAGGCCAGTGTGATGGCGAGTGATTTTGCGGGGTATCTGGAAGGGCCGCACCGGCACACCGCGATGGCGATTCAACAGATCGTCATGCTGGCTGAACTGGCGGTGAACCGGATGCTGGATAACGTTGCCATACCAAAACCTGCGCCACACAGCTAATCCCCTGTAGGAGCGAACTGTGGCGAGGGATTTCTCTTCCAGTAGTTCTTGGTACCGAAAATTCAGGTGATGATTGCCCGCAAGCCAATGGCTGAGTAGGGTAACGAGCAGAGCGACAAAGGGCCTTGAGAGGCCCTTTTTGTATTTCAGGGATAAGGTTTTTCATGGTTTTTTTCACACGCTTGATCGTTTTGCTGGCAGCGGTGTTGCTCAACGGTTGCGAGCGACCGGACGCGCCACCGCTCGATCAGCAACTCTATGTCTGGCAACGGCAATGGACGCCCGCCCATGAGGCCGCGTTGCGCGACAGCCACGCCGATTTCTCGACCTTGCGCGTACTGGCCTTGCAGGCGTTTCCGCAGGCTGGCTGGAGCCGGGCGCGGATTGATCCGGTGCTGCTCAAGCGTGATGGCCGGCCGCTGATTGCAGTGATTCGTCTGGATGGCCAGCTCAAGAGGCTGGATCAGGACGAGGTCACGGCGCACATCCAGCAGGTGCTCAGCGATTGGCAAGGACAGGGGCTGATCCTCTCCGGCGTGGAAATCGACCACGATGCGGGTAACGCACGGCTACCGGCCTACCGCGAATTCCTCACGCATTTGCGCGCTGTTCTGCCGGCCTCCTTGCCACTGAGCATCACCGCGTTGCCGGCCTGGCTCGACAGCCCCGAATTGCCGGCGCTGCTGGCGGCGGTCGACAGCAGCGTATTGCAGGTGCATGCGGTGAGCGATCCACGGCGTGGGCTGTTCGACCCGGATCAGGCACGGCAGTGGGCCAAGGCCTGGAGCCGTATCACCTCGAAACCGTTTTATTTGGCGCTGCCGGCTTATGGCGTGGCGTTGTTGTCGGGGACCGGTGGCGCGCCGGTGGTGGAAAGCGAAGTGTCTATCGACCGGGGAGGCGATCGACGGGAGTTACTGGCGGATCCGCTGCAACTGAGCAAACTCGGCGCCGAGTTACGCGCCGATCCACCGGCTCATCTGGCCGGGCTGATCTGGTTTCGCCTGCCGCTGGCCAATGATCGCAGGGCCTGGAGCCTGACGACGCTAATCGCTGTGGCGCGTGGCGATATGCTCGACAGCCGCGTGGGGCTGAAGCTCTCGGCGCAGGACGGCCTCTATGACATCAGCGTCAGCAACCAAGGCAACCTCGACAGCGCCTGGCCCGAACGCCTGACATTGGCGGTGCAGGGCTGCGATGGTGCCGATGCATTGGCTGGTTATGCATTGCAACAACGCCCGGATCTGCTTACCTTCACCCGCCTGCGCGAGGGTCGAATCCCCGCCGGCGGGCAGCGCGCCATCGGTTGGGCACGCTGCGCAAATATTGATCAAGGAGGTTCGAATGTTCACCCGTAACTGGCCCCGCCATATGCTTTGCCTGAGCCTCAGCCTGCCGTTGGGTTCGGCGCTGGCCTGCGGGCCGGACTTCCCCATGCGGCTGCTGGACAACCGTGGCCAGTCGCTGGCGGAGCTGCCGGAAGGCAACTTCAATGTCGAGATCAACCGTCTCGGGCATGCCATCGCGGGACTGAAAAATGTCACCGCAGCCACCAACATTCCGGGGGACGGTTACGGCGATGCGCCTGATTACGCGGGTCAGCGGAACACCGCCGAACAGGCCGGTCTGACGCCTGAGCAGCAAGCGCTGGTGCAACAGCTGCGCAGCCTGACCGATGCCCGTCAGGTTGAAGAGCAAGGCGCGAGCCTGCCGACCGAGCACATGTTCTATCTGGCGGGCGCTGTGGCGTTCAACGCCGGTGACCATGGTTTGGCCACCGAATACTTCCAGAAGGTGCTGGCGCTGCCGGCGGATCAACGTGCGTTGCGCAGTACTTGGGCGGCTTACTCGTTGGGGCGGGCACTGTTTGCCATGAGTTCAGAGGCGGGCGCGGGGCCCGACCTGTTGGCTCAGTCTCGAAAGGCCTTCGAGCAGACTCGTCAATTGAGCATCGGCGGCTTCAGCGACCCGCTGGAACTGGGTGTTGCTAGCCTCGGCGAAGAAGCGCGAGTGGCCCGCACCGCTGGCGACTGGGATAGCGCTATCGAACTCTACGCCACGCAAAACCTCCACGGTTCGGCGGTGGGCTACAGCTCGTTGAAGTTGTTGATGGCTGATCTGATGGCAATGCCCGACGATCAACTGGCCGTGTTGCTCAAGGGCAAAGCGGTGCAGCAACTGGTGACGGCGTCGTTGATCAGTCGATTGGGCTGGTCATTCGGTGATCAACCGCCGAACGAACAGAAACTGATCAAACTGCTGCAAAACAGCACCCGCGGCAGCCTGGATAACGCGGATCGCCTGGCGGCGATGAATTATCAACAGGGCGATTACGCCGGTGCCAAAGCCTTCCTCGAACAGGCTGGTGACGGCGGTCTCGCTTGGTGGCTGCGGGCGAAACTCGCGTTGCGTGATGGCGACAAAAGCGCTGCCGCCGCGGCGTATGCCAAGGCAGCCCAGGCCTTCCCGCAGAACGAGTCCTGGGGCGAACGACGGACCCCGGACTGGGATCACGAAACGGTGCAGCCCAAGTGCCGGGTCGACGGCGAAAGCGCGATCCTGGCCCTGCAACGCGGCGATTATCTGCAAGCCTTTGATCAGCTCTATCGCAGCCAGAACATTTACTGGTACGACGCGGCCACCGTTGCCGAGCGGGTGCTGACCCTCGATGAACTCAAGCAGTACGTCGACACTCAGGTGCCCGCACCGCCGCCGCTCAGCCAGCAGGATCGCGACAATTATGTGCCGTTGTCGGTGGCTGCGAACCTGCGCAATCTGCTCGGGCGGCGCTTGCTGCGTGAAGAACGTTACGACGAAGCACCGGCTTACTTCGACAACGTCGATCTGCAAAACAAGGCTAAGGCGTATGGGCAGTTGCGTCAGGAGGCAGACGCTGCCTGGTGGCCGACCAAACGTGCCGCGGCGTTGTTCAACGCCGCTTCGACGGCACGCCAATGGGGAATGGAGCTTCTCGGCTACGAAATGGCGCCCGATTACGCCACGTTCGGCGGTAATTACAGCCTTGAGAGCCGTGAGCTAAAGGTCGGCCCGTTAGTGGCTGAAGATGAAGTCTTGCGTCAGCAAGCCAGCGCCGCTCAACCCGATGAGCGCTATCACTATCGTTATGTCGCAACGGCTTTGGCCAGTCGTGCTGCCGATAATCTGCCCCATACCAGCCAGGCTTTTGCGGCGGTGTTGTGTGCAGCGGCGGGGTGGAACACCAGCCTTGAAGAAGAAAGTGCCTTCTATCAACGGTATGTGAAAGAAGGCCCGTACGTGGATTGGGCGGAGAACTTCGGTCACCAATGCCCTTATCCCGACTTTGAAAACGCCAGCAAACGTTATGTCACCCAGGCCACCGATGCTACGCGTTCGATGCTGCGGCCCTACAAGAAACCGGTGCAGGTAGGCGCTATTGTGGCGATCACGGCGGCGGCTTTGCTGTTGATCAGTCGCCGCCGTCGAAGAGCGCGATAACCTTCAAGCCTCAAGCCTGCTGCACAAAGGTCAGCCGCACCGCGAAGCCAATCAGCAGGCTGCCGAACAACCACTGCTGCACCCGCTGGGCCGATGGACTGCGTTGCAGCCAGCGGCCCAGTGCTGCGCCGACCAGCGCGTAGGCGCTGTCGAACAACAACCCGACACCGACCAGCATCACGCCCAGCGTTGCAAATTGCGTGAGCACTGGCCCGGCGTGCGGCTCAATGAACTGGGGCAACAGCACCGAGCAGAACAGCAGCGCCTTGGGGTTGAGCAGGTTAGTCAGCAAACCGCGCTGGATCGCCTCGCGCCAATGCGGTTTTTCGGTGGTTG
This sequence comes from Pseudomonas sp. TH37, assembly GCF_016650735.1. Lineage (NCBI taxonomy): Bacteria > Pseudomonadati > Pseudomonadota > Gammaproteobacteria > Pseudomonadales > Pseudomonadaceae > Pseudomonas > Pseudomonas sp. TH37. The sequence continues at coordinate 155,367 of NZ_JAEKFD010000005.1, forward strand.
CGTCTGTCCCGTTCAAGCTCGGCAGCATCGTGGTGCGCAGGCACTGAATGCCGATCCACAGCAGGTACGCAGCCCCGATCAGGCGCACCACGTCGAAGGTCCAGGGCGCCGTCTTGAACAGCGCCGCCAAACCCAACGCCGCCAAGGCCACATGACAACCACGCGCGATGCCCAACCCCAACGCCGTGGCCAGCGCCGCGCCTTTGCCCTGACGCGCGCCGGTCTGCAACAGCAGAATCATGTCCGGGCCGGGCAACAGGTACACCACCGCCAGAGCCATGAAAAACAGCCAGAGTCCTGCCATGTTGCACCCCATTCGTTGTCGATTTGGTGGGATCAGTCTATGGCTGAAGAGCAGGGCAGGTGGTTGCGTAGTCAGCTTCTAAAGCTTCCATATTTGGCATAACCTGCCATTTTGTGACGATCGAACCATCGGGATCTGCCAAACCATGAAACTGGACGCTTACGACCGCAAGATTCTCGCGGCGCTGCAACGGGACGGTCGCCTGAGCAACGTGCAATTGGCTGACGAAATCGGATTGTCCGCCTCACCCTGTTTGCGTCGGGTACGGATGCTGGAAGAAGCGGGAGTGATTCGCGGCTATCAGGCCAATCTGGATCGAGATGAAGTGGGCCTTGGACTGACAGTGTTTGTCGGGGTCAAAGTCGAACGACACAACGATGAACAGGCCGAAGCCTTTCGCCTGGCCGTGACGGCATTGCCTGAGGTGATTTCGGCGTTCCTGGTGTCAGGGGAATCAGATTTTCTGCTGCAAGTGGTGGTGCCGGATTTGCGCGCCTATGACCGTTTTCTCACCGGGCGACTGCTGAAATTGCCGGGTGTGAGCGACATCCGCAGCAACTTTGCGATTCACACGGTGAAGACGCCGGGGGCATTGCCGTTGGAGCATTTGCCCATCTGAAAAGTGAAAGATCGCAGCCTGCGTAGGAGCTGCCGCAGGCTGCGATCTTTTGATCTTTCTACATCTGCGTCGCCATCCCCTCCACATCCATTGCCGCCTGGCGCAAGGCTTCGGAGCGGGTCGGGTGTGGATGACAGGTCAGGGCGATGTCTTCGGCCGAGGCGCTGAACTCCATGGCGACGCAATATTCGCCAATCATTTCACTGACGCTCGGGCCCACAAGGTGCACGCCGAGGATTTCGTCGGTGCGCTCATCGGCCAGTACTTTGGCGAAGCCTTCGGTTTCGTGATTGATCTTCGCCCGGCTGTTGGCGGTGAAGGGAAATTTGCCGACCTTATAGGCGCGACCTTCGGCCTTCAGCTGTTCTTCGGTCTTGCCGACGCTGGCCAGCTCCGGTTTGGTGTAGATCACGCTGGGGATCAGGTCGTAATTGACCTCGCCGGCCTTGCCGACGATTTGCTCGATGCAGGCCATGGCTTCGTCTTCGGCCTTGTGGGCGAGCATGGGCCCCGACGTCACATCACCGATAACCCAGACGCCAGCGGCCTCGGTGCGGTGGCCCTTATTGGCGAGCATGCCGCGTTTGTCCGGGGCGAGACCGACGTTTTCCAGCCCCAGGCCTTGGGTATAAGGGCGTCGACCAATGGCCACCAACACGTAATCGGCTTCAAGTAACTCGGCGGTGCCACCCGCGGCCGGTTCGACGCTGAGCTGTACACCGCTCGCCGACGTCGTGGCGCTGGTGACTTTCGAACTCAACTTGAAGCTGATGCCTTGCTTGCTCAATGAGCGCTGAAGGGTCTTGCCCGCTTCGCCATCTACACCGGGGCAGATACGGTCGAGAAATTCGACCACCGTCACCTGAGCACCCAGGCGCCGCCATACTGAGCCCAGCTCCAGGCCGATCACCCCGGCACCGATCACCACCAGGTGCTTCGGTACTTCGTTCAGCGACAGGGCGCCTGTGGAGTCGAGGATGCGTTTGTTATCGATGTCCACGCCGGGCAGGGGAGTGGGTTCGGAACCGGTGGCGATAACGATGTCCTTGGCGCTCAGCTCGGTCTTGACGCCCTGGCTGTCGGTCACCGTGACTTTGCCCGGCCCGTCGATGTGGCCCCAGCCCTTGATCCAGTCGACTTTGTTTTTGCGAAACAGAAACTCGATGCCTTTGGTCAGCCCGGTAACGCTTTCATCCTTCTGTTTCATCATTTGAGCAAGGTTGAGGACGGGTTTGACCTCAATCCCCAGGTTGGCGAATTCCGCCCCCATGGCCGCGTCGTAGAGTTCGGAGGCATGCAGCAGGGCTTTGGACGGCATGCAGCCGACATTCAGGCAGGTCCCGCCCAAGGTGGCGCGGCCTTCCACGCATGCCGCTTTCAGGCCCAGCTGGCCGGCGCGGATCGCTGCGTTATAACCGCCGGGGCCTGCGCCCAGAATCACGACGTCATAGGTGCTCATAGTGGTACTCCTGGTGAAAGGGGGCAGGATCGATAAAAGTAGCCTTGGATAAAAATTACGAACGTAATATGTGCGTTTCGAGCCATTTCGGTCAAGGCTTCAGCTTGGCGACAGGTTCAGCGCTTTTAGATAGAGCGATTTACGACGAATATTTCACCACTTTCGTTATATCGTAACGAATTGTGATGTGAGCGATGGCTGGGGTGGTATGCAAGTCGATCTCGATGGCGATGGAGCACAGATAGCAGGGCTGCCGCGCTTTCAGCAGGCGGTCATTCAAGGACGGCGATTGCGGCAATTCGCGATCGGTTTGGGTGCCTTGGCTGGCGCAGGGTTGGTGTTGGCGTTTTTTGTCGGTCTGTTTGCGCCGCAATCGCTTTGGCCGGCGTTGCTGGTCAATCAGAGCGCTGGTTTGCTGGTGCTGGTCGCTGGCCTGCAATCGGCATGGTGGATGACGCAATGGCGCGCAAGAGCGATGAATCCGGCTGTGTTAGTGCCGGTGGTTGTCGCTGAGGAAGTCGTTGCCGGTGAAGGCTGGTACGAGCGGTTGCTGGATCGGATCAGTCAGCGTTGGTTGCGCTTGCTGGGGCAGATCGGTGCACCGACGCTTTGGCTTGGCGGCTGGGCGTTGTTGACGTTGTACAGCGTCGGGCAAGTCTGGAATCCGACCTTGCCGCCCGCTGCGCTGGGGTTGTCGGCCAGTGTCGGCGCCGCGCTGTCGTTGCTGCTGGCTTTCGGTTTGCTGGTGCTGGAACGGCAACTGGCGCAGGAAAACGTCGCCCAGTGGCCCGAAGCAGGGCCGTTGGCGCAGTTGACGCGGGTCGCGATTATTTGCCTGGTGCTCAGCGCCCTGTGTTTGTTGTTCGGCAGCGAATCATCGGTCTGGCCGGTGCGTCTGGCGGTGCTGATCGGCTTGCTGCCGGGGCTGGTCGCCATCGAGTTGCTGCTGCGTGCCGTGTTGTCGCTGTTCAGTCCCCGTCGTGAACAACTTGAACCGGCCTTGCTGGCGCGAAGCTTCGTCGCCGACATGCTGCGCTGGCCGCCGCAGCCTTTGCTCGCATTGCAGCACGAACTGCACAACCGCTTCGGTATCGACCTGCGACAAATCTGGGCCTTCACCTACATGCGCCGGGCGTTTTTGCCGGTGCTGGCGGTGGTGGCTATCGTCGGTTGGTCGCTCACCGGCATTCACGAAATTGCGCTGCAAGGGCGCGGTATCTATGAGCGTTTCGGCAAACCGGTGGAAGTTTTCGGTCCTGGTTTGCACGCCGGTTTGCCGTGGCCGCTGGGCCGCGTGCTGAGCGTCGAAAACGGTGTGGTCCACGAGTTGGCCACCAGCGTGGGCGAAACGTCGGCACCGGTCGAGGCCGAACCAGCCGAAGGCCCGGCACCAGCGATTGCCAATCGCTTGTGGGACGCCAGCCACGTGAACGACAAATCCCAAGTCATCGCCAGCAGCCGCGCCGACAAGCAAAGCTTCCAGATCGTCAACATGGACGTGCGCTTCGTCTATCGCATCGGCCTGAGCGATCAGGCGGCGCTGGCAGCAACGTACAACAGCGCCGATGTGCCAACGCTAATCCGCAGCACCGCCAGCCGGATTCTGGTTCACGATTTCGCTTCGAGAACCCTGGATGGTTTGCTCGGCGAGGATAGGGTAGGGCTCGCTGAAGAGATCGGTCGCGCCGTGCAGGCTGACCTGCAAAAACTCGACAGCGGCGTGGAAATTCTCGCCACGGTGGTCGAAGCCATCCACCCGCCAGCGGGGGCGGCCAACGCTTATCACGGCGTGCAAGCGGCGCAGATTGGTGCTCAGGCATTGATTTCCCGTGAGCGCGGTGCAGCGGCGGAGGCGACCAACCAGGCGCAGTTGCAGGCCAGTATCGCTCGCGATCAAGCCACGGCCAGTGCGCATGAAATCAACTCCAGCGCTCAGGCCGCCGACCTGAAATTTGCCGCCGAGCGAAAGGCTTTTTCCAGCGCCGGCCAGGCCTTTGTGCTGGAGCAATACCTCAGTCAACTGACCCAAGGTTTGGCCAACGCCAAGCTGCTGGTTCTCGATCATCGTCTGGGCGGCAGCAGCAATGCGCCGACCATCGACCTACGTACATTCACGCTGCCGGCTGACCCTGCGCCGCCGCGTAATTCCGCTCAGCCAGGAGCCATCCATTGAGCCAGCCGACGCCTACACACAATCGCGATCACGATGACCACGCCGGCCACGATCACGGCCATGGCGGGCATCACCACGGCCATCACCATCATCACCACGGTGAACCTCACGAAGCTGGCCCTTTTCCGTGGCGGCGAATGGGTTGGGCGGCGTTGCTGGTGGCGTTTGCCATTGCAGCGGCGAGCCTGGTGCAAGTGCGTTCGGGAGAGGCCACGGTCATCACTCGCTTCGGTAATCCATCGCGGGTATTGCTGGAACCGGGTCTTGGCTGGCGCTGGCCGGCACCGTTCGAGGCGGCGATCCCGGTGGATCTGCGGCTGCGTACCACCTCCAGTGGTTTGCAGGATGTGGGCACACGCGATGGCCTGCGCATCATCGTGCAAGCCTACGTGGCCTGGCAGGTGCAGGGTGATCCGGACAACGTGCAACGCTTTATGCGCGCCGTACAGAACCAGCCGGATGAAGCCGCGCGGCAGATTCGCACTTTTGTCGGCTCGGCGCTGGAAACCACCGCCAGCAGTTTCGATCTGGCCAACCTGGTGAACACCGATGCCAACCAAGTACGCATCGCCGATTTTGAAGCGCAGCTGCGTCAGCAGATCGATCAACAGTTGCTCACCACTTATGGCGTGCGAGTGCTGCAAGTCGGCATCGAGCGTTTAACCCTGCCGTCGGTGACGCTCACCGCGACTGTCGATCGTATGCGCGCCGAGCGTGAAACCATCGCCACTGAACGCACGGCCATCGGCAAGCGCGAAGCTGCGCAAATTCGCTCTGCGGCCGAGCGTGATGCGCGAATCGTGCAAGCCGATGCGACAGTGAAAGCTGCGGACATCGAAGCCCAATCCCGCGTCGAAGCCGCGCAGATTTACGGCCGTGCCTACGCCGGTTCGCCGCAGCTCTACAACTTGCTGCGCTCTCTCGACACCTTGGGCACCATCGTCACGCCGGGCACCAAACTGATTTTGCGCACTGATGCTGCACCGTTCCGGGTGTTGGTTGATGGCCCGCCGACGCTCGATAACAAGTCCGGGTCGCAGCCATGAGTTTAGTTCCACGTGGAACAAATGAGTTGAGCAGCCCCTGGATTCAGGCCGGGCGCTTGGCTTTTTTGGCGCTGTACGCCGTGACTGTACTGGCTGCTTTGGCGTGGGCATTCTCAAATGTGCGGCAGATCGACCCGCAAAATCGTGCCGTGGTGCTGCACTTCGGCGCGCTGGATCGCATTCAAAATGCCGGTTTATTGTTGGCATGGCCGCGTCCGTTCGAGCAGGTAATCTTGTTGCCTGCGGCTGATCGGGTGATCGAGCGTCGGGTGGAAAATCTGCTGCGCACCGATGCTGCATTGCAGGCGGATCGAGTCGCGAGTTTCGCCACGCCCATCAGCGATGCGCTCGCCGGCTCTGGTTATTTATTGACCGGTGATGCGGGCGTCGTGCAACTGGATGTGCGGGTGTTCTACAAAGTCACCGAGCCCTATGCCTTCGTCCTTCAGGGTGAGCATGTGCTGCCGGCTCTGGATCGGCTGGCGACGCGCAGTGCTGTGGCGCTCACCGCCGCACGAGATCTGGACACCATTCTGGTGGCTCGACCGGAACTGATCGGTGCCGACAGCCAGGCCGCTGAGCGCCGCGAACGTCTACGCGGCGATCTGGTGCGGGGCATCAATCAGCGCTTGGCCGAACTGACGGCGACCGGGCAGGGGGTGGGCATTGAAGTGGCGCGGGTCGATGTGCAATCGAGTCTTCCCGGCCCGGCGGTGAACGCGTTCAATGCAGTATTAACCGCCAGCCAGCAGGCTGACAAAGCCGTGGCCAACGCGCGCACTGAAGCCGAGAAGCTGACTCAGTCTGCCAACGAACAAGCCGACCGCACGCTGCAAGTGGCTCACGCCCAAGCCAGCGAACGCCTGGCCAAAGCCTCTGCCGACACCGCCACGGTGCTGAGTTTGGCCAAGGCGCAACAGCAGGGCACTGACCCGCAAATGCTGCTGCGTATTTACCGTGAACGGATGCCGAAGATTCTCGGGCAGGCCGGCTCGGTGACCACGGTTGATCCGAAAGACGATTCCCGCCTGATCATTCAGGGAGCTGCGCAATGACTGCCCAAACCGCCGCCGCGCCGAGCATGTTGTCCTCGGCTGAACAACGTAGCGCCGCGCGCCAGTTGACCCTGGCCATGCTTGCGCTTGGGCTGCTTGCGCTGGGCCTGATCTGGCGCTGGTTGTCGCCGGAGCAGACCGGTGTCAGCCAATTGCTGCTGGGTTTCGCTTCCTTGCTGGTGGCCGTGCCGGTCATGCGCTCGGCGTGGTACAGCTTGCGTTATCCGAGCTTGCACGGGATCACCGATCAACTGATCGCCCTGGCCATGCTCGGCGCCTGGGCCACAGGCGATCTGCTCACGGCGGCGTTGCTGCCGATCATCATGATCTTCGGTCACGTGCTGGAAGAGCGCAGCGTAATCGGTTCCCAGGAAGCGATTCATGCCCTCGGCAAACTGACTCGCAGCCATGCGCGCAAGATTCAGGCTGACGGGTCCGTCGTTGAAGTCGACAACGGAACACTCAAGGCCGGTGACCTCGTGGAGGTGCGGGCCGGCGATCGAGTGCCGGCGGATGGCCGGGTGCTGTCCGGTCAGGCAAGCCTCGACACCGCTTCGATCACTGGAGAGTCGGTGCCAATAGAAGCCGGTGTGGGCATGCCGGTGTTCGGCGGGGCGATCAATCTTGATGGTCTGCTGCGCATTGAAGTGACCCGCACCGGTCACGAATCGACCTTGGGTAAAGTCATCGCGCTGATGCAAAGCGCCGAACGTTCCAAGCCGCCGATCACCCGTTTGCTCGAACGCTACGCCGGCAGCTACATGGTGCTGGTGTTGCTGCTGGCCGCCGTGACCTGGTTTGTCACCAACGATGCGCAAGCGATGCTCGCAGTGTTGGTAGCGGCTTGCCCTTGCGCGCTGGTGTTGTCGGCTCCGGCCACGGCGATTGCCGGGGTGGCAGTCGCGGCCCGGCACGGGATTCTGATTCGCAGTTCAGCATTCCTCGAAGAGTTGGCTGACCTGACGTCATTGGTGGTCGACAAGACCGGAACCCTGACCTTTGGCACCTTGCGCCTGCAATCCATCGACAGTCCGCTGGAGGATCGCAGTCACGTACTGAAGCTCGCCGCCAGCCTCGGTTCCGCCAGCAGCCACCCGGTCAGCCGCGCCTTGGCAGGGTTGGTCACTCAGGAACACTTTCTGTTGCTCTCCGACATTCACGAGCGTCAGGGGCTGGGTGTAGTGGCGATGACCGAGCAAGGCGAGGCGGCCCTCGGTCGTCCGGAGCTGTTCGCACAATTGGGCATCGCCACATCAGCTGTGCCCGAACACGACGGCCCTATCGCCGGGCTGGCACTCAACGGTGAATTTCTCGCCTGGCTGTTGCTCGCTGACAGCGTCAAACCCGAGGCGCGGTTTGCCCTGAGTGAGTTGCGTGAATTGGGTTTGGGTCGTCAGCTGTTGCTCACCGGGGATCGGCAAAGCGTTGCGCATACGCTGGCCCGGGATGTGGGCATTAGCGATGTCGAAGCCCAGGCCTTGCCCGAGGACAAACTCAATCGTGTGCTGAAAGAAATCGGCAGCGGGTTCCGGCCGATGGTGGTGGGAGACGGCATCAACGATTCCCTGGCGCTCAAGGCCGGTGTGGTCGGCGTGGCCATGGGCGCAGGCGGTGCGGACATCGCGCTGGCCTCGGCCGATATCGTACTGATTGGTAGCGACCTGCGCCGGCTCGGAACCTGCGTACGCTTGAGTCGCCAATGCCGCCAGACCTTGCAGGTCAACGTGATCATCGGTTTGGGCTGGACCTTGGCCATCGTCGCGTTTGCTGCATTCGGCTGGCTTGGGGCGGCAGGGGCGATGATTGCCGCGCTGTTGCACAATTTGAGCACGTTATTGGTGCTCGGTAATGCCGGGCGTTTGCTACGCTTTCAGGAACCCCTACTCAAGCTTAAGGATGAGGTGTGAGCGTCTACAACTTTTCAGAACTGTGTGCCGGGTTTGTAGTCATCTAGGGTAAGGCGGTCATTTTCAACGATCGCCCGTTGGATGGTTTCAGTGTTGCAGGCAACACCGGGAATAGAAAAAGGCTATTAATTCGATAGCCTGCTATTTTTCAAGGATGGTCTACCCTCAGATTTGACGTCTGAAACAAGGGGGACTTTTCATGCTCGCGCAACTTCCACCGGCCTTACAGAATCTGCAATTACCGCTTCGCTTGCGACTCTGGGACGGCCATGAGTTCAATCTGGGGCCGACGCCCAGCGTCACCATTGTGGTCAAGGATCCCCACATGGTTAGCCAGTTCACCCATCCTAGCCTCGACGCGTTGGGGGCGGCGTTCGTCGAAGGCAAGCTGGAACTGGAAGGCTCCATCAGCGACGTGATTCGTGTCTGCGATGAATGGAGTCAGGCGCTGATCAACGAAGACGAAGACGCGCAACCGGTGCGCACGGTTCATGACAAAGAAACCGATGCCAAAGCCATCTCCTACCACTACGACCTCTCCAACGCGTTTTACCAACTGTGGCTCGACAGCGACATGGCGTATTCCTGCGCCTATTTCGAGACCGGCAGCGAAACCCTTGAGCAAGCTCAACAAGCCAAGTTTCGCCACCTGTGCCGCAAACTGCGGTTGCAGCCAGGCGAGTATCTGCTGGATGTCGGTTGCGGCTGGGGCGGGTTGGCGCGGTATGCGGCTCGTGAGTTCGGCGCGAAGGTGTTCGGGATCACGCTCAGTAAGGAGCAATTGGAACTGGCTCGCGAACGGGTGAAAGCCGAAGGTCTGGAGGATCAGATCGAACTGCAACTGCTCGACTACCGCGATTTGCCTCAGGACGGACGCTTCGACAAGGTGGTCAGCGTCGGCATGTTCGAACACGTTGGCCATGCGAATCTTGCCGAGTACTGCAAAACCTTGTTCGGCGCGGTGAAAGAGGGTGGCCTGGTGATGAACCACGGGATCACCGCCAAACACATCGACGGTCGTCCGGTCGGGCGTGGTGCGGGTGAGTTCATCGAGAAGTACGTGTTCCCCAACGGCGAACTGCCGCATCTGTCGATGATATCGGCTGTGATCAGCGACGCGGGGCTGGAGATCGTCGATGTCGAGAGTCTGCGCCTGCATTACGCGCGGACCCTGGACCACTGGAGCGAACGCCTGGAAGACAATCTGGAAGCCGCCGGCAAACTGGTGCCAGAACAGGCTTTACGAATCTGGCGGTTGTACCTGGCAGGGTGCGCCTATGCCTTCGCCAGAGGCTGGATCAACCTGCATCAAATCCTCGCGGTGAAAGCCCATCCCGATGGCAGCCATGAACTGCCATGGACCCGCGATGATATTTACAACCCTTAAAGAATCGGTGAAATAAGCCGGGCGACCCGCATGCCGATCTGTTGCAGGCGGTGGGTCTCCCGGCCTTCTTCTTTGGCGATCTCGTGAGCTTGGGCGAAGTCATCGTTGAGCATCTGTTCCACTTCGGCAGCAAACGCACTGTCGACCGTCAGCAACATCACTTCGAAATTCAGCCGGAACGAACGGTTGTCCATATTGGCGCTGCCAATGGCGCTGATTTCGCTGTCGATCAACACCACTTTCTGATGCATGAACCCCGGCTGGTAACGGAACACACGCACGCCAGCACGTACCGCTTCGAAGGCGTAAAGGCTGGAAGCGGCGTAGACGATCCGGTGATCCGGCCGCGACGGCAACAAAATCCGTACATCCACACCGCGCAACACGGCCAGTCGCAACGCGGCGAATACCGCTTCGTCGGGGATAAAGTATGGGCTGGTGATCCACACCCGTTCCGTCGCCGCATGGATGGCTTCGACGAAGAATAGCGAGCAGGTTTCGTAGGAATCCGCCGGGCCGCTTGCCAGCAATTGGCAGAGCACGCCGTCGTCCGGATAAACCTCCGGCAGGATCAGCGGCGGAAGCGAACGGGCCGCCCAGAACCAGTCTTCGGCGAAGGACTCCTGCATGGAGGCCACCACTGGCCCGCGCACTTGCACATGGGTGTCACGCCATGGCGCCAGGGGCGGTTTCTCGCCCATGTATTCGTCGCCGACGTTGAGCCCGCCGACAAAACCGACAATCCCGTCGACCACTACGATCTTGCGATGGTTGCGGAAATTGACCTGAAAGCGGTTGAGCCAGCCGCTGCGGGTGGCGAAGACTTTGACCTCGATACCGGCATCGCGCAACGGTTGCACATAACCATGGGGCAGGGAGTGGCTGCCGATACGGTCGTAGAGCAGGTAAATCGCCACGCCCTCTGCAGCTTTCTTGGTCAGCAAGGTGTGCAGGCGTTGGCCGAGGCGGTCATCGTGAATGATGAAGAACTGGATCAACACCGCTTGCCGGGCGTTGCTGATGGCGTCGAAAATCGCATCGAAGGTGGCTTGGCCATCGATCAATAGGTGTACTTCGTTATTCGCCAGACACGGCATGCGTCCCAGTTTCGGCATGGCCCTCAAGGACGCGTAGGCGCTGGAGGCACGAGCAGCCAGTGCCTCTTCTACCCAGGGGCGCCAGTTCAACTCGGAGATTGCCTTGCGCATTTCTTCGTTGGCTTGCCGCCGGGCCTTGATGTAGCCATCGAAGGTGCTGCGGCCGAAGACCAGATAAGGGATAAGCGTGAGGTAGGGAATGAACAGCAGTGACAGAGCCCAGGCGATCGAGCCTTGAGCGGTCCGAACGGTCAATACGGCATGGATGGCGGCAATCGCGCCCAGCGCGTGCAGCAGAGCGATCAGATAACCGAAAACATGCGGTCCAAAATAATCCATGGGGCAGCCTTGCTCCTGAAGATTCAATGCTTAACAGACCATGTTCCGGGCAGAATGTCGCTATTTAATTGGCCCATGAACCGAAGCCCGTGGCTGACGTCTAACGGCCACTAATGATCAGGAGTTACTCGATGAACGTTCGTCTGCTGGGTTTGGCCATTGCGTTTGGTTTGGCACTTCCTGTGGCTGCTCAGGCGCAGATGTTGCAACCGGGTTTGTGGGAAATGACTTCAAGCAACATGAAGGTCGATGACCAGAACCTGCCCGATCTTCAACTGATTCTCGGCCAGATACAGAGTCAGATGACCCCTGAACAGCGCGCGCAGCTGGAGAAGCAGGGCATCACCATGGGCGGCAAAGGGATTCGGGCGTGCCTGACGCCTGAGCAGGTGAAGACCGACAACATTCCACTGACGGACCCACAATCGGGCTGCAAGCAGGAAATCACCGAGCGTACCGGCAACCAATGGAAATTCCGTTTCAGCTGTCCGAAAGCGCAAGGTGCTGGTGTCGCCACATTCCTCAGCGATCGTGAGTTCACCACCAAGGTCAACGGTACTTTCAACGCCACCGGCATTCAGCAGAAGGGTAGCCTCGATACTCGCGCGGTGTGGTTGGGCCAGGATTGCGGCACAGTGAAGCCAAGAGCCTAAAAGCATCGCGGGCAAGCCCGCTCCCACAAAGTCATACGCGATCCCTGTGGGAGCGGGCTTGCCCGCGATGACGTCCGTTTAGTCACCTTGAATCTTGGGCGGATTCAACAATTCACACACCGCCTCAATCCCTTTCTCCCCGAAGTTCTCTCCACTGCTGCTGCGCATACTGACAAACCCGCCTTCCTTTTCCTTCTCTCCCACCACCAACAGATACGGCACTTTCTGGCTGTGCTGGCGAATCTTGTGGCTGATTTTCTCGTTACGCAGATCCGAGTTGGCCCGCAGTTCACGGCGGCGCAGGGCCTGGGTCACCGAGTGCGCATAAGCGGTCTGACGTTCATCGATGTTCACGACCATCACCTGCGGCGGCGCTCGCCAGGTGTCCAGCTCCTGTTGGCTGGACCAGCACGTGCCGTAGATCCGTTGCTGCGACGTGCCGCTGATATGGTCCAGAGTGAATGCTTGCAATACCTTGGTGGTGGGAACATGCGGGCCTTCAGCGAAACTTTCAAACCCCCCCAAGCGATACAGCGTTAACCGTTCGGCTGGCGTCGCCCGGGGAGCGGTTTCCCGTCGGATCGAATGATTGGTCGCCGCCAGTGCATGCATGCGCGCTTCGATAACTGGCAGCTCGGCCAGAGTTAAAGAGCGCTGGAAAGCAAACTCATAAAAGAAACCATCACCCAGCGACGATCCGGCTCGCAACTGCGCATTCGGATGGAGCTGTTTGACGGCCATGGCCAGCATCAGCGCGCAGGAACGGCGAAGGATCTCCAGGCCATCGGGTTCCTGGGGCGTGACGATACTGACCCGGGCATCGCCCTCGATCAGGAACCCACAGTCCACCAACACGCCATCGACCCGCCCGGCCACTGCCGCGTTAGCCAACCCGAGACTGATGCTTGCAGCAACTTCATACACAGACAGCGGCTGATCGTACTCACGCAATGAACCATCGGGCAGAGTGATATGGATCATGATCGATGTTCTCGAATGTTTTCGACAACGTGCGCTAGCGCATAAACCGTAGGGGTAAACCCTGGCAGGTGTCATTAAGACGTTCGTCGTGCCAGGCAATTTGCCCCGACACGACCGTAGTGCTGACGCTGTGGCGAAAGCGATGGTGGGTGAAGGGCGTCCAGCCGCATTGAGAGAGGATCGGTTGCCGGGAAACGGCAAGGCCGTCGGGCTCGTGTTTGATCAACACCAGGTCGGCCCAGTAGCCTTCGCGCAGGTAGCCGCGATCGGGGATGGCAAACAGATCGGCGACCCGGTGACTGGTCTTGGCCACGAGGGTGGTGATCGGCAATATCTCATCGGACACCAGTTCCAGCAACGCGGGCAGGGCGTGTTGCACCAACGGCAAACCGGACGGCGCCTGGCTGTAGGGCCGCTGTTTTTCGGCCCAGGTATGAGGCGCGTGATCACTGCCGATCACATCCAGTCGATTGCTCAACAATGCTTTGCGCAAGGCATCGCGGTCGGTCTGAGTCTTGATCGCCGGGTTGCACTTGATCAGGTTGCCAAGGCTCGGGTAGTCGCGATCATCGAACAGCAAGTGATGCAGACAGACTTCGGCGGTGATGCGTTTCTGTGCCAGCGGCTGGTCTTCGAACAGCGCCAGTTCGCGGGCCGTGCTCAAGTGTAAAACGTGAAGTCGGGTGCCGTGTTGCCTGGCCAGATCAACGGCCATTGAGGAGGAGCGAAAGCACGCTTCGGCGTTGCGGATCAGCGGGTGAGCGGCGGGCGGAAGGTGCTCGCCGAACAGCTCTCGCAGATTCGCGGCATTGGCTTCGATGCTGGGCGTGTGTTCGCAGTGAGCCAACAGAATGGTCGGCACCTCGGCGAAGAGCCGCTCGAGAATCCGTGGATCGTCCACCAGCATATTGCCGGTGGAGGCGCCCATGAACACTTTGACCCCGGCCACCTCGCAAGGATTGAGCGCGGCAACCGTGTCGAGATTGTCGTTGCTCACGCCGAAATGAAAACCGTAATTGGCCACTGAACTCGTCGCCGCTCGACGCTTCTTGTTGGCCAGCGCGGCGAGGGTCAAAGTGGCCGGTGAAGTGTTGGGCATGTCCATAAAGCTGGTGATGCCGCCAGCCACTGCCGCTCTGGATTCGGTATGGAAGCTGCCCTTGTCTGGAGCTCCAGGATCGCGGAAATGCACCTGGTCATCGATCATGCCCGGCAGCAGCCATTGGCCATCGGCGTCGATTTCCACGGTGGCCGTTTCACCTTCAATGCTGCTGGCGATCTTGACGATGCGACCGTGGCTTACCAGCAAATCACCGTCGAACTCACGACCTTCATTGACCAGTCGGGCATTGCGAATCAGCACGCTGCTCATGGTCAGAACTCGTTTTGCAGGGCTTTGTAGCCCCGCACCAGATCGACATTGGTGCGCGCCACGTCCTCGGAAAACTCCGAGGCGCTGACGCTCACCGGTGGGAACTGCGACAGGTCAGTGTTGGGGCCGATGCGCGTGGTGGAGGGCACGTAGAAGTCTTCTGGCAAGTCACGACCGTCGACCACCGAGTTGTGCCGCACCACGCAACCGTCGCCCACCGCGCAGTTGAACAGCACGCTGTTGAACCCGATGAACACGCGGTCACCAACGGTGCAGGGGCCATGCACGATGGAGCGGTGAGCAATGGAGCTGAACTCGCCGATGGTCACCGCTGCACCGGACTTGGAGTGAATCACCACGCCGTCCTGAATGTTCGAGTTGGCGCCGATGGTGATTGGCTCCATCTCTCCTGAATCATCCACTTCATCGGCGCGAATCACCGCGTACGGACCGACGAACACGTTCTCGCCGATCACCACTTTGCCGCAGATGATGGCGGTTTTATCCACGTACGCGGACTCCGCAATCAACGGCAGATCACCGGAAGGATTCTTGCGGATCATGGCTTGCTCAACGCCTCATACAAGGTGTTGAGGTTGTATTCGAACAGTCCGGCGAACGTGCTGGCCGGGCCGGTCGCCGCGAGGGCATCGGAGTACAGCGTGCCGCCGATATGCGCGCCGCTTTCATCGGCGATTTGCTTGAGCAGGCGTGCGTCCTTGATGTTTTCCATGAACACCGCTTTGACCTTGGCCTGACGGATCTGCGTGATCAGCGCAGCGACTTCGGCAGCCGATGGTTCACGTTCGGTGGACAGACCTTGTGGCGCCATGAAGTCGATGCCGTAAGCCTGACCGAGATAGCCGAAGGCGTCATGGGAGGTCACGATTTTGCGATTACCCGGCGGCAGCGAACCGAGCTTGGCTTTGGCCTCGGCGAGCAACGCGTAGATCTTTTTCAGGTAGGCCTGGCTGTTGTGTTCGTAGTCGGCTTTGTTCGCAGGGTCGGCGGCGATCAGCGCTTTGGTGATGTTGCTGATGTACAACTCGGTGTTCGCCAGGTTGTGCCAGGCGTGTGGGTCGGGAATGGTTTCGCCGTCTTCATCCAGCGAGCGTGGAATGACACCGTGGCTGGCACTGATGACCGCAGCTTTGGTCTCGGTGCTGGTCACCAGACGGTCCAGCCATGGCTCGAAACCTAGCCCGTTCTTGATGATCAGTCTGGCCTTGAGCAATGCCTTGGCATCGTCCGGAGTCGGCTCGTAGGTATGGGCATCGGCGTCCGGCCCGACCATGTTGGTGATCTGGATATGGTCGCCGCCGACCTGTTGAGTCATGTCGGCGAGGATGCTGAAGCTGGTGACTACCTGGAGTTTTTCCGCGGCAGACAGCGACATCGACAGCATCAAACTGAACAGCACGAGTAAAGCGCGCATCGGGTAACACCTCATTGGGATGTGAGCAAAGGTGGGCGGCGCAGCAAACCGTGCACCGGACCGAACACCACGGACAGCAGATACAAAGCGCCAGCCACCAGCACGATCGCCGGGCCGCTGGGCAGCGAGTAGTAAAACGACAGCAACAATCCGAGCCAGACCGAGAGGCAGCCGAGCAGTGCGGCGATGACCATCAGTACCGGCAAGCGACGACTCCAGAAGCGAGAAGCGGCGGCTGGCAACATCATCAAACCGACCACCATCAGGGCGCCGATGGCCTGGAAACCGATCACCAGGTTCAGCACCACCAGGGTCAGAAATACTCCGTGAGCAAGTGGCCCGAGGCGGCTGACGGTTTGCAGAAAGAGTGGGTCGAGGGTGTCCAGCAACAGGGGTTTGTAGATGAGGGCCATGGCGATCAGGCTGAAGCCTGAGACCCAAATCATGCCGGTCAAAGTCGGTCCGTCGACCGCGAGCGCCGAGCCAAACAACAGGTGCAACAGGTCCAGCCGCTTGCCGGCGATACCGAGGATCAGCACGCCGCTGGCCAGCGATATCGGATAGATCGCGGCCAGGCTCGCGTCTTCCCGCAGGCCAGTGCGGCGAGTGATCCACGCGGCCAGTCCGGCCATGCTCAGACCAGCGCCGAGGCCACCGATGGTCAACGCGGGTAGACTCAACCCGGCGAACCAGAAGCCCAATGCGGCGCCCGGCAAGATGCCGTGAGCCACCGCGTCGCCGATCAGGCTCATGCGCCGCAGGATCAGAAACACCCCAAGCGGAGCGGTGCTGCACGCCAGAACGAGCCCCCCAAGCAACGCCCTGCGCATGAATACGAATTCGTGGAACGGTTGCCAAAGCTGAGCGGCGGCGATCATCAAGCCACCTGCGTCTGGGGTTGTTGGCGAATCAGATCTGTACTGGGGCCGAGGACGCAGCCGCTGCTTTTGATCAATAGGGCTTGTGGGATGTGTTGGCGCACAGCGGCCAGGTCATGACACACCACGACCAGGGTTCGACCTTCGGCATGCCACGCGTGGATGTGTTTCCAGAGCAGCGCCTGGCCGAGTTCGTCGAGCGCGGCGTGGGGTTCGTCGAGCAACAACAAGGGGGCTTCGGCGAGACTCAACCGGGCGAGCAGGGCGCGCTGCAATTCGCCCCCGGAGAGGGCCATCAATGTGCGATGTTCCAGGCCGGTCAGGCACCAGTCTTCCAGCGCAGACTTGAGTCGCTGGCTGCGAATTTCCGGAGTTTGCTTGCTGCCCCAGAAACCTGCGGCCACCAACTCTTGCAGGCTGATGGGGAATTGCCGGTCCAGGTGTTGTTGCTGAGGCAGGAACGAAAGGCCGCCTTTACTTGGAGCATCAATGATGACTTTTCCGGTCAGTGGCTTTTGCAGACCGGCGATGACTTTTAGCAGGCTGCTTTTACCCGAACCGTTGGCACCGATGACGGCGGTCAGACTTCCTTTGGGTAATTGGAAATCCACTGACGGAGTGAGCGGTTGACCGGGAGCGCCCCAGCGCAAGGCTTGGCATTGGATCATGCGGCCTCCCAATTCCAGCGACTTTCGGCGACAGCGTCGTGAGCGTGAAGACTTTCGGCGTGAACGACTCGCACATGAAAGGCGTAGATCCCCGGGGAGCGTTTCAGGGCCAGATTCAAGCGTCGGGCGGCGTCTTCGCAGAACATCAGGTTCTGGCCGTTGGCGAGAGCGAAGGCTTGTTCGTCGGCGCGTTTCACTGCGGTTTGCACTGCGGTGCCGAGGGCTGCTTCCGCATCGTTGATCGCGGCGATCAGCGGCAGGTCATCCAGGTAGTCGTCCAGACGCAGCTGCAATTGCGCATTGCTGCGTTGGCTATGCGGCGTGGCGACGATACCTTTCGTGGAACCGAGCCAAGCCAGAACGTCGGAGTGTTGCAATGATCGATTGGCGAAGTCATCAACGAATTGCTGCTGAATCAGCTGCCGCGAAAGTGCCGCTGAGCACGGGCAGGTTGAGGAATAAGGAACGTCGATTTTTAGTTCCACGTGGAACATCGCGTTTTTCAAACTGGCTTCGATGCTCACCGGATAGGTTTTCCAACCGGCTAGCGGACTGATGAGCGCGGGTCTTTTGAGCAATAGTTCGGTGTGAATTTTTAGGTAAGCGTTGTGGGAAAGTCCTTCATGGGTTTCGAGAAAATTCTGCAAGACTCGCCGCAACAACGCGGGCGAAAGGTTTTCCTGCTCAAGCTTTTCCAGCGCCAGATACAGCCGCGACATATGGATGCCGCGCGCCTCTCCATCGTCGAGGCTAACGCCAGCGTCGGCCTTTGCGCTCAGTCGCTGGCCATCGAATAAAACAGGAAGAGCAATGCCGCACATGCCCACCCAATCGAGTGGCAGGGCTTGGCGTGAGGCCTGCGCGGCGATATCCGGCAGAGTCAGCGCATTCATGAGCAGGTCCATCGTGGGAGTTGATTTGGCATGTTATATTATAACAATCAAATCGACGATGCCTTTTTCGTGAGCGAGCTTTCACCATGCACAGACGTCACTTGCTCAACCTGATTCTGGCCAGCGCGGCCTTCGCATTTCCCTTTGGTGCTTCGGCCACGCAAATTCGCAATGCACGACTGTGGCGTTCTGACGACAAGCTACGACTGGTGTTCGATCTGAGCGGGCCGGTGCAATACAAGACGTTTTCCCTGAGCGCTCCGGAGCGGCTGATCATCGATCTGAGTGGCGCCAATCTCAGTGGCGACTTCAGTCAGTTGGCACTCAGCAACACGGTGATTCGCGCAATCCGCTCCGGACATTTCGGTCAGGGCGATACGCGGATCGTCCTCGACCTCAGCGGCCCGGTGCAGCTCAACAGTTTCCAGCTGCCGCCCCAGGACGGGCAGGGGCACCGATTGGTACTCGATCTGAAGACCGCTGCGCCGCTACAGATCGCGGCGGTGCCGTCGGAAAAACCTGAACCCGTCACCGACAAGGCTCACCCCAAGCGCGACATCATCGTGGTGGTCGACCCTGGTCACGGCGGCAAAGATCCGGGCGCGGTCGGTGCCAAAGGTGAGCGGGAAAAAGACGTGGTGCTGTCGATCGCCCAGCTGCTGGCCAAACGGCTGAAACG
Source organism: Pseudomonas sp. TH37 (assembly GCF_016650735.1). Taxonomy (NCBI): domain Bacteria; kingdom Pseudomonadati; phylum Pseudomonadota; class Gammaproteobacteria; order Pseudomonadales; family Pseudomonadaceae; genus Pseudomonas; species Pseudomonas sp. TH37. The sequence continues at coordinate 174,312 of NZ_JAEKFD010000005.1, forward strand.
TGAGAAGGGCTTCGAAGTGAAACTGGTGCGCAATGACGACTTCTTCGTCCCGCTGCGCAAGCGCGTGGAGATTGCCCGCAAACACAATGCCGACATGTTCATCTCGGTCCATGCGGACGCGGCGCCGCGTCTCACCGCTTCAGGTGCGTCGGTGTACTGTTTGTCCGAAGGTGGCGCGACTTCGGCCACCGCGCGCTTCATGGCACAACGGGAGAATGGTGCAGACCTGTTGGGCGCCACCAGCCTGCTCAATCTCAAGGACAAGGACCCGATGCTCGCCGGGGTGATTCTCGACATGTCGATGAACGCCACCATCGCCGCCAGTTTGCAGTTGGGCAGTACGGTGCTTGGCAGCCTGGCAGGCATTACTACGCTGCATCAGAAGCGCGTGGAGCAAGCAGGATTCGCCGTGTTGAAGTCGCCGGATGTGCCGTCGATTCTGGTGGAAACCGGCTTCATCTCGAACGCCCGCGACAGTCAACGACTGGTGACTGCCCGCCATCAGCAAGCGGTGGCGGATGGTTTGTTCGAAGGGTTGCAGCGCTATTTTCAGAAGAACCCACCGATGAACAGCTACATCGCCTGGCAACAGGAACAGAAAAATGCACAGGCCTAGCAGCCGATCATCCGGCTGCACGTGAACTTGCCGCTGCTGCCGCCGGAGCTGGAAAACCGATTGATGGTTGTCCAGCCAACCCGGCGGTTGTAGCCGACCCAGGCTTCGCCATCGGACGCGATGCCAGTGAAGAACGTCAATTGCCCGTAGCGGTTATTGGTTTGCGCCCATTGGCGTTTGCCGGCCACTTCGAAGCCGCGCAGATAGATCGTGCTACCGACGGTGTTAACGCTGTAGGCATTGCCGTCGGCATCTACGCAGGCCAGCAGATTGGCGCTACGGGTGCAGTTAGCCAGGCTCGAGACTTGTCCCCAGGCATCGACCGCGATCAGCAACGAAAGGCTCAATAGCGAGAATTTCAGGGCGTTTCCCATGGCATTTCTCAAGGGGGCGGACGGGCTCAAGCATCGTGCCCTTTGTCGCAGCGAGCAAGAGGGGAGTGGCTTATTTGTATTGTTATACTATAACATAAAAATACACCCGCTCTGATGATCCACCGCCATGACTGAACAAGAACTCCTCGCTCAACCCGCCGCCGATTACATGAACGACGCCCAGCAAGGCTTCTTTCGCGAGCTATTGCTGGCACAGCGCAGCGAGCTGCAGGAGCGCATTGCCGGCGAGTTCGACGCGTTACGCGAGCAGGAACCCCACAGCGATCCCGCCGATATCGGCAGCGCCGAAGAACAGCGCCAGTGGCAACTGCGCCTGCTGGAGCGGGAAAAGAAGCTCCTGGACAAGATCGACGAAGCCCTCGAACACTTGGCTCGCGGCGAATACGGCTGGTGTCGCGAAACCGGTGAGCCGATCGGCCTCAAACGCCTGCTGCTGCGGCCCACCGCCACTCTGTGTATTGAAGCCAAAGAACGTGAAGAGCTGCGCGAACGCCATCAACGGGCGATTTGACCGGCCACATCCTGATGAGGAATACCTGATGCCCAATCGTCTCCCCGTGACCGTCCTGTCGGGCTTTCTCGGCGCCGGAAAAAGTACACTTCTTAATTACGTACTACGTAATCGCGAAAATTTGCGGGTCGCAGTGATCGTCAATGACATGAGTGAGATCAATATCGATGGCAGTGAAGTTCAGCGCGATGTCAGCCTGAACCGTGCCGAAGAAAAACTCGTGGAAATGAGTAACGGCTGCATTTGCTGCACCTTGCGCGAAGACTTGCTCGAAGAAGTCAGCAAACTCGCCAAGGACGGTCGTTTCGATTACCTGTTGATCGAGTCCACGGGCATTTCCGAGCCTCTGCCCGTGGCAGAAACCTTCACGTTTCGCGATGAAGAAGGGCAGAGCCTGGCGGACATCGCGCGGCTCGATACCATGGTCACCGTGGTCGACGGCATGAACTTCCTGCTCGACTATCAGGCCGCCGAAAGCCTCGCTTCCCGTGGCGAAACCCTGGGAGAGGAGGACGAACGCTCGATCACCGACCTGTTGATCGAGCAGATCGAATTCGCCGACGTGATTCTGATCAGCAAAATCGATTTGATCAGCAGTAGCGAGCGCCAGGAGTTGATCGCGATCCTCGAACGGCTAAATTCCCAGGCGGAAATCATTCCGATGGTCATGGGCGAAGTGCCGCTCAAGAAAATCCTCAACACTGGTCGCTTCGACTTCGAAAAGGCTGCTCAGGCGCCGGGATGGTTGCAGGAATTGCGCGGTGAACACGTGCCGGAAACCGAGGAATACGGTATCGCCTCCACGGCATATCGGGCGCGGCGACCGTTTCATCCACAGCGCTTCTTCAGTTTCATCGACCGTCCGTGGGTGAACGGCAAATTGCTGCGTTCCAAAGGCTTTTTCTGGCTGGCCAGCAAACACAGGGATGCCGGCAGCTGGTCCCAGGCCGGCGGCTTGATGCGTCACGGTTTTGCCGGACGCTGGTGGCGTTTCGTGCCGAAAAACCAGTGGCCGCAAGATGAAGAATGCACTGCCGGGATCATGGAAAACTGGACGGCCGCCACCGGTGATTGCCGTCAGGAGCTGGTGTTTATCGGCCAGAACGTCGATTTCGCGCAACTCACCGTCGAACTCGATAACTGCCTGCTGACGGATGCTGAGATGGCCTTGGGTGTCGAGGGCTGGCAGTTACTGCCCGATCCGTTTGGTCCTTGGCACGAAGAGGCGGCTGCTTGATGTTGGCGCCCAGTCTGAAGCTGCGACCGGTCATTCGCCAGGTTCAAGGTGATACGCCAAAAGCGCTGACGGGAATTCTGGACGACGGCGTGAACCTGGCACTCTGGCAGCGCCAACTCCCAGCGCACATTGCCGATTTCGGTCGTTTGTTGTTGTCCCTGAACGAGCCGCTGGCCGAGTCAATATCCCTGGAAATGCCCGGCGATGACGCCGAACCCAATCTCCACGGTTTAGCCTCAGGCTTCAGCGACCTTGAAGGCTACGAAGGCTTTATCGCCGATGTTTCCTGGCTGGTCAGCGCTTTCGCCTGCCTGTTGGGCGCCCAGCGTATCGGCCTGCGTCTGCGGGTTCTGGACAAAGCCATGTGCCCGCGTTTCCACGTCGATCATGTGCCGGTGCGGTTGATCACCACCTACGCAGGTATTGGCAGCCAATGGCTGAAAGAAGGGGCGATGGATCGCCGGCAATTAGGCAAACCTGAGGCGGAACCGCAGGACGGTTCGCTGATTCAACAAATCACCAGCGGCGAAGTGGCGTTGCTTAAAGGGGAGAAGTGGCACGGCAACGAAGGCTTCGGTTTGATCCACCGCTCGCCGCAGCCGGCGCCGGGCGAGCGTCGTTTGATTCTGACCCTCGACTGGCTGAGTTAGCGGTTCAAGGCTTGAGCCAGGTTCCCTGGCTCTGGGCTTCGCAAAACGGCTTCAAATACGCCGCATCGGTGGCCACGCCGTAATAGTGAATATCCTGCCGGTAAGGCATATTGGCGACTTGAGCGTTGCTGCACACTCCGAACGCGCCGGTGGGGCATTGGTCGACGTACTGCACCTCGACTTTCTGCCCGGGCAAATTCGGCTGGCAGAAACCATCGGCGAACAGTTTTTCCGGGATGCTGCGGTTTTGCTGGCAAACCTTTACGTCGAGCCGCTCAGCCGTGCTGTGCACCACGCAGGCCTGAGCCAGCGCTTCGCCCGATGTGAGCGCCAGAAGCAACGACCATCCCATCAACCGCATTCTTTACCTCCTCAGAAAACCTCGACCATGTTGCAGAACATTCCCACCCACGTCATTGCCGGCCCACTAGGTGCCGGCAAGACCAGCCTGATCAAGCACCTGCTGGCGCAACGGCCCGAGGGTGAGCGCTGGGCAGTGTTGATCAACGAGTTCGGCCAGATCGGTCTGGATGCCGCGCTGTTGACCCAGGATGCCGATGGTATCGCACTGGGGGAAGTGGCCGGGGGCTGTTTGTGTTGCGTCAATGGTGCACCGTTTCAGATCGGCCTCGGGCGGTTGCTGCGCAAGGCACGACCGGATCGACTGTTCATCGAACCCTCCGGGCTGGGACATCCAGCGCAGTTGCTCAGGCAATTGAGTGAGGCGCCGTGGCAAGGCGTCCTGGCCGTACAGCCGTGCGTGCTGGTGTTGGATGCCCAGGCGCTTGCGACTGGAAAACCGCTGCCTGCTGCGCAACAGCAAGCGCTGGACAGTGCCGGATTGCTGTTGCTGAACAAGGCAGAAGGCCTCGACGACAGTGATCGCCAGCGAATCGCCGCACAGTTGCCGATGCGTCCTTTGTACTGGACGCAGCAAGCCGTCTTGCCGTTGAGCGAGTTACCGGGGCTCGGGGCTCAGGCTGTCGGGGGTGTGGATAACTTTGTCGTGCCCAAGGGATTGGCGCAGATGCCAGCCATCTGGACTGACCCCACGCTGCCGATTTGCTTGAGTCAGGTGCAGGAGGGTGGCTGGAGCGTTGGATGGCGGTGGCATCCGAGTCAGATATTCGATGCCGTATTGATCGGGAAATGGCTTGAGCGCCTTGAATGGCGGCGGGCGAAGCTGGTTATCCACAGCGCCGAGGGGTGGGTGTCGGCGAATGCGCTGGATAACTCGGAGTTGGATTGGCGACCCAGTGAATGGTCTCGGGATTCGCGTATCGAGCTGATTTTTAGCGAGCAGCAGAGTGTCGTAGAGCTGCAGAAAGGATTGATGGAGTGCCGTACTCAGGCGAATTAGCGAGTTTTGTGCAGTTTTTGAATGCCTCATCGCGGGCAAGCCCGCTCCCACAAGGTTCACACTGTACCTGTGGGAGCGGGCTTGCCCGCGATTGGTTTTAACAGACTGACACCCGACTCACGGGCGCCATTTGGTGTGTTCTTGCCGCCACTGACTCAGTTCAATCACCTCAGCTCTGGGCTTCGTGATGTCGACCACCGGCGGTGTGTCGTCGAACGGCATCGGGTAGGGCGCGAGCTCGATCTGTGCGCTATGGGCGCCGAACTGGGTGATGGTGCCGGTGTGGCGGGTTTCGCCGGTCACGGTGAATTCGAAGTTATACACACGGGCCAGGCGCCGACGGCCGTTGGCGTCTTTAATGAAAGCGATCTTCTTCAAGGCTACGTTGCCGTCCAGCAGCTCGATCCGCAGCTTGGCGCAATGCTGCATGACCCGCTCCAGCGCACGTTCGCGCAAGCCGTGGTTGTGCCACAACCACGCGCCACCGGTGGCGAGCAGCATCAGCACGAAGATATTTCCGAGGGTCAGCATCAACAGGGTGCTCCAACAAGATAGTGCCAGCTTAACTGCGTCGCCGGTCTGTCGTACAGGCTGCGTTTAGTCGCATACTGCGCGGCTCGAATTTCAATCGTTTGACGGAAAACTCACCGCGTGAAACGTACGCCCCATGTGCTCGCCATCCAGTCCCACGTGGTGTTCGGCCACGCAGGCAACAGCGCCGCGGTTTTCCCGATGCAGCGGATCGGGGTGAACGTCTGGCCGCTCAATACCGTGCAGTTCTCCAACCACACGCAATATGGCCAGTGGGCCGGAGAAGTGCTGGCCCCGCATCAGATTCCGGAATTGGTGGAAGGCATCGCGGCGATCGGTGAGCTGGGCAATTGCGATGCTGTGTTGTCCGGCTACCTCGGCAGCGCGGCCCAGGGACGGGCGGTTCTCGCGGGCGTGGAACGAATCAAATCGATCAATCCCAAAGCGCTATACCTCTGCGACCCGGTGATGGGCCATCCGGAGAAGGGCTGCACCGTTCCAGCCGAGGTCAGCGATTTTCTGTTGGAAGAGGCGGCTGCGGTGGCCGACTTCATGTGCCCGAATCAGTTGGAGCTGAACAGCTTCTCGGGGCGCAAGGCGCAGTCTTTGTTCGATTGCCTGGCCATGGCGCGTGCGCTGCTGGCGCGCGGTCCGAAGGCGGTGCTGGTCAAGCATCTGGACTATCCCGGCAAACTGGCGGATGGCTTCGAGATGTTGCTGGTGACCGCCGAAGGCAGCTGGCACCTGCGTCGGCCGCTGCTGGCGTTTCCGCGTCAGCCGGTCGGCGTTGGTGACCTGACTGCCGGGCTGTTCCTGACGCGCGTGCTGCTGGGTGACAATCTGGTGAGCGCCTTCGAATTCACCGCGGCGGCGGTGCATGAAGTGCTGCTGGAAACCCAGGCCTGCGCCAGCTATGAGCTGGAACTGGTGCGGGCGCAGGATCGGATTGCCCATCCGCGGGTGCGGTTTGAGGCGACAGCGATCAGCCTGTAATCGGGTGGTTGTCCCAATCGCGAGCCTGCTCGCGATAGCGATCTGAAGAGCGCTGGATAACTGTCTGCTCAGGCGTCGCCCTTGATGTCCTGATAACGTTTTTCCAGTTCCTGACGAATCTGCCGACGCTGCTGGGCCTGCATGTACCGACGCTTGTCTTCACTGTTCTGCGGTTGCAGCGGCGGGACTGCGGCCGGTTTGCGCTGGTCATCCACCGCGACCATGGTGAAGAAGCAGCTGTTGGTGTGGCGCACCGAGCGCTCGCGGATGTTCTCGGTCACGACCTTGATGCCCACCTCCATCGAGGTGTTACCGGTGTAGTTGACCGAGGCCAGAAAAGTCACCAGTTCACCGACGTGAATCGGCTCGCGGAAGATCACCTGATCCACCGACAGGGTCACCACATAGCGGCCGGCATAGCGGCTGGCGCAGGCGTAGGCCACTTCATCGAGGTATTTGAGCAGGGTGCCGCCGTGGACATTGCCAGAGAAATTGGCCATGTCGGGGGTCATCAATACCGTCATCGACAGCTGGGCGTTTCCGGGTTCCATAACGTACTCACGGGTTCAAGGCAGGATTCGGGGTTACACCTCTGCGGGTGCTTGGTTTTTCAAACCAACAGTTATCGGGACGCCGGGCGGGGGGCCGCCGTCACGCCCGAATCTATCTGTTTCCATATATTGCACCGTCTTCCCGTCGGAAGTCGCGATGTTACCCTTCAAAAGCCCACCCCAAGGAGCCACACGCCATGCATGCCATCAGCTTCATTCAGGATCTGGCAGTGATCATGTTGATCGCGGGTGTGGTGACCGTGCTCTTTCATCGTTTCAAACAGCCGGTGGTACTTGGCTACATCGTCGCCGGCTTCATTATCGGCCCGCACACGCCGCCGTTCAGCCTGATCCACGACGAAGCAACCATCAAGACCCTCGCCGAACTCGGGGTGATTTTCCTGATGTTCTGCCTGGGCCTGGAGTTCAGCCTGCGCAAGCTGTTCAAGGTTGGCGCCACAGCGTTCATCGCCGCGTTCCTGGAAATCGTCCTGATGATCTGGATCGGCTATGAAATCGGCCGCTGGTTCGACTGGAATACCATGGACTCGCTGTTCCTTGGCGCGATCCTGGCGATTTCCTCGACCACCATCATCGTCAAGGCGCTCAATGATCTGAAGATGAAGAACGAGCGTTTTGCCCAGCTGATCTTCGGCGTGTTGATCGTCGAAGACATCCTCGGTATCGGCATCATCGCGTTGCTGTCGAGCATCGCGGTCAGCGGCACCGTCAGTTCCGGCGAAGTGTTTTCCACGGTCGGCAAGCTTTCACTGTTCATGATTGTCGCACTGGTTATAGGCATTCTGCTGGTGCCCCGACTGCTGGCCTATGTGGCCAAATTTGAAAGCAACGAGATGCTGCTCATCACTGTACTGGGCCTGTGTTTTGGTTTCTGCCTGCTGGTGGTCAAGCTTGAATACAGCATGGTCCTCGGCGCGTTCCTGATCGGCGCGATCATGGCTGAATCGCGGCAACTGCTGAAGATCGAGCAGTTGATCGAGCCGGTTCGCGACCTGTTCAGTGCGATTTTCTTCGTCGCCATCGGCCTGATGCTCGACCCGATGATCCTGCTGCAATACGCCTGGCCGATCGCGGTGATCACCGTGGCTGTGGTGCTGGGAAAGATGTTGTCCTGCGGCCTCGGTGCCTTTATCGCCGGCAATGACGGACGCACCTCACTGCGCGTGGGGATGGGGCTTTCACAGATTGGCGAATTCTCTTTCATCATCGCGGCGTTGGGCATGACGCTGCAGGTCACCAGCAACTTTCTCTACCCGGTGGCGGTGGCCGTCTCGGTGATCACCACGCTGTTGACGCCGTATCTGATTCGCGCGGCTGATCCGCTGTCGATCAAGCTTGCTGCGGTGATGCCGCAACGTCTGAGCCGTGTGCTGGGGATGTATGGCGAATGGCTGCGCAGCATTCAGCCTCAGGGTGAGGGCGCACTGTTGGCGTCGATGATTCGGCGGATTCTGTTGCAGGTTGGGGTCAATCTGGCGTTGGTGATTGCGATCTTTCTCTCGGGCGCGTTCTTCGCCGAGCGCATGTCCGTTTACCTACAGGACTGGATCAGCGATCCGAGCTGGCAGAAAGCGTTGATCTGGGGTGGGGCGTTGCTGTTGTCACTGCCATTCCTGATCGCCGCTTATCGCAAGCTCAAGGCGCTGTCGATGTTGCTGGCAGAGATGGGTGTGAAGCCGGAAATGGCCGGCCGCCACACACAGCGAGTGCGTCGGGTGATCGCCGAAGTGATCCCGATACTCTCGCTGTTAGTGATCTTCCTGCTGCTGGCAGTCTTGTCGGCCAGTATTCTGCCGACCAACAAGTTGCTGGTGCTGATCGTCATAGTCGCGGCCGCGGTGGCGGCGCTGCTTTGGCGCTGGTTCATTCGCGTGCATACGCGGATGCAGGTGGCCTTGCTGGAAACGCTGGACAATCACAAGGACTCCTCAAGCCACTGAGACCTCTGTAGCAGCTGCCGAAGGCTGCGTTCGACTGCGCAGCAGCCGCAAGTCAGGCAATGAGGAGTTTCAGGGTTACCGAGTCGCAGGGTCTACGACTGCTTCGCAGCCGAACGCAGGCTGCGCCAGCTGCTACAGGCTACAAGTCGAGCTCAATCAGCTTTCCAGCCAGACGTCTCGCGCCCAGTGCCAGACCGATTCCCAGGTTTCTTCGGCAATAAGCTCTTCTTCGGCCAGCCACAGCACCACGGTGCCGTCTTCTTCGACCAGGTAGTAATTGTCACCGTCCTGGCAGATCGGAATCATGCTGCGATCAACGCCAGCGTCCCAGGCGTTGGCGGCAACGTCTGGCAGGTAGGTGTGGGACTGCGGATCGGTGACGGTCACCGGCTCCAGGCTGCCGTAAACCACGTCGCTGACGGTCAGCAAAAATTCTCTGAAGACGAACGGGATGTCGATGAACAGTTGCTCTTCGATTTCCACAATCTGATCTTCGTCAGGCAATTCCAAGGGGACCGGTACCGGTTCGTTGGCTTCACGCAGTTGTTCGATGATTTCTTCCACGTCCGGGATCCTCTTGCTTGATGGCGCGGTTTAGTTGGGGCGGTTTATACAGTAGCTCGCTATAGATGCAACCGCGAAATAGAAAACCCCGGCCGAGGCCGGGGTTTTATTACAACAGGTGAAACGCGGGAAGTGATCAGCCGTTCTGGCGGATACCGGCCACCAGCCAAGGCTGGTTTTCGCCCTGTGGACGTTCCATGTTCCAGCTTTCGCTGAACACTTCGCCCTGGTCGAAACGCGAGGACTTCGACACGCCGCTGAAGGTCAGGGTGGCGATGGTCTTGTCCGCACGGTCATCAACGCCGTCCAGTTGTACCTGGAGGTTATCGATGTAGGTCGACTGGAAGCCGTCGCCCAGGTCAGCACGTTCGCGCTTGAGGAACTCCAGCAGTTGCGGAGTCACGAACTCGGCGATCTTGTCCATTTCGTTGGCGTCCCAATGTTGCTGCAGGGACTGGAAGTGGTTGCGGGCCGCTTCAATGAAGTTGTGTTCATTGAACCAGGCTGGCGCGTTGATCACCGGACGAGCGGCAGCAGGTGCAGCCGAACCGCCGAAGATCGAACCCATGGCTGTTGGTTTCTGTTCGAACACTTCACGCTGCATCGGCGCGCCGGCTGGAGCCATGTGCTCCTGCTGCTTGCGACGACGAGCGGCGATGAAACGGAAGACCAGGAAGGCGATGACCGCCATGATCAGGATGTCGAAGATCTGCATGCCCTGGAAGCCGTCGCCCATGAACATGGAGGCCAGCAGGCCACCGGCAGCGATACCGGCCAGAGGGCCGAGCCAGCGCGAAGCACCGCTGGCCTTGGTAGCGGCGCCAGCAGCACCGGCCGCGCCCGCAGTGGCAGCAGCGCCGCCTGCAGCAGAAGAAGGAGCCATTTGGCTGGTCTGGTGAGTCGGCGCAGCGCCGGAGCTCTTGCCGCCACCAAAGCGCTTGGCGGCATTGGCGTCGAGGCTCATCGTCAGGCCAATGCACAACGCCATGGCGATGCTAAGAAAACGTTTCATAAAGGGAATTCCCATTTGTGGAAGGCACGCGCGCCATGTTGCACAGCTGAAGTGTTACTGGCTAGCGGCAGAGTGTTTCGGGCTTTTGCCTGACAGGTTGTGTTCAGCTTCAGTCAGCGCAATAAGGCCTGTTAACTTTGGTCTGTAGGACGAGTGTATGAGTTCTGTAGGAAAAGCGACCAGCGCCACTACGCGATCAAACTGTGGGAGCGAGCCTGCTCGCGATAGTCGCACCGCGGAACAACAGAAACACCGCGTCATCGTTCATCGCGAGCAGGCTCGCTCCCACAGAAATGCGCCCTGACGGTCGCCTTTAAACGGCTTCCAGCTTGGCGTAACCCAGCATCAACCACTTGCTGCCCTCGCTGAAGTTCACCTGTACCCGCGCCTGAGCGCCGGCACCTTCGAAATTCAGGATCACACCATCGCCGAACACCGAATGCCGCACAGTCTGGCCGAGGCTGAACCCGGTGTCCGGGATCTCGCTGCCGCCGAACAGGCTGCTGGAGCTCTGCTGCTGGCCACCGCCGAACGGACGGCTGACGCTGTTGGACAGCCGCACTTCCTGGATCAGGCCTTTCGGCACTTCACGTACGAAACGCGACACCTTGTTGTAGGTCTCGCTACCGTACAGGCGTCGGGTTTCAGCATAAGTCAGCACCAGATTCTGCATCGCCCGGGTGATACCGACGTAGGCCAGGCGGCGTTCCTCTTCAAGACGGCCGGGTTCTTCCAGGCTCATCTTGTGCGGAAACAGGCCTTCTTCCATGCCCACCAGGAACACGTAAGGGAATTCCAGGCCCTTGGCGCTGTGCAGGGTCATCAACTGAATGCTGTCTTCGTGTTCGTCGGCCTGGGTATCTCCGGCCTCCAGCGAGGCGTGACCGAGGAACGCCGCCAATGGCGACTGCTCTTCATCCTCTTCCGGGTTTTCGAAGTTACGCGCGGCGCTGACCAGTTCCTCAAGGTTTTCTACCCGGGCCTGGCCTTTCTCGCCTTTTTCCGCCTGGTGGTAGGCAATCAGCCCCGACTGCTCAATGACTGTCTGAGTCATTAGATGCAACGGCATTTCCAGGCATTTGGCGGCGAGGTTCTCGATCAGCTCCATAAATGCCCCAAGAGCACCGGCAGCGCGACCGGTCAGGCCTTTGTTGGCCACCAGCTGCCGCATGGCTTCCCACATTGACACATGGCTGTGGCGTGCATGATCGCGGATGGCTTCGACGGTTTTTTCGCCAATGCCACGGGCCGGAACGTTGATCACCCGCTCCAGGGCCGCATCGTTGCCACGACCTTCCAGCAAACGCAGGTACGCCATGGCGTTCTTGATTTCTGCCCGCTCGAAGAAGCGCTGACCGCCATAAATGCGGTACGGAATGCGTTCGCGCAGCAAGGCTTCTTCCAAAACGCGCGATTGGGCGTTGGAGCGGTACAAAATCGCGATATCGCTACGAGCCAAGCCGGTTTTCAGCGCACTTTCAATGGTTTCAACCACGTAGCGTGCTTCGTCGTGCTCGTTGAAGGCGGCGTACAGATTGATTGCTTCGCCTTCGCCGCCATCGGTCCACAACTCTTTGCCCATGCGCCCGGTGTTGTTGGCGATCAGGGCGTTGGCGGCCTTGAGGATCCCGGCTGTGGAGCGGTAGTTTTGCTCCAGACGAATGATCTGGGCATCCGGGAAGTCGTCGGAATACTGATAAATGTTCTCGATTTTCGCGCCACGCCAGCCATAGATCGACTGATCGTCGTCGCCGACCACCATCAGGCTGTCGCCACCCTTGGCCAGCAGGCGCAACCAGGCGTACTGCACGGCGTTGGTGTCCTGGAACTCGTCCACCAGAATGTGCCGGAAGCGCTTCTGATAATGGGCGAGCAGTCCCGGGTTATCGCGCCACAGATCAAGGGCGCGCAGCAGCAGTTCAGAGAAGTCGATGACGCCGGCGCGCAGGCAAGCAGCCTCATAGGCTTCATAAATGCTGCGCATGGTCGCCAGGAACAGATCGCCGCTGGCTTGAATATGTTGCGGACGCAGACCTTCGTCTTTCTGCCCGTTGATGAACCACTGGGCCTGTCGGACCGGCCAGCGTTGCTCGTCCAGGCCCAGCTCGCGGATCACCCGCTTGACCAACCGTTGCTGGTCGTCACTGTCGAGAATCTGGAAGGTCTGGCTCAGGCCGGCTTCCTGCCAGTGCGCCCGCAGCAAGCGGTGCGCCAGGCCGTGGAAGGTGCCGACCCACATGCCGGCCGGGTTGATACCCATCAGCTGCTCGATGCGATGACGCATCTCGGCAGCGGCCTTGTTGGTGAAGGTCACCGACAGAATGGAGTGGGGCGAGGCGTTTTCGACCTGGATCAACCAGGCGATACGGTGCACCAGCACTCGGGTTTTACCGGAGCCAGCACCGGCCAGGACCAACTGACGACCCACGGAGGCAGCTACGGCCTGACGTTGGGCATCGTTGAGGGAGTTCAGCAGAAGGGAGAGATCATCGCGCATCGGGGCATTCTAGGGTGCGCCGTCACACCGGGCAAACCGAGCTTTGCATTAGCCGATGAAAGAAGCACCGATGACGACCGGTCGGTCACCGGCTGCAAGCATTGGCGGAGCTCGTCTGGCGGCTTTTTTGCCGAGGTGGGCGGCTCAAACTTTCGTCTATTTTATGACCTTGGGCTGTTTGGTCCGGGCATTTGCTTGTGTATGCTCCGTGCACAATTCGGGCTCGCATGCTCACTATAAGAACAAGAACATTGCCTATGACCCTCAGCTCCGACCTGTCGGGCCCCTCTGTGGAGCCCCGGGTTATCCGCAAGCAGTACGCCATGGAAATGGCGGTCGAACGCACGCGCCTGCTGTACCAAGGCTCGCTGTTGCCTACGCTGTTCATGCTGATCAACGGTCTGGTGTGCGCCGGCTTGCTCTGGAGCCCACAGCGTTACTTCGTGGTCAGCGTCTGGTTGATCTGGTTATTGTCGCTGGTGGCGTTGCGGGTGATTCAGGTCGCAGCCTTCGATTCGGCGATTCCCAACCGTCAGGCTCATCCGGTCTGGCGTCGCATGTTCATGCTTGGTTCTGCCATGACTGGCCTGACCCTGGCCGGTGCTGGCATCGCGTTAGTGCCCGCTGACAATTTCATGCAGCAAGCCTGGGTGTTCGGCCTGATCGGCGCCGCGGCCCTCTCGGCCAGCGTCGCTTATGCCGTCAGCCTGCCGGCTTTTCTGTCCTTTACCTTGCCCTGTCTATTGCCGGCCATCGGCTATCTGTTCTGGGGCGGCGATGAGCAAGAACAGGGCTGGGGCTGGTTTGGCCTGATTTTGCTGGGTTCGTTGAGCGTGGTCGCCTGGCAGGTCAATCGGCTGATTAACCAAGGGCTGCTGCGACGCTTTCAAAATCAGGCCCTGATCGAGCATTTGCAGCAGGCGCAAAGTCGCAGCGATCAGCTCAACCACGAACTGGCCAAGGAAATCGACCAGCGTCGCCGCGCCGAAGACGAATTACGTGAAACTCAGGTCGACCTCGAAAATCGGGTTGCCCAACGCAGTCTGGAGCTGGACGCCGCCAACCAGGCCTTGAGCAAGAGCGAAGCGCGGCTGGCGCTGGCGTTGAAGGCGAGCGAACTCGGGCTGTGGGACTGGAACCTGCAGACAGACGAAGTCCATCACACCCAACTCCAGGAGCTGTTTGGCCTGGAGCCGGAATTCGTGACAGCCATGCTCCGCCACCTCAAGCCCAGGCTGCACCCCGACGACTTGCCATCGCTGAAGCGGGCGCTGGTCGAGCATTTGAAGGGTCGCAGCGAGGATTATCAGATCGAGTATCGGGTACGGCATGGCGATGGCCATTGGGTCTGGATCGAGGACCGTGGTCGAGCGGTGGAGCGCGCCGAGAACGGCCGGGTGATCCGCATGGTCGGTACCCGCCGCGATATCAGCGCCAGCAAGGGCCTGGAAGAACAGCGCCAACTGGCGGCGACAGTGTTCGAGGCGGCCAGCGAAGGCATTGTGATTTTCGACCCGAATTACGCGCTGATTGCCGTCAATCAGGCCTTCAGCCGAGTGACCGGCTACGACATCGACGACATGCTCGGGCGCAACGTGGTCGATTTGCCCTGCAGCCGCGATGCCCGCCGGCATTACACCGCGATTCATCAGGCGCTGGAACAGCACGGTAGTTGGCAAGGTGAGTTGGTCGAAACGCGCAAGAATGGCGAGTTGTATCCGCAATGGCTGCAATTGAATGCCGTGCGCGATGCGCGGGGAAATGTGAGTCATATTGTCGGCTTCTTCGCCGATCTATCCGCTCGACGTGAATCCGAAGAGCGCATGCGCTACCTCACCCATTACGACGAACTCACAGGATTGGCCAACCGTTCGTTGTTCCGCGAACGGCTGCGCGAGGCTCATCAGCGGGTGCGTCAGGGCGGTCGGCGCAGCCTGGCGTTGCTGCACATCAATCTGGACCGTTTCAAGCTGCTCAACGATAGCCTCGGCCACGAAATCGCCGATGAACTGTTGCAGAAAATGTCCCGCCGCCTGGTCAATGCGCTGCCGGAAGCGGACACCATTGCCCGGTTGTCCGGCGATGAATTTGCGGTGCTGTTCGATGCCTATGGCAACCTGTCGAGCCTGGCGCGCGTAGCGACCCGATTGTCGGCCAAGCTGCGTTTGCCAGTCACCGTCGAGGGGCATGAATTGGTGGTGAGCGCGTCCATGGGCATCAGCCTGTTGCCGGACACCGCGCGGGAGATTTCCGCGCTGGTCAGCCAGTCGAACATGGCCATGCAGCATGCCAAACACTTGGGCGGCAACAACTTCCAGTTCTATACAGACAGCCTGCAAGCCAGCACGCTCGAGCGTTTGCAGCTCGAGAACCAGTTGCGCAAAGCCATCGAAGAAAAGCAGCTGAAAGTGTTTTATCAACCGAAACTCTGCCTCGCCACCGGCCGGCTGAATGCCGCCGAGGCGTTGGTACGCTGGAATCACCCGACCCTGGGCCAGGTACCGCCGGGGGATTTCATCGGTCTGGCCGAGGAAACCGGGCTGATCGGCGCTATCGGCGAGTTCGTTTTGCGCCAGGCCTGTTGGCAAGCTTGTGAATGGCAGCGTCAGGGACTGGAGCCGATTCGGGTGTCGGTCAACCTGTCGGTGCATCAACTGCGTCAGGGAAAACTGGTCAGCCTGGTGCGCCAGGTGCTGGAGGAAACCGGTCTGGCGCCGCATTACCTGGAACTGGAACTCACCGAAAGCCAGTTGCTGGACAGCGTCGAGCACATCATTGCGACCTTCCAGCAGTTGCGCGACCTTGGGGTGAAACTGGCAATCGACGATTTTGGCACTGGCTATTCGTCTCTCAGCTATCTCAAGCGCATCCCCGTGGACTACGTGAAAATCGATCAGGCATTTATCCGCGGTCTGGGGGAGAGCAGCGAGGATGCGGCGATCACCCGGGCGATCATCGCCATGGCCCATGGTCTGTCGCTGAAAGTGGTGGCTGAAGGCGTCGAGCGACCGGAGCAGCTGGAGTTTCTGAAGACCGAGCGCTGCGATGAAGTGCAGGGCTATTGGGTCAGCCGTCCTGTTGAAGCCGCCGACCTGGCCGAGCTTTTACGTCGCGACGCCAACCCTTTGTAGCTGCAGGCTTCGCCAGCTGCTACAACGACCGAGAGGGCTACATGGAGTGCATGTCGCATGAAATGGGGACATTGAGTTACGCATTGAGCAGGCAAAAAGCCGATTCATGTAGTATAACTACAAGCGTGCTACATCCCCGGCGCCTGCCAATAACAAAGAGTCCACCCCTTTGAATCTGCTGCAACACATCGCCCAGTCACGCCACCTGTTACGCAAGTCGGAGCTCAAGGTCGCCGACCACGTGCTGCTTGACCCTGCGGCGGTGATGCACAGTTCCATGGCCGACCTGGCCCACAGCGTGGGCATCAGCGAGCCGACCATCGTGCGGTTTTGCCGCGCCATCGGTTGCTCCGGGTTTCAGGATTTGAAGTTGAAACTGGCGCAGAGCCTGGCGGCCGGCGCGAGTTTCGGGCAGTTCGCGATCCATGAAGATGATTCGGTCGCCGACTACAGCCTGAAGATCTTCGACACCACCCTGCACACCCTGATGGAGGTTCGCGAGAAACTCGATCCGGTGGAGTTGCAGAGGGCGGTGTCGCTGATGTCTCAGGCCCAGCGTGTCGAGTTCTATGGATTCGGTGCTTCGGGCGCAGTGGCGGCGGATGCCCAGCACAAGTTCTTCCGTTTGCTGCTGACTGCAGCGGCGTATTCCGACCCGCACATGCAGGCGATGTCGGCGGTCACCCTGAAGCCGAGCGACGTGGCGATCTGCATTTCCCAGTCGGGGCGTTCCAAGGACCTGTTGATCACGGCCAACCTTGTGCGCGAAAGCGGCGCTTCGTTGATCACTTTGTGCCCGAGCCAGACACCGTTGGCTGAGCTGTCGACCGTCAACCTGGCGATCGACGTGCATGAAGACACCGAAATCTACACGCCGCTGACGTCGCGCATTGCGCACCTGGTGGTGATCGATGTGCTGGCGATGGGCGTGGCCATGGCCCGCGGTCCGAGCCTGGTCAATCACCTGAAAAGCGTCAAGCGCAGCCTTCGCAGCTTGCGGCTGTCGCCCAAGTCAGTAAAAGCGCTGGACGATTGAGCCCGATCTGACATTGCCGGAAGGTCGTTCCGACCTTTTCGCGGGCAAGCCCGCTCCCACAAGGATCGGCTGTGTTGCATAGAATGAGTGAACACCATCGATCCCTGTGGGAGCGGGCTTGCCCGCGAAGGCGTCCTCAAAAACACCCCTGTCATCTGCCAATGTTCACACGTCTGTAACCCTCCCGCCGCCAAACCGTCATCCCTCGCACCTATCTTGTAACTCCCGTACTCGCCTTGGGAGACTCGAAATGGCTCAGCCCTACGAAGAACGCAACAGCGCCGTCAAAACCCGTCGTCAGCAAGAAGATCAGCGCCGCATGGAATTTCGCCGCGCCATCGAAGACCGCTGCGAACGCCGTCAGCTACTGGCCGAAATTGGCGATTTTCCTGAAGACCTCGAACTCAACTATTGGCAGGCAGCACCGGTAGCTTCCCGTCGAAACGCTCAACCAACGCGCTGATCTGCGCCCGTTCGCTGCGGATAAACGCAAGGAATGCGTGGGCCACCGGCGATAGCCGTTTGGCCTTGGCCTGCACCAGGCACCAGCTACGGAACAGCGGCAGCTCTTCGACCGGCAGCTCAATCAGGGCGCCGGTCGCCAACTCAAGGTTCAGGGCGTGGCGCGTCAACAGCGCCAGGCCCAGACCCGCCAATACGCATTCACGCTGAGCTTCGGCCGAGGCGACCTCCTGGGTCTGGGTGAAGTGCACGCGTTTCTCTTTGAAATACTCGTCGCACGCCAATCGTGTACCGGAACCGGGTTCGCGCAACAGCAGCGTGTAGGGTTCCAGATCCTGCAAGCGCAACGGTCCCATATGGCACAGCGGATGATCCGGCGGTGCTACAGCGACAATCGGATTGTTGAGGAACGGCAGGAATTCCAGCCCCATGTCTTGTGGGACCATCGACATGATCACCAAGTCATCACGGTTATCCGACAGGCGCCGGATGACCTGGCCACGGTTGACCACGGTCAAGTGCAGGTTCACTTCGGGATGCTGGCGTTTGAAGGCGGCAAACAGGTGCGGCACGAAATACTTGGCGCTGGATTCCACCGCCAGCTTCAGCTGACCCTGCAATGAGCCTTGCATGTCCGACAGCTGCATATCGAGGTTTTCCAGGCGCCCGAAAATGTCCCGACTGGCGCGCTGCAGTGCTTCGGCCGCCTCGGTCATGTAGAGTTTTTTGCCGACGTAATCGAATAAAGGTTGGCCGATCAGCTCTTCGAGTTGACGAATCTGTAGGCTCACGGCAGGTTGTGTGAGAGACATTTCGTCGGCAGCGCGGCTGTAGGACCTTAAGTCGCACACCTCATTGAAGATCTGCAATTGACGCAATGTCATACGCATCAATGACTTACGCATTTTCTAGAGATCCTGAGCGGAGGCTGATGCCTCAACTATAAGTCTTTGCTTATGTGTAACCCAATTATTATTCATTTTTGTTAATCCCTTGCGAAGGCTAGTGTGGAGCTGCGACTGAATTGAAACATTTGGTCACGCGTCGACCTGGTTTGACAGGTCGTGAGTACCACCGGCTCAAGGGAACCTCCAAGTGATAAAAAAGATCCTGATCGCCAACCGTGGTGAGATTGCCGTACGAATCGTGCGTGCCTGCGCCGAAATGGGCATTCGCTCGGTCGCGATCTATTCCGACGCCGACCGCCATGCCTTGCATGTGAAGCGTGCGGACGAGGCCCACAGCATCGGTGCTGAACCACTGGCCGGCTATCTGAACCCGCGCAAGCTGGTGAACCTGGCGGTGGAAACCGGTTGCGATGCGTTGCACCCCGGTTACGGCTTCCTTTCGGAAAATGCCGAGCTGGCGGACATCTGCGCCGAACGCGGTATCAAATTCATTGGTCCATCGGCTGAAGTGATTCGCCGCATGGGCGACAAGACCGAAGCTCGCCGCAGCATGATCAAGGCTGGCGTACCGGTCACCCCGGGCACCGAAGGCAACGTGTCGGGCATCGAAGAAGCCCTGACCGAAGGTGACCGCATCGGTTACCCGGTGATGCTCAAGGCCACATCCGGCGGTGGCGGTCGCGGCATTCGTCGCTGCAACAGTCGCGAAGAACTCGAACAAGCCTTTCCACGGGTCATTTCCGAAGCCACCAAGGCTTTCGGTTCGGCAGAAGTGTTCCTGGAAAAATGCATCGTCAATCCGAAACACATCGAAGCGCAGATTCTCGGCGACAGCTTTGGCAACGTGGTGCACCTGTTCGAGCGTGATTGCTCGATCCAGCGTCGCAACCAGAAGCTGATCGAGATCGCTCCGAGCCCGCAACTGACCCCGGAACAGCGCGCCTACATCGGCGACCTGTCGGTGCGCGCGGCCAAGGCTGTGGGTTACGAGAACGCCGGCACCGTGGAGTTCCTGCTCGCCGAGGGCGAGGTGTACTTCATGGAGATGAACACCCGGGTGCAGGTGGAACACACCATCACAGAAGAAATCACCGGCATCGACATTGTTCGCGAGCAGATTCGCATCGCGTCCGGCCTGCCGCTTTCGGTGAAACAGGAAGACATCCAGCACCGCGGTTTCGCGCTGCAGTTCCGGATCAACGCCGAAGACCCGAAAAACAACTTCCTGCCGAGCTTCGGCAAGATCACCCGTTACTACGCGCCCGGCGGTCCTGGCGTGCGCACCGACACAGCGATCTATACCGGCTACACCATTCCGCCGTTCTACGACTCGATGTGCCTGAAACTGGTGGTCTGGGCGCTGACCTGGGAAGAAGCGATGGACCGTGGCTTGCGTGCCCTTGACGACATGCGTCTGCAAGGGGTCAAGACCACTGCCGCGTACTACCAGGAAATCCTGCGTAACCCGGAATTCCGTAGCGGCCAGTTCAACACAAGCTTCGTTGAAAGCCACCCTGAACTGACCAACTACTCGATCAAGCGCAAACCCGAAGAGCTGGCCCTGGCCATCGCCGCCGCCATCGCCGCCCACGCAGGCCTGTGAGGAATATTCCAATGTCCAAGACCCCTGATTCTAAAAAGATACACGTTACCGACACAATCCTGCGCGACGCCCACCAATCGCTGCTCGCCACCCGCATGCGCACCGAAGACATGCTGCCTATCTGCGACAAGCTCGACAAAGTCGGCTACTGGTCGCTGGAATGCTGGGGCGGCGCGACCTTCGACGCCTGCGTACGCTTCCTGAAAGAAGACCCGTGGGAGCGTCTGCGCCAACTGCGCGCGGCCTTGCCTAACACGCGTCTGCAAATGCTCCTGCGTGGCCAGAACCTGCTGGGCTACCGCCACTACAGCGACGACGTGGTCAAAGCCTTCGTTGCCAAGGCTGCGGTCAACGGCATCGACGTGTTCCGCATTTTCGACGCGATGAACGACGTGCGTAACCTGCGAGTTGCCATCGAAGCGGTGAAGGCTGCCGGCAAACACGCTCAGGGCACCATCGCCTACACCACTAGCCCAGTGCACACCATTGACGCGTTCGTGGCGCAAGCCAGGCAAATGGAAGCCATGGGATGTGATTCCGTGGCGATCAAAGACATGGCCGGCCTGTTGACCCCGTACGCCACTGGCGAACTGGTCAAGGCATTGAAATCCGAGCAATCGCTGCCTGTGTTCATTCACTCGCACGACACCGCTGGCATGGCCACGATGTGCCAACTCAAGGCCATCGAAAACGGCGCCGATCACATTGACACCGCGATCTCCAGCTTCGCTTCCGGTACCAGCCATCCAGGCACCGAATCGATGGTCGCTGCTCTTAAAGGCAGCGAGTACGACACCGGCCTGAACCTGGAACTGCTGCAGGAAATCGGCTTGTACTTCTACGCCGTGCGCAAGAAGTACCACCAGTTCGAAAGCGAGTTCACCGCCGTCGATACCCGTGTTCAAGTCAACCAGGTACCGGGCGGGATGATTTCCAACCTGGCTAACCAGTTGAAAGAGCAGGGCGCGCTGAACCGCATGAGCGAAGTGCTGGCGGAGATCCCGCGCGTTCGTGAAGACCTCGGCTTCCCGCCGCTGGTGACCCCGACCTCGCAGATCGTTGGCACCCAGGCGTTCTTCAACGTGCTGGCCGGCGAGCGCTACAAGACCATCACCAACGAAGTGAAGCTCTACCTGCAAGGCGGCTACGGCAAAGCGCCGGGCACCGTGAACGAAAAACTGCGTCGTCAGGCGATCGGCAGCGAAGAAGTGATCGACGTCCGTCCAGCTGACCTGCTCAAGCCGGAAATGACCAAGCTGCGTGCCGAAATCGGCGCCGTGGCCAAGTCTGAAGAAGACGTGCTGACCTACGCCATGTTCCCGGACATCGGCCGCAAGTTCCTCGAAGAACGCGCAGCCGGCACCCTCACACCAGAGGTGCTGTTGCCAATTCCGGAAGCGGGCGGCGTGGCGTCGGCCGGCGGCGAAGGCGTGCCGACCGAGTTCGTCATCGACGTTCACGGCGAAACCTACCGCGT
Organism: Pseudomonas sp. TH37; assembly: GCF_016650735.1. NCBI lineage: Bacteria > Pseudomonadati > Pseudomonadota > Gammaproteobacteria > Pseudomonadales > Pseudomonadaceae > Pseudomonas > Pseudomonas sp. TH37. Next base: position 195,807 of record NZ_JAEKFD010000005.1, read on the forward strand.
CGACATCACCGGTGTCGGCGTCAAGTCGGAAGGCAAGCGCCACTTCTATCTGTCCATCGACGGCATGCCGGAAGAAGTGGTGTTCGAACCACTCAACGAATTCGTCAGCGGCGGTAGCAGCAAGCGCAAGCAAGCCACTGCACCGGGCCACGTCAGCACCACCATGCCAGGCAACATCGTCGATGTGCTGGTCAAGGAAGGCGACACCGTGAAAGCCGGCCAAGCCGTGCTGATCACCGAAGCGATGAAGATGGAAACCGAAGTCCAATCGGCCATCGCCGGCAAAGTCACCGCCATCCACGTGGCCAAGGGCGACCGGGTGAACCCGGGCGAGATTCTGATCGAGATCGAAGGCTGAGTTAACAGCCTCGATATACCGTTTTAAACCTCGGGGGGGCATGTGCTCCCCTTTTTTTTCGCCCGGAGTTTGGGCCTTCCCAATTCCGGTAAGTTAAAAGAGAACCTGTGGGAGCGAGGCTTGCCCGCGAAGAACGATGACGCGTAATACCTGAAAAACCGCGGTGCATTCTTCGCGGGCAAGCCACGCTCCCACAAGGAACTGTGCTGAATCAGTGAGGACGAGGCGATTTCGTCAGAGCGCCATCCGCCACTGCCCCATTACGCCATGATTGCGACTGTCAGTGCCGATCTCTCCAGTGATGCCTACACCCAGCGTGTGGTTGGCCGAGAGTCCCAGGTCGAGCCCGGCATCAAGCGACAGGCTGTCGCGATCAAACGCTGCCCCGGCGATGTCGAAACGTTTCCCGCCCTTGACCAGCTGTTGGCGCGTTTCGCTGTCGAGCTCGCCATAGATGTGTTTCCAGCCGGCGCTGAATCGCGGTGTCAGGTGCATGCCGTTGTCCAGTGTGTTCAGCTTCGCCGCGCGCAGGCCGAAGGTGCTGCTTAAGTTGTCCTGGGTTTGCCCATAGACTTTCAGCGCTGCATCCCCTCCTTTTTCGGTGTGGTTTTCACGCTGGTAGCGTTGATAACCGACACTGGCGAATGGCTCTATGGTCACATTGTTGCGGCCCAGGTTGAAGCCCGCTTCGGCGAAGGCTTGTTGGGTGTTGGCGTCATAACTGCCTTTGAGACGGTCGCTGAATCCGTTGAACGCGACCCGACGTTTGCTGCTGCCTTCATGGTTGTCGAAGGTCGCACCGAGACGCAGCGTCAACGGGCCGTCCTGGCGCACCGCATAAGCACCCAGGTGCCAACTGTCGAGATCGCCATCGAATTGCCGGGCATCGAGTTTCGTCTGTGATTTTCCGCCCATCACCCCGACATGCCATTGCTGATCGAGCCGCCAGTCGGCGCCCAGAACCAGGCCTTGGGTGGAATGCTTCAGCGTGTTGTCGAAGTCGTTCTCGACTTTGCCGCCATGGCCCAATGCCTGAAGCCAGACGCGGCTGCTATTTTCACTACCAGTGGCAACGCGTGGAGCTTTGTTGGAGAAAGCGCCCGTGCCGTTATCCAGCTGGCGCATAGCGGAGAGCATGCTGGCGCTGACGGGGCTGACACTGCTTAAAGTGGCCTTTGCGAGGTTGGCGTTGCTACTTGCGGTCAATTGTTCAATAGCAACGGAGGCAGTGGTCTTGTTGCTGGCCAGCAGCGCGTTGATGGCAGCGTTGGCGGTCATGGTCTTGGAGGTGTCCACACTGCGGGCCAGGGCCTGCCCGCTGGCAGAGGTGGCAAACTTCTCGAGCGGCACGTCATTGCGCGTATAGGTCAGGGTCACTTGAGTGTCACTGTAGGAAACTTTCGGTGTCATGAACGCCAGATTGTTGCTGACTCGTCCGAACTCACCTTCAATCTTGCCGGCATTCAGCACGGTGTGGACGGTGCTTTGGGCGTAGTTACCGGGCAGACCAATAACATTCAAACCTGCGTTACCCAGTGTGGCCGTACCCTCAACCGAAAGCGCTGAGGCGCCTTCGGTGGCCGACACGATGTAGTCGATAGCCGCGCCTTCGGATAACTCCAGGTCACCCCTGACGGTGGGGGCACTATCTTTTCTGACAAGCAGCCTGCCGTCCACGTACAGATTTTCAACGTCGCCCTTACCGGCAAAGAGTGCACCTTGGTCGACATAGGCATCACCCTTTATCGAGCCGTTGTTCAACAGAGTGGCTCGGGCCTTGACCTCGGCAGTGCCGTTGAAATCATGGCTTAGCGTCCAGACGCCGCGGGCTACGCGTACACCTTCAAAGTTACTTGTTTCACCAATCTCACCGCCTTCGGTGGCGTTCAGCAGCAAGCCGTTTTTCCCTGCACCCCCGTCTATACGGCCGTCCCATCGGATGCCGTCGTTGATCACGAGCAGGTCGTCGGCCTCTCCCAGCTGCAACGAGACGCCGTTAATGTTTTCGAAGGGCTTTGAAGGGATTGTGTGCTGAGTGGTGTAGGCATTCTGGAAGTCGTCGAAAGGGTTCCTTTCGGCTGTTACGACTGCTTCTTCTGTCGCGGAGGGTTCGGGGAGCGCGAGGGCTTCATAGAAGTCATCGTCGAACTCGATTGCAGCACTGACAGGTTTTGGCGCGGCCGACAGAGTTGTCTGATCTTCGCTCGGTGGGGCCGCTGGCCGGGCTGTAAGCTCAAGCGGACCGATGGGTTCGATGTCTTCAAACCGATTTGCGGTGGGGGCGACAGGTTTGGTGATTTTTTTTCGGGTTTTGGTGGGTTTCGCATTGGAGTCGGCCTGAGTTGTCAATTGCTCGGCCAGGGACGTTTCTGCACAACCGATTGCAATCGCAATGGCGAGAACAAGGTGTTGAGGTTTGTATTTGTATTGAACGGGCATCGAGTACAGCCTCTCTTGAATAGAGGCCAAACTCTAAGAGGGAGGCTATAGGTGCCGATGTCAGCTGCTTCCGACGGGCTTGCGGGGAGTGTCAGATGGTTGTGTAGAAAATGGCCAGCCGCTTGAAACCGGCTGATTTTATCTGTTCGCGCTGATGCTTTTTCTTACATCGAATCAAGATACGGGGGCTATCGCATTGACGAAAACGTATCTGCTGCACATTAAAGATCAAAAGATCGCAGCCTTCGGCAGCTCCTACTTCGGGTCGACGTACACCCGGTAGGAGCTGCCGAAGGCTGCGATCTTTTGGCTTTTAACCTAGCTACGGCTCAAATACGCCTTCCCGTAATGCCGCTCCATCCGCGCCTGAATCAGCTCCAATCCAATCGACATCAACCAATAAATAATCGCCGCCGTCGTGAGCATCTCGATATAGCGATAGCTCGAGCGCCCATACGATTGCGCCAGGAACATCACTTCCCAAACCCCCATCACCGAAATCAGTGATGAGTCCTTGAGCATGGAGATGAACTGGTTGGTGGTGGGCGGGATGATGGTGCGCATGGCCTGGGGCAGGGTGACGCGCCAGAAGATCACGGTTTCGCGCATGCCCAGGGCCAATGATGCTTCGCGTTGGCCATGGGGGACGCCGAGGATGCCGGCGCGGAAGATTTCGCTCAGGTAGGCGCCGTAGTTCAGCGACAGGGCGATGATGCCGGCGGCAATGGCGCCGGGCACAATGCCGAGTTGTGGCAGGCCGAGGTAGATCAGCAGGATCTGAATCAGCAGCGGTGTGCCGCGAAAGAACGAGGCATAGAAGCTCGCGATACCGAACGCCACCGCACTTTTCGACAGTCGAGCCAAAGCCGTGATGAAGCCCAGCAGCGATGACGTCACGATTGAGCACAGGCACAAGAACAACGTCAGCGCTGCGCCTTGCAGAAAGCCGTTGGGCGCCAGGTGCAGGCCGATCAGGTTCGGCAGTTTGTCGAGGATGATCGAGAACTTCAGGTCGAAGCTCAGGAAGAAACTCGCGAACAAGCCGAACATCGCCGCCCAGGTCAGATACAGCCGAGTACGGAAGCCGAAGACCCGTTGCAGTAATGACTCAGCCACTGGTTGCGGCGGCTGAGGTGGTTTGGGGAAAGAAGTCATTTGCTGATGTCGGCGCCGATCCATTTTTGCGACAGCTTGCTCAAGGTGCCGTCCTGTTTCAGCTGGGCAAACACATCACGTACTTTGGCGTCCCACTGGGCGTCGCCTTTTTCGATGGCCACCGAGTTCGGCTCCGAGTACAGCGGCTCACCGGCGAGCTTGAAGCGCTTGTCTTCGTTCAGGCGTGGTTGCGCGGTCACCAGGTTGGTGAGAATCGCATCCAGACGTACGCCAGCGCCCAGGCCCAAATCCTGGAACGCGACGTTGTCGGTGTCATACGGGGCGATCTGCACATTCTCGAACGGGTACTGCAATTGGGTGTCTTCGGCGCCTTCGATCACCAGGTTTTTGTTCAGGTAGCTTTCATAGCTCGAGGCGCTGGTGAGGCCGACTTTTTTACCGCTCAGGTCCTTGGCGCTGTGAATGCTGTCGTTCGTGGCGTTGACCACGATCACGGCAGGGGAGGCGTAGTACTCGACCGGGAAGTCGAAGACTTCGGCGCGGGCCTTGCTCGGGGTCATGGAGCAGATGCAGATGTCATAACGCCCGCTCCAGCGACCGGCGGCGATCACATCCCAGGACGGCGTTTCGAGGCGCAGCTTGACGCCCAGTTTGTCCGCCACGGCCTTGGCCACGTCGACGTCGAAACCATCGAGCTGATTTTGATCGTTGAGGAACGAGAAGGGTGGATAGCTTTCCATCAACACACCCACCAGTTCTTTCTTTTGCTCGATGCGATCCAGAGTGGCGCCCGCAAAGGCTTGGGTAGAGGTAGCCAAAATCGTCAGGCCCAGGGCCAGCAGTGGTTGAAATTTCACAGTTGATCCCTGAAAAAAAGAGGTTGTTATTAACCGGGTGGTGCGTATTAAATAGTTATAAGAAGGACTCTGATAGTGAGTTATTTTCATAAGCTTATGAGTGAAAAGAATATGGGCGCAGGCAGCACGGTAATTCTGGATGGCGGCATGGGTCGTGAGCTGCAACGCCGAGGGGCGCCGTTCAGGCAGCCTGAATGGTCCGCGCTAGCTTTAAGCGAAGCGCCGCAAGCTGTGGAGGCCGTGCACGCGGCTTATATCGAAAGCGGTGCCAACGTGATCACTAGCAACAGTTATGCGGTGGTGCCGTTCCATATTGGCGAAGAGCGTTTTGCCGCTGAGGGTCAGGCGCTCGCGGCATTGGCTGGTGAGCTGGCCCGTCGTGCAGTCGATGCGGCGGGCAAACCGGTGCGCGTGGCCGGTTCATTGCCGCCGTTGTTCGGCTCCTATCGCCCGGACCTGTTTGATGCCGCGCGGGTAACTGAGCTGCTGACGCCTCTGGTCAATGGCCTGGCGCCTCATGTCGACCTGTGGCTGGCCGAAACCCAGAGCTCGATTATCGAGGCCCGGGCGATCCATGCCGGACTGCCGAAGGACGGCAAGCCGTTCTGGCTGTCGTTTACCTTGAAGGATGAAGACACTGACGAAGTGCCGCGTCTGCGTTCCGGTGAGCCCGTGGCTGAGGCTGCCGCGGTGGCGGCTGAGTTGGGCGTCGAAACTTTGCTGTTCAACTGCAGCCAGCCAGAAGTGATCGGCGCTGCGATTGATGCGACGCGGGAAACCTTCGAACGCTTGGGGGTGAAGATTCACATCGGCGCGTACGCCAATGCCTTCCCGCCGCAGCCGAAAGAGGCCACGGCCAATGACGGTCTGGACCCGTTGCGCGACGATCTCGACCCACCGGGTTATCTGCAATGGGCGGCCGATTGGCAGAAGCGTGGGGCCAGCCATTTGGGCGGTTGCTGCGGGATCGGGCCGGAGCATATTGCGGTGTTGGCCCAGAAGTTAGCGTGATGCCATTCGCGAGCAGGCTCGCTCCCACACTAGATCTTCAGTGAACACGTATATTGTGTTCGACAACGATCCAATGTGGGAGCGAGCCTGCTCGCGATAGCGTCCGTCCGGGCGCCGAAGATTACTGGCGGCACTCAACCAGAGTTTTCACCTGCCCCGATTCCGTCTGGTTCTCATCGGACAGCCACCGCTCGAACCCCGCGCCAATCGCTGGCCATTCCGAATCCAGAATCGAATACCACGCCGTGTCACGGTTCTGACCCTTGACCACCATGTGCTGACGGAACACCCCTTCAAAACTGAACCCCAACCGCTCTGCCGCATATTTGGAGCGGGCATTGCCGTTGTTGCATTTCCATTCCAGACGCCGATAACCCAAGGCAAAGGATTCCCTGGCCAGCAGGTAAACCGCTTCGGTGCTCTTTGGCGAACGCTGCATCGGTGCGCCGAAGGTCACATGGCCGATCTCGATGCGGCCCTGGGAAGGGACTATCGACATCAGGCTGAGGATACCCTGCACGTCGCCGCTGGCGCGGTCGATCACCGTGAAGAAATACGGGTCGCTGTTGGCCGCATGGTTGTTCAGCCAATCGTTGAAAGCGCTGCGCTCCGGGAATGGACCATAGGGCAAATAGTCCCAGAGTTTCGGATCCGAGCCCGGGCCTTCGAGGGCTTTCCACAAGCCGTCGGCGTGACGCGCCGGGTCAAGTTTTTCCAGGCGGATGAAACGCCCTTCGATCAGTTGAACCGAGGGTGGCGGAACACCTTTCCAGTCCGCGAGTGAAGTCGACATGCTGCTCTCCTTGAACCTTATAGGGCGTGGCGAAACTGGATGAAACCGGGACGCTCGGCGATGCGCTCATATAGCTGGATCGCGGTGGCGTTGGTTTCGTGGGTCAGCCAATGAACCTTGCAGCAGCCATCGGCCTTGGCCGTGGTGTAGACGAATTCGATCAGTTGCCGACCGACACCGGTGCCGCGTGTTTCTGGTGTCACCAGCAAGTCTTGCAGGTAGCAGGAGTTTTCGATGCTCCAGTTCGAGCGGTGGTAGATGAAATGCACCATGCCCACCGCTTTGCCATCGGCCCAGGCCAGCGCCGCATGGGTCGGTTCGCTCGGATCGAGCAGGCGCTGCCAGGTGCTCTGGGTGACTGCGTCGGGCAATTCGGTGTTGTAGAAGCGCAAGTAGGCTTGCCACAACGGCAGCCAGGCAGCGTGATCGTCGGTGGTGACCTGGCGGATGTCGATCTGACTCATGTTGGTTCCTTAACGCATCAAGTGGGCGAGGGCCTGGTCGTGCGCATCAGGGCTGGCGGCCAGCCCCTCGCGCACACCGGCGATGTCTGCAGCATTGCGGTTCTGGCTGAGCTTGCGCTTGCCCTCCAGACGCTGGATCGGCAAGGCAAAGCCGACGATGGCCTTGAGCATGCCATCAATGTAGTCGGTGGGGGCGTCGGCGACTTTCCAAGGATTGGTGCGACCGGCTTCATGACGATCAGTCAGAGCGCTGACCAGATTGCGCAGGCGATCGGCGTCGGCGAACACTTCGGCCATGCCATAGGCGTGTACGGCGACGTAGTTCCAGGTTGGCACGACTTTGCCGTGCTCGGCTTTGCTCGGGTAAAACCCCGGGCTGACGTAAGCATCGGCACCGGCAAAAATCACCAGCGCCTCGGCGCCGTTCTGCAATTCCCGCCATTGTGGATTGGCCCGGGCGAAGTGCCCGTAGAGGGTGCCATTCGGGCCATGGTCGACATTCAGCAGCAGCGGCAGATGACTGGCTTGCAGGCCCTGCTCACCGTGGGTGACCAAAACAGCAAGGCGAGTGCCGAGTATCTGCTGATGCAGTTCATTCAAATCATCGATGGCGAAATTGCTGGGCGTGTACATGGAAAATTTCCTTGGCGAATGCCTGCATCCTAGGCAGGCTATTGGTCTGTTGTAAGAGCCATTAATGACCAATTTCATAGGTCCATTACTATGTCGAATCCGCCGCTTCCCTCGTCGTTCAATCCCGCAGGTATCGAACTCGACCGCCGTCAGGGCCTGAGTCGTCAGCTTTATCAGGCGCTGCGGGTGCGAGTGCTCGACGGACGACTGGCCAGCGGCACACGACTGCCAGCCAGTCGAGATTTGGCGGCGGCGTTATCGATTTCCCGTAACAGCGTGGTCCGTGCCTACGATCAGCTTTACGCTGAGGGCTTCATCGAGGGGCGTGTTGGCGACGGGACTTATGTCGCGCAATTGCCTCAAGCCGCGGTGTCGGTGAAAAAATTATCCACAAAAGTATCCACAGGGTTTTCAACAGGGTTACCCACAGCCTTATCCACAAATTGGCTGGATTTACCTGTGGTTTCATCCAGTAAAGTTATCCACAGCGGTGCTCTGGACCGGGTTGAAAAGAACCATTTGACCTTGCCTCCCAGTGGTCCACCTCGGGCATTTCGTGTCGGCGTTCCAGCCTTCGATCTATTTCCTTTCGAGGTCTGGGCCAAGCTGAACGCGGCTTTCTGGCGTAAGCCGGATTTAGAGAAACTGTGTTACGGCGACCCAGCGGGTGATGCACGATTGCGAGGGCTGATTGCTGCGTATTTGCGCAGTTCTAGGGGCATGCAGTGCTCGGCTGAGCAAATAGTGATCACCAGTGGCGCGCAACAGGGGATTAGCCTTTGTGCACAGTTGCTGGTGGAGCCTGGCGACGGGGTGGGCATTGAAAATCCGGGGTATCAAGCGGCGGGTCATGCGTTCGCTGTAGCCGGCGCGCGATTGCACGGGATAGCGGTGGACAGTGAGGGCATTGATTGCACCGAATTGGCGGGGCTCAGCGATTGTCGATTGGCTTACGTCACGCCGTCGCATCAGTACCCGACCGGGGTGGTCATGAGTCTGGCGCGACGTCTTGAATTGTTGGCCTGGGCCGAACGCACCCAAGGCTGGATCGTCGAGGATGACTACGATGGCGAATACCGTTACAGCGGCGCGCCGCTGGCGCCGTTGGCTGCACTGGATCGGCAGGGGCGAGTGCTGTATGTCGGAACCTTCGGCAAGGTCGCATTCCCGGCATTAAGACTGGGTTACCTGGTGTTGCCGCCCGGATTGGTTGAGGCGTTCTCCCAGCGTCGTGCGGTGGACATGCGGCACTCGGAGGTCAGCACTCAAGCGGTAATGGCTGAGTTCATGGCGGCCGGGCATTTCCAGCGACACATCCGGCGTATGCGCCGTGCTGCGTTGAGTCGGCGTAACGTCTTGCTCAATGGCTGGCCTGTGGATATCCCGGGCGTCGGTAAGCTGCCCAGTGTGGCGGCCGGTTTGCACCTGACGGTACGTGTCGACAGCGTGGCTCGTGAGCGCGAATTGATCGAACAAGCCACCAGCGTCGGGGTGGAGGTCAATGGTTTGAGCAGTTATTGGCTGCCAGACACGACGCTCCCCGAGGACCAGCGCGCGGGGCTGGTCCTGGGGTTCGCTGCAGTGCCGGAGACGGCTATCGAATCGGCACTGGCGAGGCTCAAAGAGATCTGGAGCCCGGTGTGAGCCGCGCCACCCGGATCAGGTGCCGGACTTGATCTTGGTCCAGGCGCGGGTCCGTGCCCGTTCGGCATCGCGAGGCAATGGTTGCAGGGTGTAGAGGCTGCTCATTGCCGCTTCTGTCGGGTACAGGTTCGGGTTGTTGCGAATCGCCGGGTCGACCATTTCCGTGGCGTCCTTGTTCGGGTTCGGGTAGCCGACGAAATCGCTGACCGGTGCGATGACCTGGGGTTGCAGTAAGTAGTTGATGAAGGTGTAGGCGTCTTCCGGGTTTTTCGCGCCTTTGGGGATCGCCAGCATGTCGAACCAGATCGGCGCGCCTTCTTTGGGCAGGCGCATGTCGACGATCACGCCATTCTTGGCTTCCTTGGCACGGTTGGCGGCCTGGGAGAAGCTGCCGGAGTAACCGACCGCTACGCAGATGTCACCGTTGGCAATGTCGGCCATGTACTTGGACGAATGGAAATAGGTGATGTACGGACGAATCTTCATCAGCAGCGCTTCAGCCTTGGCGTAGTCCGCCGGCTTCTTGCTGTTGGGGTCCAGGCCCAGGTGTTGCAGGGCCAGCGGCAGGATCTCTGACGGCGAGTCGAGCAGGGCTACGCCGCACTGCTTGAGCTTGCTGATGTTCTCTTCCTTGAAGATCAGGTCCCAGCTGTCCACCGGTGCGTTGTCGCCTAACGCTGCTTTGACCTTGTCCGGGTTGAAACCGATCAGAATGGTCCCGTACATGTACGGCACGGCGAATTTGTTACCCGGGTCGTTGGCTTCGATCAACTTCATCAGCTTCGGATCGAGGTGGTTCCAGTTCGGCAGTTTGCTGCGGTCCAGCGGCTGGAACACCCCGGCTTCGATCTGCTTGGCGAGGAACACGTTGGACGGCACCACCACGTCGTAGCCAGAGTTGCCGGTCAGCAACTTGGCCTCCAGCGCTTCGTTGGTGTCGAAGATGTCGTAGACCAGTTTGGTCTGGGTGTTCTGCGCCTTGAAATCTTCCAGCGCCTTGGGGGTGATGTAGTCGAACCAGTTGTACACCCGCAATGTGCGTTCTTCAGCGTGCACCGCACCACTGAGCAACGTGGCGCATAGCACTGTGGGCAAGAGCGTTGGCGCGATAAAGCGCTTGAGTCGATTCATTGTTCTAATTCCTCATTGGGCGCTTTCGAAACCTTCGAGAACGTTCACGGCATTGATGCCGATTTCTTCCACCGCGTAACCGCCTTCCATCACGAACAGTGTCGGCTTGCCGAGGCCCGCGATGCGCGCGCCCATCGCCAGGTAATCCGGGCTGTCGAGTTTGAATTGGGAGATCGGGTCGTCCTTGAACGTATCGACACCCAAGGACACGACGATGATGTCGGCACCGTACTTTTCGATCTCTTTGCAGGCCTGCTCCAGCGCCGCGCTCCAACGGTCCCAGCCTGAACCGGCGGGCAAAGGGTAGTTGAAGTTGAAGCCTTCGCCCGGGCCTTCACCGTGTTCGTCTTCGTAGCCGAGGAAAAACGGAAACTCGGCTTCCGGATGGCCATGGATCGAGGTGAACAGCACGTCGCTACGCTCGTAGAAAATCGATTGGGTGCCGTTGCCGTGGTGGTAATCGACGTCGAGGATCGCGACCTTTTTGTGGCCTTGATCGAGGAATGCCTGAGCGGCGATGGCCGCGTTGTTGAGGTAGCAATAACCGCCCATCAAATCGCTGGCGGCATGGTGCCCCGGTGGACGACACAAGGCGAAAGCACTGCGAGCCCCGCGCTGGATCACCGCTTGGGCCGTGAGGGCAACTTGCGCCGCGCTATACGCCGCTTGCCAGGTGCCGGCGGTAATCGGGGCGCCGCCGTCGAAACTGTAATAGCCGAGCTGGCCGTGCAGGCTGGTGGGCATGATCCGACGCAAGGTGCGGGCCGGCCAGGTGTAGGGCAGCAAGTCGCCGTCGGTATTGAATTCGGTCCAGCGCGCCCAGGCCCCTTTGAAGAAGTCGAGGTAATCGCGGCTGTGGATGCGCTCGATCGGTCCGAGACCGAAATCCAGCGGCGCCTCGACCGGGCCCAGGCGGCGGTACTGCACGCGTGCCAGCACATGGTCGGCCCGCGAGGGCATCTCGAAACAGGGCATCAATTGCCCGTCCATCAATTCACAACGGCCGTGGTGCAGGTGGTGATCGTCCGAGTAGATCGTCAGCATTCTTGTTCTCCGCAGGCTGATTCGGTTGAACACAGTCTTGCGGCGGGCGGCGTTTGGGAGAACGGCAGGAAAGGCCAAAAGGGGATCAATATGGCCAAAAGATTTGACCGAAATTCGCCCCTTAATGGCACGTCGGCGCTTCAACATTGGCTTGGAATGCCAAACCTGTGGGAGCGGGCTTGCCCGCGAAAGCGGTGGTCCAATCAATGGAGATGCGTCGAATGTACTGACCTCTTCGCGGGCAAGCCCGCTCCCACAGGGGTTATCGGTGCGGCCGGAACTGACTCGGCGCCACACCACTCCAGCGCACAAACGCATGGCGGAAGCTCGCGGTCTCGCTGAACCCCAATGCCTCGGCAATCCGATAGATCGGCAGTTGATCTTCGCAGAGCATTCGCTTGGCCTGCTCAAAGCGCAATTCATCGAGCAGTTCCTGATAGCTGCAGCCCAGGTCCTTCAGATGTCGCCGCAGGGTGCGCGCCGAGCAGTTCAGCTGTTCGGCCAGCCCATCCAGGCCCGGCGCCGCGCTCAGTTGCGCCGCGAGTAGTTGGCGGATACGCCCGAGCCAGGCCTGACGCCCGGTGAACTCGGTGTTTTGCTTGCGACAACGCTCGGCCATGGCCTGGTGCGTGATGGCGTCGGCCAGAGGCAGGGGTTGTTCAAGCCAGCGTTTGTCGAAAGCAAAGGCATTGGACGCAGCATCGAACTGCAAGGGGCAGTCGAAACGCTCGGCGTAGCGCGCCTGATAGTCCGGCGCCGGGTGTTCGAAGCGGGCGCCGAGTAGAGGCAGAGGATGGCCGAGTAGGTCTTCACAGGTGACTTTCATCGAGACCAGGCAAAACTCGACATTGAACGGCGCCAGCGCCGGATTTTCCCGATAGTCGCCGGCGGTGAGCCAGATGCGCTCGCCATCTTCCTCCAGGCTCAACTCGAACAGCGTTCCCAATAGCGCCGGATAGTGCAGCGCCAACCGCAACGCGTCACCTAAAGTGGCGCTGGTGAGTAAGGCATACCCAAGCATGCCGTAGGACGAAACGTGCATCCGCCGGCCCAACTCCAGGCCGATATCGCGGCGTAACGCGACGGCGTTGGCGCAAACCAACATCTCTTGGTTGGTGGTGAGGCGCGTGTCCGCCCGGCTCAGATCCGCCGCGCTGATGCCGCTGCCGGCCAATAACGCCTCGCTGGACAGGCCTTCAGCCTTGAAGGTATTGAGCACGAGGGAGACGGCGTTGAGGGTGGTGAGATGGGAGTGGAGCATGGGTGGTTCCAGCCGTTAAGTAGCTGGAGGTGAGCAAGTTATATGCCCAACGACGATCCTGTGGGAGCGGGCTTGCCCGCGAAGAGGCCAGTGCATTCGATGCATCTCCATTGACTGGACCACCGCTTTCGCGGGCAAGCCCGCTCCCACAGGGTTTTTTGTCGGATCAGATAAGTTCGCCGCACAGGTCGAGTTCAACCAGCCGCCGAACTTCAGCAGTCTCGAGCCCTGCGCCCAGCAACCCCTGCAATTTGCCGAATGCCGCCTCGCGAGTCATGCCGCCACCGGACAACACACCGGCGTCACGCAAGCGGCTGCCCGCCTCATACACGTCGAGCTGCACACCACCTTCATGACATTGCGTCACCGCGACCACCACCACACCTTTGTTCCGCGCCCGTTCCAGGCTGGCGAGAAACTCGGGGTTGTCGCTTGGCCCGGTACCGCTGCCATAACATTCCAGCACCAGACCCTGAATACCGCTGTTGAGCAGGCCATCCAGTTGATCGGCACCGATGCCTGGGAACAGCGGCAACACCGCGACCTTCGCCAGCTGTTTAGGCTGGTTGTAGTTCAGCTGCGCCGGCACGGAAGTCGCCTTCACGCCGCCGCCCTGACGCTCCAGCCGCTTGAATGGATGACGACCGAAACTGCGAACCTTCGCGCAACGGGTCGGGTCGAGCAGTTCGCCGTGGAAGTACAGATGAACGCCCGGTGCGAGGCCCTGGCCAAGAGCAACCAACGCACCGCTGAGGTTTTCCCAGGCATCGCTGTCGGTCACGCCGGCCGGCAGCATGGAGCCGGTGAACACCACGCGGGCATGCAGGCCGAGCAACTGAAAGCTCATGGCTGCGGCGCTGTAGGCCAGGGTGTCGGTGCCATGCAGGATCAACACGCTGTCGCAGCCCTGGACATCAACGGCGTCGACCACTGCTTCACGCAATTGCTGCCAGTAGGCGGGCGTCATGTTGGCGCTGTCGATCAGCGGCGACATCTCGCGAAAGCGCCACTGCGGCACTACCAGCTCAGGCTGGCTGTGCAGATATCCGCGCATCCGCGCTTCGAAACCGGACGCCGGGGCCAAGCCGTGGGCACTGGCTTGCATGCCGATGGTGCCGCCGGTGTAGAGCACCATGACGTGCTGGGCAGCAGGAAAAGTCGAGGAATTCATGGAGGTTCTCCGAAAACGATGTGGGAGCGAGCCTGCTCGCGATGGCAGCGATGTGGTCTCAAGCTCGAACCAAAACGGCAGCATCAAAAAAGCTGCCACAACATGCGACCGAGCATGACGCCGGTCGCAAGCTGTGTCACGCCGGGCGCAGGGGATGCGCCCGGTTTTTTACCGATCAGCGTTGCGCTGCGGTAACGCCTTGCGGCTCGGCGTCTGCCTGTGGAGTGGCAGCTGCCGGATTGGCTGGCCAGGCTTTCAGGTCCAGGTCCAGATCCGGGAACTTGCTCGAATCGAACACCGGGGTCTTGATGCCGGCAGCGCGCTGGTCATCGTAGTCACGCAGGATGCGCATGCCGACCTTGAACAGCAGGAACAGCGCGATCAGGTTCACGAATGCCAGCATGGTCATGGTGATGTCGGCGAAGGCGAACACAGTGCCGAGGTTTTCGATGGCACCCCAGAAAATCAACACCAGTACCAGCGCGCGATAGCCGATCAGCACCTTGCGGTTTTCGCCGATCATGAAGCGCAGGTTGTTCTCGCCCAGGTAATAGTTGTAGAGGATCGAGGTGAACACGAACAATGACAGGGCCACGGAGATGAATACCCGGCCCCAGTCACCGACCACGGCAGCCAGGGAGTTCTGGGTCAGGGCAATGCCGTCACCTTCAAAGCCCGGGGTGTAGAAGCCCGACAGCAGGATCAGCAATGCGGTGCAGGTGCAGATCACGAAGGTGTCGAGGAACACGCTGAACGCCTGAACCACGCCTTGCGAGACCGGGTGCTCGACCGAGGCCACGGCGGCCACGTTCGGCGCACTACCCAGGCCTGCTTCGTTGGCGAACACGCCGCGCTTCACGCCCATGACGATGGCGCTGCCGATCAGGCCGCCGAACGCCTGGTCCAGACCGAAGGCGCTTTTGACGATGGTCATCAACATGCCTGGAACGTGGTCGAACTGCAGCACGATCACGTAGAGGGTCACGCCGATGTAGGCCAGGGTTTTGACCGGTACCAGCAGGTCAGCGACCTTGGCGATTCGCTTGATCCCGCCGATGAACACCAGACCCAGTAACACCGCCAGGGCCAGCCCGGTGTAAGTGGTGTCGAAGCCGAACGCGTTGTTCAGCGAGTGGGTCACGGCATGGGCTTGCAGGCCGTTGAAGGCGAAGCCGAAGGTGATCAGCAGCAGGAACGCCATGATCATGCCCAGCCAGCGCTTCTGCAGGCCGTGTTGAATGTAGAAGGACGGGCCGCCACGGAACTGGCCTTCGGAGTCGCAGCGCTTGTAGAGCTGGCCGAGGGAGCATTCGAAGAAGCTGCTGGACATGCCGACCAACGCGGTCACCCACATCCAGAACACCGCCCCGGGGCCACCAAGGGTCACGGCGATGCCGACACCAGCGATGTTGCCCGCACCGACGCGGCCGGCGAGGCTGAGCATCAGGGCCTGGAAGGAACTGAGCTGGCCAGCGCTGCTTTTGAGGCTGTCACGGAACACCGCGAACATGTGAAAGAAATGGCGGAACTGAACGAAACGCGAGCGGATCGTGAAGTAGCTACCGAGCCCGACAATGAGCACGATCAGTACTTTCCCTGAGAGGAAGTCGTTGATGACTTCGAGCATGGATTATTCCTCGCTATTTTTTGTGTGTGCAGATACTGGATGGACCGACACATCGCGTTACACCGGCTTGCGCGTGGCACAACAAGTGGATCGAGGTTCGTTCCGGTTCCATATCGCGGGTTTTATTAGTTCGGGTTTCGCATGGGTTTGGGTCTCGTTAACGACGACCGCTCACGCGAAGAGGGCCGGCACTATACATAAGGAGAGTGCCGTCCGTCTGCACGATTGTGGTGCAAGCGACGAAACGAGGTAGCTGCAAGATCAAAAAATCGCAGCCTTCGAAAGCTTCTACGGGTACGTCAAACCCTGTAGGAGCTGCCGAAGGCTGCGATCTTGGCGGCACTTAAAACATTCAACATGTTCGGAAAATCCGCAAAAGAGTTAAAAAAAAGGGCTTGAGGGAACAAATCCCCAAGCCCTCAAAAGGTGAGAGGTGTCTAGTCCCTCGACCTGGTGAGCGTGCTCTTCAAAAGAGCCTGCGTTCGGTTAAGCCTTCAAAGGCACCAGACGCGGAGCAATCATGTTTTCCGGGCGCAGGATGTCGGCGAGCATTTCTTCGTCGAGCAAGCCTTCTTCGCGCACCAGTTCCAGCACGCCGCGGCCGCTTTCAAGCGCGATACGGGCAATGCGGGTGGCGTTTTCGTAGCCGATGTACGGGTTCAGCGCGGTAACCAGGCCGATCGAGTGTTCGACCAGTTCACGGCAGCGCTCTTCGTTGGCGGTGATGCCGACGATGCAGTGCTCGCGCAGCATGTCCATGGCGCGTTGCAGCAGGCGGATCGAGTCGAAGATCTTGAACGCAATCAGCGGCTCCATCACGTTCAGTTGCAGCTGGCCGCCTTCGGCAGCGATGGTCAAGGCCAGGTCGTTGCCGATGATCTGGAACGCAACCTGGTTCACGGCTTCCGGGATTACCGGGTTGACCTTGCCTGGCATGATCGAGCTGCCTGGCTGACGCGCTGGCAGGTTGATTTCGTTGATGCCGGTGCGTGGGCCGCTGGACAGCAGGCGCAGGTCGTTGCAGATCTTCGACAGCTTGACCGCGGTGCGCTTGAGCATGCCGGAGAACAGCACGAAGGCGCCCATGTCGGAAGTGGCTTCGATCAGGTCGGCGGCTGGAACCAGCGGTTGACCGCTGATCAGAGCCAGGCGCTGAACGGCCAGGGCCTGGTAACGCGGGTCGGCGTTGATGCCGGTACCGATCGCGGTGCCGCCCAGGTTCACTTCGGTCAGCAGCTCAGGTGCCAAGGTCTTCAGACGCGCCAAGTCTTCGCTCAGGGTGGTGGCGAAGGCGCGGAATTCCTGGCCCAGGGTCATCGGCACGGCGTCTTGCAGCTGGGTACGACCCATCTTTAGAACGTGGCTGAATTCTTCACCTTTGGCAGCGAACGACTGGATCAGGCTGTCGAGGCTGGCCAGCAGCGCGTCGTGACCCAGCAGCAGACCCAGACGGATCGCGGTCGGGTAGGCGTCGTTGGTCGACTGCGCCATGTTCACGTCGTTGTTCGGGTGCAGGTACTGGTATTCGCCCTTGCTGTGGCCCATGGCCTCCAGCGCGATGTTGGCGATGACTTCGTTTGCATTCATGTTGGTCGAAGTCCCAGCGCCGCCTTGAATCATGTCCACCACGAATTCTTCGTGGAAATCGCCGCGGATCAATCGGGCACAGGCTTCGCTGATGGCAGCGTGCTTGGCTTCGCTCAGGTGACCCAACTCGCGGTTGGCGTCAGCGGCGGCCTGTTTGACCATTGCCAGGCCGACAACCAGCTTCGGGTAATGCGAAATCGGAACGCCGGAGAGACGGAAGTTGTTCACCGCTCGCAGGGTCTGGATGCCGTAATACGCTTGAGCAGGTACTTCGAGTACGCCAAGCAGGTCTTTTTCTGTGCGGAAAGATGCAGCGGAGGACATGATAGAAATCATCTCGATAGGGACCCGGTCTGTGCCGGAACACCGCAAATGCTAGGCTTGTGAATAATTTTGGGCCAATGCTGTTAAACACTAGCCTATGCACATTCGGCATAATGCCCATGTGACGCCGCGCGTGCGGCGAGCGTGTGACCTAAATTGGTGCGTGTCCGGGAGGGGCGTGATGAATCTGGAAAGCAAATGGCTCGAGGACTTTAGTGCTCTGGCCGCCACCCGCAGCTTCTCCCAGGCGGCTGAACGACGCTTCGTGACCCAGCCTGCATTCAGTCGGCGGATCCGCAGCCTCGAAGCCGCGCTGGGGCTGACTCTGGTCAATCGCTCCCGCACGCCGGTTGAGCTGACGGCGGCGGGACAGCTTTTTCTAGTCACCGCGCGAACCGTGGTTGAACAGCTGGGTGAAGTGCTGCGTCACCTTCATCACTTGGAGGGCGGGCAGGGCGAGGTGATGCAGGTTGCCGCCGCTCACTCCCTGGCGCTGGGTTTCTTCCCGCGCTGGATCGCGCAGTTGCGCAACGAAGGGCTGAACATCGCCACGCGACTGGTGGCGACCAACGTTGGTGATGCCGTGCATGCATTGCGCGAAGGCGGCTGCGATCTGATGCTGGCGTTTTACGACCCGGATGCGGCCATGCAAATGGACCCGGAGATTTTCCCGTCGCTGCACCTGGGGGACACCGAAATGCTCCCGGTCTGCGCCGCCGATGCCGATGGCAAACCGTTGTTCGACCTGGAAGGCGAGGCCAGCGTGCCGCTATTGGCCTACAGCGCCGGTGCGTTTCTTGGACGTTCGGTGAACATGCTGTTGCGCCAGCGGGCGCTGCGATTCACCACTATTTACGAAACCGCCATGGCCGACAGCCTGAAAAGCATGGCGCTGGAAGGCCTTGGCATCGCCTGGGTACCGCAACTGAGCGTGCGCGCCGAACTGGCTCGCGGCGAGTTGGTGGTCTGCGGCGGCCCGCAATGGCATGTGCCACTGGAGATCCGTCTGTACCGCTGCGCATTGGTGCGCAAGGCGAACGTGCGGTTGTTGTGGCGCAAGCTTGAAGGCGGTGCGGCCCAAACCACCCCCGTTTCTTGAAGACAACGAAGAACCCTGTGGGAGCGGGCTTGCCCGCGATTGCGGCGTGTCAGGCAACATCATTGTTTGCTATGCCGGCCTCATCGCAGGCAAGCCAGCTCCCACAGGGATTTGTGGTGGATTTGATTGACCTTGAGGTCAATAAAACCGGCACTTTGCGCCGTATGACAGATGGTCGCATCGGGGGCTGTTTATCTGCTTCATTGAGGTATACTGCGCGGCCTTCGGCCGGTTCGTCCGGCCATTTTTCGTACAATCAAGCCACGCATTCTGCGTGGCTTGTTGTTTTTTGACGCGCCTGCGGGCGCCCAGAGAGAAGAGGCACGACGATGAGCGCACTGGTTGGCGTGATCATGGGCTCCAAGTCCGATTGGTCCACCCTTAGCCACACCGCCGATATGCTGGAAAAGCTCGGCATCCCTTACGAGGTGAAAGTGGTCTCTGCCCACCGCACCCCGGACCTGCTGTTCCAGTACGCCGAAGAGGCTGAGGCCCGTGGCATCGAGGTGATCATCGCCGGTGCCGGTGGCGCGGCCCACTTGCCAGGCATGTGTGCGGCCAAGACCCACCTGCCGGTGCTGGGCGTGCCGGTACAGTCGTCGATGCTCTCGGGTGTCGATTCGCTGCTGTCTATCGTGCAAATGCCGGCAGGCATTCCGGTTGCCACCCTGGCCATCGGCAAGGCCGGCGCAATCAACGCAGCGCTGCTCTCGGCGAGCATCCTGGGCGCCAAGCATCCGCAATTTCATACCGTGTTGAAGAAATTCCGCGCTGAGCAGACAGACAGCGTCCTGGACAATCCAGACCCACGCATCGCCTGAGGTTGTTGACGATGAAAATCGGTGTAATCGGTGGCGGCCAGTTGGGTCGCATGTTGGCGCTGGCGGGCACTCCGCTGGGCATGAACTTCGCTTTCCTCGACCCGGCGCCGGATGCTTGTGCAGCCGCGTTGGGCGAACATCTGCGGGCCGATTACGGCGATCAGGATCACCTGCGTCAGTTGGCCGATGAAGTCGATCTGGTGACCTTCGAGTTCGAAAGCGTCCCGGCCGAAACTGTGGCATTCCTGTCGCAATTCGTCCCGGTGTACCCGAGCGCCGAAGCGCTGCGCATCGCTCGCGATCGCTGGTTCGAAAAGAGCATGTTCAAGGACCTGGGGATTCCAACTCCCGCGTTCGCCGACATCCAGTCGCAAGCCGATCTGGATGCCGCCGTGGCTTCCATCGGTCTGCCGGCCGTGCTGAAAACCCGCACCCTGGGTTACGACGGCAAGGGCCAGAAAGTCCTGCGCAAGCTTGAAGATGTGGCTGGCACTTTCGCCGAGCTGGGCAGCGTTGCCTGCCTGCTGGAAGGCTTCGTGCCGTTCACTGGCGAAGTCTCGCTGATTGCCGTGCGTGCTCGCGATGGCGAAACCAAGTTCTATCCGCTGGTTCACAACACCCACGACAGCGGCATTCTCAAGCTGTCCGTGGCCAGTACCGACCACCCGCTGCAAGCATTGGCTGAAGACTACTCCAGCCGGGTGCTCAAGCAGCTGGAGTACGTCGGCGTTATGGCGTTCGAGTTCTTTGAAGTCGACGGCGGCCTCAAGGCCAACGAAATCGCCCCGCGCGTGCACAACTCCGGGCACTGGACCACTGAAGGCGCCGAGTGCAGCCAGTTCGAAAACCACCTGCGGGCCGTCGCCGGTCTGCCGCTGGGCTCGACGGCCAAGGTCGGCGAGAGCGCGATGCTCAACTTCATCGGTGTCGTGCCGCCAGTAGAAAAAGTGATCGCGATCGACGACTGCCATCTGCATCAC
The DNA here is from genome assembly GCF_016650735.1 of Pseudomonas sp. TH37. NCBI lineage: Bacteria > Pseudomonadati > Pseudomonadota > Gammaproteobacteria > Pseudomonadales > Pseudomonadaceae > Pseudomonas > Pseudomonas sp. TH37. The sequence goes on from NZ_JAEKFD010000005.1 coordinate 216,167, forward strand.
TACGGCAAGGCTTTCAAGGTCGGCCGCAAGGTCGGTCACGCCAATCTGCGCTGTGCAGACCGTGAGACGTTGGCTGCGCAGATCCTCAAGGTCGAAGCGCTCATCGCCGAATAGTTTCATGTGGCAGCGGCGGAACCTTCAGGGGCCGCCGTTCTCTGATGGCAGGATGCCAAAGTCTGTCTAGGCTTCGGCTAGGTGTCCTGTCTCACCAAATCATTCAGAGGGAAATGTCATGGGAATTATCGGAACCATCTTTATCGGCTTGATCGTCGGCCTGCTGGCTCGGTTCTTGAAACCGGGCGATGACAGCATGGGCTGGATCATGACCATCCTGCTCGGTATCGGCGGTTCGCTGGCGGCCACTTACGGCGGCCAGGCCCTGGGCATTTACCGCGCTGGCGAAGGCGCAGGTTTCATCGGTGCGCTGGTGGGCGCGGTGGTATTGCTGGTGATCTACGGCCTGATCAAAAAAAGGACCTGATTGAAGTGACAAAGCCCTCTCTGCGCCATCGTCGGAGAGGGCTAGAATGCTTGGCGTTGCCATCGTCACATTGTCCTATCCTTTGCCGAGCACTTTCATGCGCCGTCTTCTGCTGACTCTTCTCTTCCTGGGCAGTGGTTTGGCCCATGCCGGCGAACTGCCGGAAACCGACTGGCTCGAACTGATGCCCAAGTCGGACCAGAAAGCCCTCGAGGCCATGCCCGAAATCGACCACAACTCCCCCGAAGCCAACGGCACCTTTACCCAAAAGGGTGGCATGAAGCAGAGCAAGGGCTTGCCGGCGGTGATGTACTCGACCAAAACCGTGCCGTCGATGAACGACAAACACATCCGCATTGGCGGTTATCCGGTACCGCTGGAATCCGACGCCAAGGGTCACAGCACGCTGTTCTTCCTTGTGCCGTATCCCGGCGCTTGCATCCACGTGCCGCCACCGCCACCTAACCAGTTGGTGCTGGTGCGTTATCCAAAAGGCTTGAAGCTGAATGACATCTACACGCCGCTGTGGGTGACCGGCACGCTGAAGATCGAGAAGGTCAACAACGACCTGGCGGATGCGGCGTATGCGCTGGATGCCGCGCAGGTGCGGGTGGTCAAAGAGTCGGATTTGTAGCGCGCCAGTCAGGTCGGCACTAACCAACTGTGGGAGCGAGCCTGCTCGCGATGGCGGTTTAACAGTCAACATTGATGTTGGATGTTATGGCCTCATCGCGAGCAGGCTCGCTCCTACATTGGTTTACGGTGTTGCTATAAAGGCTTGCTACCGATGCTCACGCCCAGGGTGTGGCTCACTCCTGGTGCCAGCGTCACCACATCACCCATCACATTCGCCGTTTCAATGCATAGCATGCGCTGCCAGCCATCGTCGGCCATGTCGCTGAACGCTGCGGCGCGGTCGATCCAGGGGTTCCAGATCACCGCAGAGCGCGAACCGCTGCTGGTCAGTTCGATGCGTCGTTCCCAGTGCGGGTCAACGATGCTCAGCTTCGGTGGGGTATTGAGATAGATGCGGTCGGTCTCGCCGGTAAAACGCAGATCACCGGTCTGGGTGACGGTTTTCCAGTCGTCCAGCGTTTCGATATAGCTCAAGCCATCCAGCCCTTCAACGTGCACGTTGCGCACATCGCTGACCGCGAAATAGCTGTGCAATGCCTGGCTGATCGTGACGGGTTCGGCGCCCTTGTTTTCGCTCGTCAGGCTGATATGCAACTGCTCATCCAGACGAATGCTCAGTTTCAAGTCCACCTGATGCGGCCATCCCGGCAGACCGCCTTCGGGGTAGGGCAGGACGAATTCCACTTTCAGGCTTTCGCCCTCGGTTTCGATGCCGCCCAGTTCCCAGTCCATCGCCCGCACCAGACCATGAGCGGTCGACGGTTCCTGGCTGACGCGCATGGCCTGGACGCTCTGCGGGTTGCGCGACAGGTTGCCGAACCATGGCCAGCACACCGGCACGCCGGCGCGGATACTCTTGCCAGTCTTGAACACCGCCTCGTCGTTGAGCCAGATCAGCGGCGGTTCGCCAGCCAATTGATAACTGAGGATGTGCGCGCCTTGCTGGGCCACCAGCAATTCGGCCTGACCGTGGCGGATGCGCCAGCAGTTCAGTTCATCCAGTTTCACGGCTTCAACGTTGGGCGTGCTCATGGGGCAACTCTCGATCAGGAACAGGACTGCAATGGACCGCAAAACGGTCGCCGGGTTTAACGCCCACTTTTTTTACGGGCTCCGGTTTAACGAGCTCTAGGCGGAACCGAGCGAGTGCGGCCGCTGCCGTCGATGGCGACAAACACGAAGACTGCTTCGGTCACTTTACGCCATTCGCTGGACAGTGGATCGTCGCTCCAGACTTCGACCATCATCTGAATCGAGCTGCGGCCGATTTCCAGGGCCTGGGTATAGAAGGAGAGCTGAGCACCCACCGCTACCGGCACCAGGAACGCCATGCGATCGATCGCTACGGTGGCCACGCGACCACCGGCGACCTTGCTGGCCATTGCGGTGCCAGCCAAATCCATCTGCGCCACCAGCCAGCCGCCGAAAATATCGCCAAAGCCATTGGTTTCGCGCGGAAGCGCGGTGATTTGCAGGGCCAGGTCGCCTTGCGGGATTGGATCTTCTTGTTCGAGCTCTATCATGCCGGGGGTGCCTCTGACCCGTGACTCTTCATGTATGTAGCGGGTGAATAGCCGTCTTACGGCTCCGCGCGCAAAGTGCCTGCGCTCGGTCATGCTGCGTTAAAAACAGGCTCGGACGCTCATTTACAGCAGCAAACTCCGCGTCCTCGCCTGTTTTTGCCTTGCCTGACCTTCGCTCGGCGACTTTGCGCACTGGAGCCTTGGAAAAACGATTCAGCCCCGAACATACTACGTTCGTCACGTTTTTCGTAAGGCGCCTAAAGGGAAACTCTGCGAAATCGGCTGACGGATGCCAACGACGGTTTCGCACAGCAACCCCTTACAAGCCGTTGCAATGTTACGAGTATATCGATCGGTAGACTCCGAGACGACCGTCCGGTTCTCATTTTGACCGTCAAATACGCGCCTCTATGTGCTTTTTTGAACAATTTGCTATCGTGCCGAACCTGCCCAAGCCTCAGCCAGCGTTGTCGAGGTTGCAGATCCGACTATAAGAGAAGCCCTTGCCATGACCACAGCGCCCTCGAGCATCGCGCAGCCCAACCAATCCGCACGTCCGCTGACCCGCAACGACTATAAGACGTTATCGCTGTCTGCCCTGGGCGGCGCGCTGGAGTTTTACGACTTCATCATCTTTGTGTTCTTTGCCACGGTGGTCGGCAAGCTGTTCTTTCCTGCCGACATGCCCGAGTGGCTGCGCCTGATGCAGACTTTCGGCATCTTCGCCGCTGGCTACCTGGCGCGGCCGCTGGGTGGCATCGTCATGGCGCACTTCGGTGATCTGCTGGGGCGCAAGAAGATGTTCACCTTGAGCATTTTCATGATGGCAGTGCCGACCCTGATCATGGGCTTGCTGCCGACTTATGCGCAGATTGGTATGTGGGCGCCGATCCTGTTGCTGCTGATGCGGGTGATCCAGGGCGCGGCGATTGGCGGTGAAGTGCCGGGGGCTTGGGTATTCGTTTCCGAACACGTGCCACAGCGGCACATCGGTTATGCCTGCGGCACGCTGACCTGCGGTCTGACCGCCGGTATTCTTTTGGGCTCATTGGTCGCCACCGCGATCAACAGCATTTACACACCGGTTGAAGTTTCGGATTACGCCTGGCGGATCCCGTTCCTGCTGGGCGGTGTGTTTGGCCTGTTCTCGGTCTACCTGCGCCGTTGGCTCCACGAAACTCCGGTGTTCGCCGAGCTTCAATTGCGCAAGGCCCTGGCCGAGGAAGTGCCGCTGCGCGCCGTGTTGCGCGACCATCGCGGTGCGATCCTGATTTCCATGCTGCTGACCTGGCTGCTGTCCGCCGGCATCATCGTGATCATCCTCATGACGCCGACCGTGCTGCAGACCGTTTACCACTTCTCGCCGACTACCGCGTTGCAGGCCAACAGCCTGGCCATCGTGTTCCTGAGCCTGGGCTGTGTAGCCTCCGGTACTCTGGCTGACCGCTTCGGCGCTGGCCGGGTGTTCGTGTTCGGTAGCGCCGCGCTGCTGATCAGTTCGTGGACGTTCTATCACAGCCTGTTCAACCATCCCGACTGGCTGTTCCCGATGTATGCCCTGACCGGTCTGCTGGTCGGGACCATCGGTGCGGTGCCGTATGTGATGGTCAAAGCCTTCCCGGCGGTGGTGCGGTTCAGCGGGTTGTCGTTTTCCTACAACCTGGCTTACGCGATTTTCGGTGGCCTGACGCCGATGGTGGTGACGTTGCTGCTGAAGGAAAGCCCGATGGGGCCTGCCTATTATGTGGCGATCATTTGCGGCGTTGGGATTTTGGTAGGGGCGTATCTCTGGAAGAAAGGGCGCTAACCTTGTAACCGATCGTTCCCACGCTCTGCGTGGGAATGCCGCCATGGACGCTCTGCGTCCGCTTTTGAATGGGACGCAGAGCGTCCCGAGATGCATTCCCACGAAGAGCGTGGGAACGATCTATCGCTAGATGCTGGCCTTTCATCCAATTGTCATATTTCAGCCATAGAGTGTTCACACGGCCTGCTGATACTTGGCCCCGACTTAACACACCTATCTGCTAGGAGTAAGGCATGAAACTGAAGCGTTTGATGGCGGCAATGACTTTTGTCGCTGCTGGCGTTGCGACTGCCAACGCGGTTGCCGCTGTTGACCCTGCTATCCCGAGCTACACCAAGACCACTGGTGTGTCGGGCAACCTGTCCAGCGTCGGCTCCGATACCCTGGCTAACCTCATGACCCTGTGGGCTGAGAACTACAAAAAAGAATACCCGAACGTAAACATCCAGATTCAGGCTGCCGGTTCTTCTACCGCGCCACCTGCGCTGACTGAAGGCACCGCTAACCTGGGCCCGATGAGCCGTAAGATGAAGGACAACGAACTGCAAGCCTTCGAAACCAAGTATGGCTACAAGCCAACCGCTATCCCGGTTGCTGTGGATGCCTTGGCGGTGTTCGTACACAAAGACAACCCGATCAAGCACCTGACCATGGAACAGGTCGACGCGATCTTCTCTTCGACGCGCCTGTGTGGCGGTAAAACCGACGTGAAAACCTGGGGTGACCTGGGCGTGACCGGCGACCTGGCCAATAAGCCGGTTCAGCTGTTCGGTCGTAACTCGGTATCCGGCACTTACGGCTACTTCAAAGAAGAAGCCCTGTGCAAAGGCGACTACAAACCTAACGTCAACGAACAACCAGGCTCGGCTTCGGTCGTACAGTCGATCAGCTCCTCGCTGAATGGCGTCGGTTACTCGGGCATCGGCTACAAGACCGCCAGCGTGAAAACCGTGGCCCTGGCCAAGAAAGGCAGCACTGACTTCATCGAAGACACCGAAGAAAACACCCTGAACGGCAAGTATCCGCTGTCGCGTTTCCTCTACGTTTACGTCAACAAGGCCCCGAACAAGCCTCTGGCCCCGCTGGAAGCCGAGTTCGTGAAACTGATTCTGTCCAAACAGGGTCAGGAAGTGGTTGTGAAAGACGGCTACATCCCGCTGCCAGCCAAGGTTGCTGCAAAAGCACTGGCTGACCTGGGTCTGCAGGAAGGCGGTAACGTCGCAAAAAAGTAAAACCCTAGGTCCGGGCTAAACCCGGACCTGTGTAGGAGCTGTCGAGTGAAACGAGGCTGCGATCTTTTGATCTGGCTTTCCAACTGCAAGATCAAAAGATCGCAGCCTCGGTTCCCTCGACAGCTCCTACACCCCCCCAATTTTTACTCCGCTGCCGGATTCTCCCGACGGCGGATTTGTTGCGTCACTGCATTGTCATCTTTCTGTCATACAGGATCGCTAGGGTGTGCGCATGAATGATCTGGCCAACTCCACCATGACTACAAATCCCCCCAAGCGAATTGACTTCAATACGCCTGAGCTGCAACGCAAGCGCCGTATTCGTGCGCTGAAAGATCGCCTGACCCGCTGGTACGTCCTCGTGGGCGGCCTCGCCGTTCTTGGCGCGATCACCCTGATCTTTTTCTTCCTCGGTTATGTCGTCGCGCCGCTGTTCCAGGGTGCGGACCTGACCGCCAAAGACGCCATCACGCCCGCCTGGATGCAAGACGCCGGCAAGCCGCTGATGATTTCCCTCGAAGAGCAGAACCAGGTCGCCATGCGGGTTTCCGACAAGGGCCAGGCATTGTTCTTTGATATCGACACTGGCGCCGAACTGCGCCGCGTCGACCTGCCGATTCCGGCTGGCACCAGCGTAACCTCCATCGGTGAAGATCAACCTGGCCAGCCATTGGTGGCGGTGGGTTTGTCCAACGGTCAGGCGCTGGTGTTCCGTCACACGTATAAAGTCAGCTACCCGGATGGCAAGAAAACCATCTCGCCGGCCATTGAATACCCGTACGGCGAAACGCCAATCGTGCTGAACGAGGCGGGCGGTGCTCTGGAGCACGTCAGCCTCAACGCTGCCGATTCGACCCTGCTGCTGGCTGGCTCCACGGCCGCGCAGCTGCATGTACTGTCGCTGACCAGCGAAGAAAACATGATGACCGGCGAAGTCACCAACGAGCAGAAGCGCGTTGAGCTGCCGCAAATGACCGAGCCGGTGAAGAACATCTTCATCGACCCGCGTCAGCAGTGGTTGTACGTGGTCAATGGTCGCGCTCAGGCCGACGTTTTCAGTCTGCGCGACAAGAGCCTCAACGGGCGCTACAAATTGCTTGAAGACGGCAATTCCGAAGTCACTGCTATTACACAATTGTTGGGCGGTATCTCGCTGATCGTTGGTGACTCCAAGGGCGGTCTCGCCCAATGGTTCATGGCTCGCGATCCAGATGGCGAGCAGCGTCTGAAGCAGATTCGTACCTTCCAGATGGGCACTACGCCGATCGTTGAAATCACCGCCGAAGAGCGTCGCAAAGGCTTCGTTGCCCTCGACGCGTCTGGCAAACTCGGCGTGTTCCACAGCACCGCTCACCGCACTTTACTGGTGGATCAGGTGGTCGACGGCCAAGGCCTTTTCGGCATGTCGCCACGGGCCAACCGCGTGATCGTGGAGCAGGGCGGCAAGCTGCAACCGTTGCTGCTCGACAACCCACACCCGGAAGTCTCGTGGAGCGCGTTGTGGAGCAAGGTCTGGTACGAGAACTACGACGAGCCTAAATACGTCTGGCAATCGACCGCCGCCAACACCGACTTCGAACCCAAGCTGAGCCTCTCGCCGCTGACCTTCGGTACCCTGAAAGCTGCGTTCTACGCGATGCTGCTGGCCGCGCCACTGGCCGTGGCCGCTGCGATCTACACCGCGTACTTCATGGCTCCGGGCATGCGTCGCAAGGTCAAGCCGGTGATCGAGCTGATGGAAGCGATGCCGACGGTGATCCTCGGCTTCTTCGCCGGCCTGTTCCTGGCGCCGTATGTGGAAGGTCATTTGCCGGGGATTTTCAGTCTGCTGCTGTTGATGCCAATTGGCATCCTGGTCGCCGGTTTCACCTTCAGTCGCCTGCCTGAATCCATCCGCCTGAAAGTGCCGGACGGCTGGGAAAGCGCGATCCTGATTCCGGTAATTCTGTTTGTGGGCTGGTTGTCGCTGTACATGAGCCCGTACATGGAAACCTGGTTCTTCGGCGGCGACATGCGCATGTGGATCTCCCACGACCTGGGGATTACCTACGACCAGCGCAACGCTCTGGTAGTCGGTCTGGCCATGGGCTTCGCGGTCATTCCGAACATCTACTCCATCGCCGAAGACGCCGTGTTCAGCGTGCCTCGCGGCCTGACCCTGGGCTCCCTGGCCCTCGGTGCCACGCCGTGGCAGACCATGACCCGCGTGGTGATCCTCACCGCCAGCCCGGGCATTTTCTCCGCGCTGATGATCGGCATGGGTCGTGCGGTCGGTGAAACCATGATCGTGCTGATGGCCACCGGTAACACCCCGGTCATGGAAATGAACCTGTTCGAAGGCCTGCGCACCCTGGCGGCCAACGTCGCGGTGGAAATGCCTGAGTCGGAAGTCGGCGGCAGCCACTACCGCGTGCTGTTCCTCTCGGCGCTGGTGCTGCTGTTGTTCACCTTCGTCATGAACACCCTCGCGGAACTGATTCGTCAGCGTCTGCGCAAGAAATACTCGTCGCTTTAAGAAAGGTAGAAGTCTGTGAAACAGAACTCCCTGAATGGATGGTTCAAGAGCGGCGCCCCCGGCGTCTGGATCAGCGGTGGCGCGGTGTCCATTGCGGTCATCATGACCATTGGCCTGCTGGCGGTGATTGCCGTGCGCGGTCTGGGTCACTTCTGGCCGGCGGACCTGATCCACGCCAGTTACGACGTGCCAGGCCAAGCCAATCACCTCGTCATCGGCGAAGTGGTGCAGAAGGAAGAAGTGCCACGCGAGCGCCTGAAAAGCGCTGGCCTGCCGGTGCCCGATCAGGGCCCGGAGTTCATGACTCGCGAGCTGATCAAGGTCGGCAACCGTGATCTGAACGGCACTGACTTCACCTGGATTGTCGGCGAGTGGCTGACCAACCAGAAGACTCCACCCGAGCTGATGGCTATCGAGCGTCGCGAGTGGGGCAACTTCTACGGCTACCTGGTCAACGTTAAGCAGGACGGCAAAGTCATTGCTGAAGGCGAGGCCGCATGGCCTGAGTTGCAGACGCGCGTGGATCGCGTCAACCAGCTCGCCGCACAGCTCAAGACCTTGGAAAAGGTCGACATCGGCGCAATCAACGCCGGTCTCGAACGTGTGCGTCTGCACGGTCGCAAACTGGAACTGGCCGGCCGTCTCGACGCTGCCGCCCAAGCGGACCTCGAGTCCGAGCGCGCCGAGCTGAATGCGCGTTATCAGGAAATCGAAGCGCGCCTGAATGATCTGCATGCTCAATTCAACCGCGACAGCCTGACCGCTCGCGACGCAAACGGTAAAGAAGTCGAAATCGGCATTGGTAAAGTGGTTCACGCCTACCAGCCGAACGCCATGGGCACCTTCACCAAGATCGGCTTCTACTTCAGCAAGGTCTGGGAATTCCTCAGTGATGACCCGCGTGAAGCCAACACCGAAGGCGGGATTTTCCCGGCGATTTTCGGCACCGTGATGATGACATTGATCATGGCGATGATCGTGACGCCATTCGGCGTGCTGGCGGCGGTTTACCTGCGTGAATATGCACGGCAAGGGCCAATGACCCGGCTGATCCGCATCGCGGTGAACAACCTGGCGGGTGTTCCAGCCATCGTTTACGGCGTGTTCGGTCTGGGCTTCTTCGTCTACGTGCTCGGCGGTTCGGTCGACCGGTTGTTCTTCCCTGAAGCACTGCCGGCGCCGACCTTCGGTACGCCGGGCCTGCTCTGGGCCTCGCTGACCCTGGCGCTGCTGGCGGTGCCGGTGGTGATCGTGGCCACCGAAGAAGGCCTGGCGCGGATTCCTCGTACCGTTCGCGAAGGCTCGTTGGCTCTTGGCGCGACCAAGGCCGAGACTTTGTGGAAGATCGTGCTGCCGATGGCCAGCCCGGCGATGATGACCGGCATGATCCTCGCCGTGGCCCGTGCCGCCGGTGAAGTGGCGCCGCTGATGCTGGTGGGTGTGGTGAAACTGGCGCCGTCGCTGCCGCTGGATGGCAACTACCCGTACTTGCACCTGGACCAGAAGATCATGCACTTGGGCTTCCACATTTATGACGTCGGCTTCCAGAGCCCGAACGTCGAAGCCGCGCGGCCGCTGGTGTATGCCACTGCATTGCTGCTGGTGCTGGTGATTGCCACGCTCAACTTGTCGGCCGTTTATATCCGTAACCATCTGCGCGAAAAATACAAAGCGCTGGATAGCTAAGTTAATGGGTCGCCGCTGTCCCTTGTGGGAGCTGGCTTGCCTGCGATGCGAACGACGCGGTGTATCAGAGGCACCGCAGTGATGCCTTCGCAGGCAAGCCAGCTCCCACAGGGACCGGCGTCAGACAGAGATTTTGAGTAAGCCGCTGGCCCGAACACCAAGCCAGCGGTTCAACGAACCGAATTTGTTAGCACAGGGGAGCCTCCCATGCAGCACGAAGCACACACTCACGGCATCAACATGTCGGCCCTGGGCCGCGACAAACAGAGCCTGAGCCTCGAGCAGGAAACCGTGGCCATCGAAGTACCGGGCCTGAGCCTGTTCTACGGCGAGAAACAAGCGCTGTTCGACGTCAGCATGAACATCCCGAAACAGCGCGTGACCGCCTTCATCGGCCCGTCCGGCTGCGGCAAGTCCACGCTGCTGCGCACCTTCAACCGCATGAACGACCTGGTGGACGGCTGCCGCGTCGAAGGCGCGATCAACCTCTACGGTAACAACATCTACCGCAAGGGCGAGGACGTGGCCGAGCTGCGTCGCCGGGTCGGCATGGTGTTCCAGAAGCCCAACCCGTTCCCGAAAACCATCTACGAAAACGTGGTTTACGGTCTGCGCATCCAGGGTATCAACAAGAAACGCATCCTCGACGAAGCCGTCGAGTGGGCGTTGAAAGGCGCGGCGCTGTGGGATGAGGTCAAAGACCGTCTGCACGAGTCGGCACTCGGCCTGTCCGGTGGTCAGCAGCAACGTCTGGTGATTGCCCGCACCATCGCCGTGGAACCAGAAGTGCTGCTGCTCGACGAACCGTGCTCGGCACTCGACCCGATCTCCACGCTGAAAGTCGAAGAGCTGATCTACGAACTGAAATCGAAGTTCACCATTGTTATCGTGACCCACAACATGCAACAGGCCGCGCGGGTTTCCGACTACACGGCGTTCATGTACATGGGCAAACTGGTGGAATTCGGCGACACCGATACCCTGTTCACCAATCCGGCGAAGAAGCAGACCGAAGACTACATTACCGGTCGTTACGGCTAGGAAGCTGTTGTTGCTCACTGAACTGACGCTGCGGTCCACCGCACCTTACCGGACGCTCCAAGGACGCCAACATGATTAGTAAAGAAGGCCTTACCCATCACATCTCCGCGCAGTTCAACGCTGAGCTCGAGGAAGTGCGCAGCCACCTCCTGGCCATGGGCGGGCTGGTGGAAAAGCAGGTCAACGACGCGGTGACCGCGCTGATCGAGGCCGACTCTGGCCTGGCCCAGCAAGTGCGCGAGATCGACGACCAGATCAACCAGATGGAACGCAACATCGACGAAGAATGCCTGCGCATTCTGGCTCGTCGTCAGCCGGCGGCGTCGGACTTGCGTTTGATCATCAGCATCTCCAAGTCGGTGATCGACCTGGAGCGCATCGGCGACGAAGCTACCAAGATCGCCCGTCGTGCCATTCAGTTGTGCGAAGAAGGCGAAGCGCCGCGCGGTTACGTCGAGGTTCGCCACATCGGCGACCAGGTGCGCAACATGGTTCGCGATGCCTTGGATGCGTTTGCCCGCTTCGACGCCGACCTGGCATTGTCGGTGGCGCAATACGACAAGATCATCGACCGCGAATACAAGACCGCACTGCGTGAACTCGCCACCTACATGATGGAAGACCCGCGCTCTATCTCGCGGGTCTTGAGCATTATCTGGGTGCTGCGTTCCCTGGAGCGGATCGGCGACCACGCGCGCAATATCTCGGAACTGGTGATTTACCTGGTGCGCGGCACCGACGTACGTCACCTGGGCCTCAAGCGCATGAAGGAAGAAGTTGAAGGCACAAGTGCCGAAACCGCTAATGTTCCGGGCAAAGCTGACGATAAGTAAGACTGCCCCTAGGAAAGCGCCCGGCCCTTTGGCCGGGCGTTTTTGTTTGCGTGGCTTTCGAATTGAAGAATTGAAAAGCAGCACCCGCGAACGAAAAGTCCCGGCGTGACTGAAGAGTTTTGGCAAAGTGCCATCAGCCAGCGTTATGCTTGCCGGGATTTTTAAAGGGGTGTTGGATGAGCAAGATTAGTGTGTTGGTCGTGGACGATGCGGCGTTCATTCGTGACCTGGTAAAGAAGTGCCTGCGCAACTACTTCCCGGGAATCCGGACCGAAGATGCAGTCAACGGTAAAAAGGCCCAGGCCATGCTGGCCAAAGAAGCGTTCGACCTGGTTCTGTGCGACTGGGAAATGCCGGAAATGTCCGGTCTTGAGCTGCTGACCTGGTGCCGCGAGCAGGACAACCTCAAAACCATGCCGTTCGTGATGGTCACCAGCCGTGGCGACAAAGAGAACGTCGTCCAGGCGATTCAGGCCGGGGTTTCCGGCTACGTCAGCAAACCGTTCACCAACGAACAGCTGCTGACCAAGGTCAAACAGGCGCTGAACAAGGTCGGCAAACTCGACACCTTGATGAACGGTGCTCCGACCAAAATGAACTCGGCGTTCGGCAACGACTCCCTTAGCGCGCTCACTGGCGGCAAGGCAGCCGTGGTCGCGCCATCGGCGGCACCGGTCAACCCATTCGCCAGACCTGCCGCTGCCGCACCAGCCCCGGCAGCCGCACCGTCTCGCGGCCTGCTTAACAGCCCGCCGGTCAAGGCACCTGCTGCCTCCGCCGCATCGGCTGGCGGCCGTGGCCAAGGCCAACTGCGCCTGCCGAGCGGCACCCAGCAATGCGTGATCAAAGCCTTGAGCATCAAGGAAGCGCTGCTGGTGGTGAAACGCACCGACACCCTGCCGCAAGTCCTCGACAGCGCCGTACTCGACCTGGAGCAGGGCGACAATGCCGAAATCGCCCGTCTCAACGGCTATCTGCATGCCATCGTCGCCCACGAGCCGAAACCTGACAGCGAATGGCTGCAACTGACCTTCCGCTTTGTCGACCAGGATGCACAGAAGCTCGACTACATCTCCCGTCTGATCGCCCGTGGCACCGCGCAGAAGCATTTCGTACCGGGTGCGTAACATGTACCGCTGATCGTTCCCACGCTCTGCGTGGGAATGCCTCCCCGGACGCTCCGCGTCCGCTTCGGATGGGACGCAGAGCGTCCTTTGCTGCATTCCCACGCAGAGCGTGGGAACGATCATTTGAAACATCTGCCGACAACGCTGGTCCATTTCAGCTGCTAGGCTCCTTTCCAGGCCTTACTCGACAGAATCTTGCCCATGCTCGCGCGCCTGCTGTTTTTCTGTGGTCTGTTCATGGCCTCCACCTCGGTTGTGGCCATGACGATCTACAGGTCCACCAATGCCAGTGGCGTGGTCTCTTACAGCGACCGCCCCACCAAAGGCGCGAAGGTGTTCGTTTTTCGGGACCGGATGGTCGAGCGCCTTGAGCGGCAGGTGTACCTCGATATCAAGAAGCAGAGGGGCATGGACAGTGTGTTTGTGCGCAACGATCTGTATGCGCCGGTCGAGATCGAGCTGAGTTTTGCCGGGTTGAATAACGTCAGCGGCGCGCCGAGCCGACCGATTCGTCGTGTTCTACCGGCGCGCAGTAACATTCGTCTGGCGCTGCTCAAGGCGACGAAGGCCGGAAGGCCGCTGACGTATACCCCGAGGTTCGAATATTCCCTGGGCGACCCTGCAGGGTCCGCCATGACCTATCGATATCCGTTGCCCTGGCGTGGTGGGCCGTTTCGGCTGAGTCAGGGCGCCAATGGCCAATATAGCCATTACGGGCCGAAGAACCGTTATGCGATGGACATTGCCATGCCCGAAGGCACGCCGATCATCGCGGCGCGCGGCGGGATGGTGGTGAAAACCGAAAATGGCCAGACTGGGCGCGGCAATGATCCGTCGGGCAACTTCGTGCGGGTGTTGCACGATGACGGGACCATGGGCGTGTACCTGCACCTCAAGAAAGGCTCGGTCAGCGTACGGGAAGGTCAGCGAGTGGTGGTGGGCAGTGCGCTGGCGCTGTCGGGCAACACCGGCAATAGCAGCGGCCCGCACCTGCACTTCGTGGTGCAGCGCAATACCGGGTTGGGGCTGGTGTCGATTCCGTACCAGTTCAATCAACCGGTAGGCGCGTTGCCCAATTTTGCGTTGGGCAAGCAGTGAGAGGTTGCCTGACCCAACGCCATCGCGGGCGAGCCCGCTCCCACAGGTCCTGGGCAAATCCTTGTGGGAGCGGGCTTGCCCGCGAAGGGATCGACGCGGATCTGGATCAGGGCATTAATCCAGCATCAACACCTTGGCCAAAACAATCTTCGGCCCTTTCATCTTCTTGATGATGATGCGCAAGCCTTCGACTTCCAGCACTTCTTCCTCTTCCGGCACCCGTTTCAGGGTTTCGTAGACCAGCCCGGCGAGGGTTTCGGCTTCGATGTGGTCCAGATCGATGCCCAGCAGGCGTTCAACCTTGAACAGCGGCGTATCGCCCCGCACCAGCAGTTTGCCCGGCTGATACGCGAGGATTCCGCGTTCGGCCTTGCGGTGTTCGTCCTGAATGTCGCCTACCAGCACTTCCAGCACGTCTTCCATGGTCAGGTAGCCGATGATGTTGCCGTCGGCTTCCTCGACCACAGCGAAATGCGAGCCGCCCTTGCGGAACTGTTCCAGCAGCTGCGACAGCGGCATGTGACGAGACACGCGCTCCAGCGGGCGGGTCAGTTCGGCGAGGTTGAACGACTCGGGAATGTGATCCAGGGCCGCCAGTTCCAGCAGCAAATCCTTGATGTGCAGCAGGCCGACGAACTCCTGGCGCTCACTGTCATACACCGGGTAGCGGCTGAACTTGTGGCGACGGAACATCGCCAGGATTTCCTTGAGTGGCGCGTTGAACTCCAGCGTCACCAGGTCTTCCCGGGAGTTGGCCCAGTCGACCACTTCCAGCTCGCCCATTTCCACCGCCGAGGCCAAAACGCGCATGCCTTGGTCGCTCGGGTCCTGGCCACGGCTGGAGTGCAGGATCAGTTTCAGTTCTTCGCGGCTGTAATGGTGCTCGTGATGCGGGCCGGGTTCACCTTGGCCGGCGATCCGCAGGATCGTGTTGGCACTGGCGTTGAGCAGGTAAATGGCCGGGTACATGGCCCAGTAGAACAGGTACAGCGGCACGGCTGTCCAGAGCGACAGCAGCTCGGGTTTGCGGATGGCCCAGGATTTGGGGGCCAGTTCGCCGACCACGATGTGCAGGTACGAAATGATGAAGAACGCGGTGAAGAACGATACGCCCTTGACCACTTCGGCGGACTCTACGCCTACAGCGCTCAGCACCGGTTCGAGGAGGTGAGCGAACGCCGGTTCACCGACCCAGCCAAGGCCCAGGGAGGCGAGGGTGATACCCAGCTGACAGGCAGAGAGGTACGCGTCGAGCTGACTGTGAACGGTGCGCAGAATGTGTCCGCGCCAGCCGTTTTTATCAGCGATGGCCTCGACCCGGGTCGAGCGCAATTTGACCATGGCAAATTCCGCCGCAACGAAAAAGCCGTTGAGCAAAACCAGGATCAGAGCAAAAAGAATCATGCCGAAATCGGCGAAGAGTGTCGCGAGGGTCAAGCCAGGGGATGGGTCCATGATGGAGTTTTGCGGGTTCCGTGTATTCGAAAGGAAAGAAAAAAGTGCGCCTGAAGGGCAGGCACAAGTCAGCCAATGTAGCGGCTGACTGAGTGATTGCCTAGTGGCGAGTGCTGGCCGGTATCAGTCGGTAGTGCTGATGACCTGAGATTTAGTCACCTGCGCCGGGGCGAAATGGCAGGTAAACGTGCTGCCGTGGCCCGGCACACTGCTGATTTCCATGCGCGCCCGGTGGCGCAGCAACACATGTTTGACGATGGCCAGCCCCAGCCCGGTGCCGCCGGTGTTGGAGTTGCGGCTGGAGTCGACGCGGTAGAAGCGTTCAGTCAGGCGCGGCAAGTGTTTGCTGTCGATGCCAATCCCCGAATCCTGCACGCTCAGGTGTGCGCCTTGATCATCACCCCACCAGCGAATGCGGATATTGCCCTCGGCCGGGGTGTACTTCACTGCGTTGAACACCAGGTTGGAGAACGCGCTACGCAATTCGGCTTCGCTGCCCTTGAGCAGAATCGTCGGGTCGGCTTCCAGCGTGATCTTCTGGTTACGCTGAGCGGACAGTTGCTGTGCGTCACTCTTGATCGATTGCAACAAGCCGTCGATGGCCACTGGCTGGTTGTCCGAGGGGTAGTCGGTGGCTTCAAGCTTGGCCAGCAACAGCAAGTCGTTAAGCAAGGTCTGCATGCGCCCGCCTTGCTGCTGCATTTGCTGCAGGGCACGGGTCCAGCGCGGGTTCACTTCCTCGACGTTGTCGAGCAGGGTCTCCAGGTAGCCGCAGATCACCGTCAGCGGCGTGCGCAGCTCGTGGGACACGTTGGCGATGAAGTCTTTGCGCATCTGTTCCAGCTGATGGATACGCGTCACGTCGCGCACCAGCATCAAGTGTTCGTTGTTGCCGTAGCGGGTGATGTACAACTGAATACGCAGGCGATCATTGATCGGCGAAGGAATTTCCAACGGCTCGGCGTAGCTGTCCTGCTCGAAGTATTCCTTGAAGCGCGGATGGCGCACCAGGTTGGTCACTGGCTGGCCACTGTCCTGAGGGGTCTTGAGACCGAGCAGGGTTTCGGCGGCGCGGTTCCACCATTCCAGGTTGCCGTCGCTGTCGAGCATGATCACCGCATCTTTCAGCGCAGCGGTGGATTCCTGAACCCGGTCGATCACCGCTTGCAGGCGCCCGCGCACCCGTTGGTCGCGGCGTTGCAGGTGGTAGATGCTGTCGAACACTTCACCCCACAGGCCGTAGCCGTCGGGAGGTGCTTCATCGGGTTGGTGCTGGCGCAGCCATTCATGCAAGCGCAGCAACTGCTTGAGGGTCCACGCCAGGTAAAGGCCCAGGCCCACGGCGAGGCTCCAGCCGTAGTAGCCGGAAATCAGGCCGATCACCAGGCAGGCGGTGACCAGCAACAGCATGTGGCGAATCAGGGTGCCATGCCAGTTTTGGTTCACGGAAAATATGCGTCCTTGTCAGCGAGTTTTCAGGCCTTGGTGGAAAACCGGTAACCAGTGCCGCGCACGGTTTGTACCAGATTTTCGTAGGCGTCGCCGAGGGCTTTGCGCAGGCGACGGATGTGCACATCGACCGTGCGCTCTTCGACATAGACATTGCCGCCCCAGACCTGATCCAGCAACTGGCCGCGGGTGTAGGCACGTTCCTGGTGGGTCATGAAAAATTGCAGCAAACGGTATTCGGTCGGGCCCATCTCGGCAGGCTTGCCGTCGATGGTCACGCGGTGGCTGATCGGGTCCAGCAGCAGACCGCCAACTTCGATCGGCGATTCGCCATCGGTCGGGCCGGCGCGGCGCAGCACGGCTTTCAGGCGCGCCACCAGCTCTCGTGGGGAAAATGGTTTGGTGATGTAGTCGTCAGCGCCGACTTCCAGGCCCTGGATCTTGTTGTCCTCTTCGCCCTTGGCCGTGAGCATGATGATCGGGATATCCCCGGTCAGCTCATCGCGCTTGAGACGCCGGGCCAGCTCGATGCCGGAGGTGCCGGGCAGCATCCAGTCGAGGAGGATCAGGTCCGGTTTACGGTCGACGATAATGGCATGGGCCTGCTGCGAGTTCTCCGCCTCCAGGCAGTCATAGCCGGCCATTTCCAACGCAACGGCGATCATTTCGCGAATGGGCGCTTCGTCGTCGACGATCAGAATGCTCCTGCCAACCATGCGTTAATCCTCTTGTCATTTAACTGTCTTGCGCCGCATTAGATAACGGAATTATTGCAG
Organism: Pseudomonas sp. TH37; assembly: GCF_016650735.1. Lineage (NCBI taxonomy): Bacteria > Pseudomonadati > Pseudomonadota > Gammaproteobacteria > Pseudomonadales > Pseudomonadaceae > Pseudomonas > Pseudomonas sp. TH37. The sequence goes on from NZ_JAEKFD010000005.1 coordinate 233,826, forward strand.
TCGTGTGACAGTATTTTAGCCGTCCTGCGATTGTCGTGATCCTGAACTAAGCTCTAAGTCCGAATCCTGACAACCACAAAAGGAAGGTTTCCATGACATCGCACACTTTTTCCTTCAAAACCCTGATGCTGACCACTGCCTTGATTTTTCCGACGATGGCTTTCGCCGCCGAACCGGCGATGATGAAAGGCGACATGATGGTCGACCACAAGGGTATGACCGTTTACACGTTCGACAAGGACACCGGCGGCAAGTCGATGTGTAACGATGATTGTGCCAAGAACTGGCCACCGATGATGGCCCCGGCAGGCGCCAAGGCCGAAGGCAAATTTACGCCAATCAAACGGGATGACGGCACGATGCAATGGGCTTATGACGGTAAGCCGCTATATACGTTTATGAAGGACGAAAAACCTGGAGAAATGAAGGGTGACGGCATGAAAGATGTCTGGCACGTCATCACCAACTCCGGACCTAAGAAGTAAGCGAGTTCAGGAACCACAGCCTCGTTCCCTTAGGAGCGAGGCTTGCCCGCGAAGGCGTCAGTCGCTTCAGCGCTGCGCGTAATCCAGCACAATCCCGACAAAAATCGCCAACCCCGCCCAATGGTTATGCAAAAACGCCTGGAAGCAGCGCATCCGGTCCTTGCTGCGGGTGTACCAGAACTCCCACGCAAAACAACCCGCCGCCGCCAGTAGCCCGAGGTGGAACCAGCCGCCAAGCTGGAATTTCGAACCCGCCAGCAGCAGGCACCCCAATGCCAATCCTTGCAGGGTCAGAATGATCACCCTGTCCGCGTCGCCAAACAGAATCGCTGTGGATTTCACCCCGATCTTCAGGTCATCGTCGCGATCGGTCATGGCGTAATAGGTGTCGTAGCCCACGGTCCACAACAGGTTGGCGATCCACAACAACCAGGCCGCCGCCGGCAGTTCACCGGTTTCGGCGGTGAACGCCATCGGCATGCCCCAGGAGAACGCCGCGCCCAGCACCACTTGCGGGTAATAGGTGTAACGCTTCATGAATGGATAGGTGAATGCCAGGGCCAGGCCGCCCAGCGACAGCCACACAGTCGTCGCGTTAGTACACAGCACCAGCAGGAAACTCACGCCCATCAGCACCGCGAAGAACACCAAGGCTTCTTTCGAGCTGATCTTGCCGCTCACCAGTGGCCGCTGTTCGGTGCGTTTCACGTGGCCATCGACCTTACGGTCCGCCCAGTCGTTGATCACGCAACCGCCGGCACGGGTCAGTACCACGCCGAGCACGAAAATCACGATATTGGCCAATGAAGGCGAACCTTCACCGGCAATCCAGAGTGCCCACAATGTTGGCCATAGCAGCAAATAAATGCCGATCGGCTTGTCCATCCGGGTCAGCTGAATAAAATCCCAGGCCCGAGGATTCAAGCGGTTCAGGGACTTGAGCAGGCTCTGGTACATCAGCAATTCTCCGGATGGGCGCGGGTGGCGTTCCACAAGGTCGGCAGGAAGATCTCGGCCACCAGCACGCTCAAGGCGCCGCGGTCGAAACGCGAGCGCCGGCCCCACAGTTCAGGCGTCTGAGCCTCCATCGGCAACCATGCTTGAGGATAGTGACAAACCTCAATGGCCCGGCGCTGGAATGCCTGATCACAAAACAGCAATTCGCCCAGAGAGCGGCTGCCCAATTCATCCATATGCAATCCGTCGCCCTGCAACGCACTACGCGCCGCCACGCTGCGCGCAAAAACCCAAGCTTCACCATGGCCGCGCAGATACACCTCGCGCACCCAGCCTTCACTGCCTTCAGCCAGCTCCAACGCAGCACATTCGTCGGCGCGCAGCGATTGCCAGCCTTCGAACAGCGGGGTGACGCTGAAGCCATCATTCGACAGGCGGATCAAGCGCCGGGTCAGCGACCCTTCATCGAACAGCCAATCGAGCGTAGACGTGGCGGGGAGGGGCGTCAGTTGGCTTCGAGAGAGCCAAATCGGTGTCGCGGAGGGGGATTTTGAGTGCGGCACAGTGAGTCATTATTGGCAGCAAATGAGGCGGCGAGCTTACCATGTCAGGCACCAATTTTGATTGACCGGCCTGCCGTTACGCCGAACAGGCTTGCATCTGCCGGGTCCGATCAGTACAAAACGCCCTGAGCCGGACGGCAACGCTTCACCGATCGACCGTTCGCGCCGGCAAAAGCCTGAATCCTGAGGAAATACCTGAATGAAAAAGTGGCAATGTGTGGTCTGCGGCCTGATTTATAACGAGGCCGAGGGCTGGCCGGACGACGGCATTGCGGCGGGCACGCTGTGGCAGGACGTGCCGGAAGACTGGCTGTGCCCGGACTGCGGCGTGGGCAAGATGGATTTCGAAATGATCGAAATCAACTAAGAATCCAAGGAGTAAGGGAATGAACGCACCTGTCGTGATCGTCGGCACTGGGCTGGCTGGCTACAATCTGGCCCGGGAGTTTCGCAAACTCGATGGCGAAACCCCGCTGCTGCTGATTACTGCAGATGACGGACGCTCCTACTCCAAGCCGATGCTCTCCACCGGCTTCGGCAAGAATAAAGACGCCGACGGCCTGAGCATGGCCGAACCGGGCGCCATGGCCGAGCAATTGAAAGCCGAAGTGCGCACCCACACGCGCATCAGCGGTATCGATCCGGGCCATAAACGCCTGTGGATCGGCGAAGAAGCGGTGATCTACCGCGACCTGATCCTGGCGTGGGGCGCGGAAACCGTGCGGGTGACGATCGAAGGCGACGCGGCGGATGCCGTTTTCCCGATCAATGATCTTGAAGACTACACACGCTTTCGCGCGGCTGCGGCCGGCAAGCGTCGAGTATTGCTGCTGGGCGCCGGTTTGATCGGCTGCGAATTCGCCAACGATCTCATCCTCGGTGGTTACGAGGTGCAACTGGTTGCACCGTGCGAACAGGTCATGCCGACCTTGCTGCACCCAGCGGCGGCCGCTGCGGTCCAGGCCGGCCTGGAAAGCCTGGGCGCGCGCTTCCACCTCGGGCCGGTGCTCAATCGCCTGCAACGAGTGGCTGATGGCCTGGAAGCGCATCTGTCCGATGGCCAGGTCATCCCGTGCGATGTGGTGGTGTCGGCCATCGGTCTGCGTCCGCGCATCGACCTGGCGGCCGCTGCCGGGCTGCAGGTCAACCGTGGCGTGGTGGTCGACCGTCAGCTGAAAACCTCTCACGCCAACATCTATGCCTTGGGCGACTGCGCCGAGGTCGATGGGCTGAATCTGTTGTACGTCATGCCCCTCATGAGCTGTGCGAGAGCGCTGGCCCAAACCCTCGCCAGCAACCCTACAGCAGTGAGTTATGGCCCGATGCCAATCACCGTGAAAACCCCGGTCTGCCCATTGGTGGTTTCGCCGCCACCACGGGGCACGGAGGGCGTCTGGACGGTCGAAGGGCAGGGCGCGGACATCAAGGTGTTGTGCCGCGACAGCGCCGGCAAATTGCTGGGCTATGCCCTGACAGGCGCGGCGGTGATGGAAAAACTCGCTCTGAACAAAGAGCTTCCGGCCTTGCTGGCGTAAATAGCGGTCGTTCTGTCGGAATCACCCCGCTTTTGCTCCCACAAAGGTCGCGGGGAGACTGGCGCCGCTCTAAAGCGCGTGCCATTCTCACTCCCGTCTGCCGCAGAGTAGAGCACCTGCGGCGCCTTAGGCGCTGTTCCAACGAGAACAGCACGGACATAACAACAAAAAACCGTCAAAGGGGCTTCACTAATGCGTAAACCAGAACTCGCCGCTGCAATCGCGGAAAAAGCAGACCTCACCAAAGAGCAGGCCAATCGCGTTCTCAACGCCGTTCTCGAAGAAATCACCGGCGCTCTGCACCGCAAAGACAGCGTCACGCTGGTGGGCTTCGGGACCTTCCTGCAACGCCATCGCGGGGCACGTACGGGCAAAAACCCGCAGACCGGTGAGCCAGTCAAAATCAAGGCCAGCAACACTGTTGCGTTCAAGCCGGGCAAATCGTTGAAGGACAGCGTTAATCCGTAACACGCACCGACTTCCCGCATAGCGGGTTAGCGGGATAAAAAATGGGCACGCCAACGAGGTTGGGTGCCCATTTTTTCTGTCTGGCGGATCAGCCGACTCGGCTTTGTTTCCTGGCGAGAATCGCTGCTATTTCCGGCTCATTCAGGTGATCCAGCGCTCGCTCCACCAACAAATGCACCCCGTCGGCCATGCGGCTGAGCGCCAAGACTATGGAGCGGCGTGAACCGTCCACATCGTCGGCGAGGTCGGCGGCGATGGCGCTGATGGACAAGAGGTCTTCCGAGGCGTTGGCGAGGAGGGCTTCAGTGTTGATGCCCGGGCAGACGCTGAAGAGTTGGCCGTTGCGTTTCGATGGTTTTGGTTCGGCTGGCGGGAAGTGATGGTCGAGGGCGCGCTCGGCGGCGTCGTTGGGTTTTTTTGAATCAGGGCTTTCGTATGGGGAGACCGAATCGGTGTCCGGTGGGTTAGTTGTGACCTTGAACATGATCTTCAATTCCTTGAGTGATGCTGACACCACTTCGCCGACTAAACGAAGGGGTGGCAGCTGTACGCAGGTTAGTCGGACCGGGGAATTGAAGAAGCCGGCGCACCCAAAGGTGCCCTACGCACAGCTACCATCAAAAGCAGGTAGGAAATACCTGTCTGACGGACGCTTGTACAACTTCAATTACCAGCGGGCGACTAAACCCGACCACTGACGATCAGTGACACGAATGAAGTTACCGACCGGCCCCAAAGCGCACAAGCCGGCGGATTCTGGCGTAGCCGTAGGCAACGACGCAAGATGTTGTAGCTTTCACGACGTTACCTACAAGGCTTTTAAACAGCGGCGTTGACCCATTCACTCCTCGTCCAAATCTTCCTCACCGATCAACCCTTGAACAAACCGGAGGAAATTCGAGCAGACCAGTTTTTCGGATTGAGCCTGATTCTCTTCAGGGCTTAGGTCGCTATCAAAGCTATCAGTCGTAAAATAACTAACGGCCTCCGTATCAAGATTCAAGCAAAAGAAGTTGCCACCCCAGTCGTTCGCGAAAGGCAGGAGGTGTGCAGGAAGTACCTGTTTTTTTAGCATCAACTGGTAGGTGGACAGCAGTGTGGAGTCGTCACCGGTAATCGGCTTGAACGCAACCACTTCCAGTGGCTCGTCAAAATCTTCGCTGACCCAATAGGTCCGCTCCGGTACGCCGCCGTTGTACTTGAGGTAATGGTTTCTAAAGGGCGTCGGTAGCTTCTTACCAATGACGGATTCCAGATGATCCAGATCCGCTGGCGTGATGGCCGCTTCGTCATTTGAGAATGTGTTTTCAAGCATTTCTACTGTGGTATCCCTGGATCCGGAGCGGGAATGACCACACTCGCCCAACTGGCTGTACGTTTGCGTTGTATCAGAGCACGCAATGCTTCTGCGTCAGGTTCGCCTTTTTTCGTGAATTTGACAGGTGCCAAAACATAGAGCATCACCTTTTCATCGTCGGGGATCGTCTCTTTTTCAGTTTTCGTATCCCAGGCTTTATCCACGGCCACGAAAGCATCCACTTCGTCTGGCCAGGCCAGGTTGGCATACATGGCATCGGAACGACGAATCAAGAAGCCTTCCGACAAGGGGCCATCATCGAACGTGTGGCGAGCGAGCAGAGACAGCAACTCAACCGGAAAAACCCAAGGACTGTGGGGGGTAAAACCTTGCTGCGTAAGAGGCCAGTCGCCAGGCAAGCATACGAATAATTCGGTATGAGGACTTTTGGCAAAAAGTCCAATGGTGAAGAGTAACTTGAACTTGTTTTTGCCATCAATACAGCTGATACGCAGCTCCAGACCCTCTTCATTAGTGAAGGGGCTCAGTTGTGCGGGTAAAACCCAGCCAGCGGTGTTGTGCACGAAAGTGACTATAGAACCACCAAATTCCTCGGGCCGGCTTTCAACAATGTCCATGATACTGACCGCCCCCGATTTTCTTAAGGTGGACGCAATCTCTGTAAATCCCCAGGTATTGGCGATGTCCAATGGTGCGGTATTCAGCCTGGTGTGCAGTCGATTGATGTTGGCATGGTGTTCTATAAGAAGATTAACGACGTCCTGATGCCCAAAGGTAATCGCGTCAATCAGGGGGGTGGTTATGCTGTTAGGCCACCCATCCACCAAAGCACCGGCCTCAAGAAACCATTGGCATGTTTGTAGATGTCCATTGCCAGCGGCTGCGGCAAGTGGCGTGCTATTGCCGGAACTGACGGCAGGCTGGTCCAGCGCAATACCTAAAGACACCAATAAGCGGCAAATTTCGGTTTGACCCTGTTCGGCAGCCATGTGCAGCAGGGTCTCATGCCCATCAAGGCCATACATGGGCAGGTGCAATAGAACGGAATTTTTCTCTAGGTGCTTTTTTAGTGAGGCTGCATTACCCGACGCGATGTCTGCGTGAATGGCTAATAAAGTCTTGATGTTCTTTTCATAAGTTTCTTCTGGGTTGTTCATTTAAAAAATACCTTTTGACATTTGAGCACCCATATTTTTCAATGCGTTTTGGACACTGGCCAGCCCGCCGACGTCCGCTTTCTGTAGTATTTCATAGACTTTTTTGGCGCTGGCTATCGAGTGATTCCCTCCACCATTTTGGGCCCAGGTGAAGTTGCGCGGGTCGTTGTTTAGACCAATTTTGTGTTTGGCCAGAATTTTTTGCGAGTCGGTAATGTACTTTTGATTTTGAGCTTTCCAGCTTTTTGGAGCTTTTTCGCGGACGATATGATGGTAATGCGGCTTTACCATACCCTTAGGTGCAGGCCCCATCGCTCTCTTCTGTGAGGCGCTGAGTCGACAAACTTCCCACCCCCACGGATCCACCCACCCAATCGGATTCGGTGCGTATTGATAGAGGTTGAATCCACCCGCCAACCCAATCGGATCCGGCGTCGTAAACCGCCCCACATCCGGATCATAAAACCTGAACGTATTGAAATGCAGCCCCGTTTCCCGATCCAGGTACTGCCCCTGAAACCGCAGGTTCTGCTCTTCGATGTAATACGGCTCGCGCACCTCTTCTAACGTGTTGCCCCACACCCGATAACTCGCCTGCCAGACGTTGTGGCCGTCCGCCTCGGTGAGCTGTTTCGGCAGGCCGTTCAGGTCGTTGTGGTAATAACGGATTTTTTGCAGCGGGCCGGTGCCGTCGACACGGGCCAGCGGTTCGTAACCTTCGTCTTCGTAGAGGTAGAGGCTGGTCTGTTGATGGCGATGCTCCTGCAACAGACGCAGGCCGTCCCAGGTGAAGCATCGTTTCCGTGAATGTTGGGCTGGGTGGAGCCGCCATCTTGGATGGTAATAAATAACCCTAGAGTACGGCCGCCTCTCGAATGCTCTGAGTCTTCAAGTGTGGGTAAATACTTGCTCGTCAAGAGTTTGATCTCGTCAATCATTCCTCAGGATAAATTTTCAGTTTGCTATTGTCCGTAAGTACTTCAAAAATGGTTAGGGAATCACCTGCGTGATTGATCTCATAAAATCTTTCCGTGAAGGTGCTTCGCCATATTTTTTCAGTAATCGAAGTGATTTTATCGGCGTTATATTTATAAAGGGTTTCGAAGTATTCTCCCGTGTTGTTCAAACAGTAATGCCCTGTAGCTTTGTCATTCAGAAACGTAATAAGGGAAACCGAGTCAAGGTTGGCCTCTAGGTTGCCGTTTAGCTCACTGCCGAATGTAAGCTCAAGGATTTGATCGGCCTCATGCAAAAAAAATCTTCTATAAACAATCCATTGCTTTTTAATTGTTACGTATTTCGCAAATTTCAACTCACCTATTATGTTGTTATCTTTATTTAAGAAGTAACATTGCCTGTTTTTGTCTGGCTCGGAATTTTTTTTTAGAAAGCGTCCAGGCTTACATCCCTGGAGCTCCGACATATAGGGGGCCGGCGAATAGGAAGGCATGATCCCCATGCCCCAGATTGTCGTTTTGTAGTTTTTCTCCATAGACGATATAAGCTCTGAGTATTTATCCTTATATTCGTTGAGTCGTGCGCATAAAAAGTCCTTCATGGGGGAATCTCCTACTTTGCTAATGGAAAAACCTTTCCACCGTTGAGCTCCAAGTTGAGTTTATTTAAACCCGACTCGAATCCAGATTTTGTGTTCGCCCCTTTCAGGGTTTCCCATACGTGTTGTTTATACGCATTGCCATGTACGCCTTCCCCGGCATGAGCGGTTGCTGTTGTATTTGGTAAGCGGGACTGTGGGTTTACAGGTAGCCATATACCATTTTCTTTCTGATTTATGTCAATACCAAGTCTGTCCATACGTCTTCTCAACCAGCGCATACGCACATCCTTCGAATTAGACATTACTATATGGTGGGCTCGATAGTTTGAGTTTGGCGCTTTACCCAAACGGCTTCCAAGAACTTTAGCATCGCTCGAGCAACTCAGGCCCAGAGCGTCTATCCAAGTGAATGGGTTAGGTGAGTACTGATAAAGATTGAGTCCCCCCGCCAACCCAATCGGATCCGGCGTCGTAAACCGCCCCACATCCGGATCATAAAACCTGAACGTATTGAAATGCAGCCCCGTCTCCCGGTCCAGGTACTGCCCCTGAAACCTCAGGTTCTGCTCTTCAATGTAATACGGCTGGCGCACCTCTTCTAACGTGTTGCCCCACACCCGATAAGTCGCCTGCCAGACGTTATGGCCGTCCGTCTCGGTGAGCTGTTCCGGCAGACCGTTCAGGTCGTTGTGGTAGTAGCGGATTTTTTGCAGCGGGCCGGTGCCGTCGACACGGGCCAGCGGTTCGTAACCTTCGTCTTCGTAGAGGTAAAGGCTGGTCTGCTGATGACGATGCTCCTGCAACAGGCGCAGGCCGTCCCAGGTGAAGCGGGTTTCGCCGAGTGGGTAGCCGTTGGTGTCGTGCTCGGTTTTTTCGATGCGCCGACCCAGTGGGTCGTAGGTCATCCTGAGCACGCTGCCGTTTTCATTGCGCACTTCAATCAATCGGCTTTCGGCGTCGTAACCGAAGCGCTGCAGGCCCCGTTTAGCGCTGCGTTTTTCGATCATCCGGCCAAACGCGTCGTAGCGGTAACGCTTGTCCTGATAGGTCAGCAGTTTGTTGTGCACCACCAGTCCGGCGCCGGGTTGCGGGCCGTCCAGCAGGTTGGCGGCGTCGTCGTAGGCGAAGGTTTCGCGCTGGCCGTGCAGGCTGTCCTGGCTGGCGATGATGCGGCCGGTGGCGTCGTAGTGCAGCAGTTGGCGATGTTGCGCGGCGGGTTGTTGGTCGAGTTTGCCGATCAGGTTGTCGGCGGGGTCGTACTCGAAATGTTTCTGCACGGCGGCCGGCATCAGCGATGGCTGGCTGGTGTGTCGGCGTTGGCGTGAGCGCAAGCGCCCGCTGCGGTCGTATTCGCTGCGGGTGCTGATCTGGCCTTGGGTGCGCAGCACTTCGCGGTGCAGGCGATCGCGTTCGAAGTCGCTGATGACCTGGCCGTCGAGGTTGATCTGATGCAGGTGGCCGCTGCCGTAGTACAGACGATTGATCCAGCGGCCGTCGGGCAGTTGGGTCTGGATCAGGTTGCCGAGTTCGTCGTAGTGATAGTGCAGGCTGCCGGTCGTGCTTTGTTCTTCGAGCAATTGACCGAGGGCATCGTAGGCGAAGCTCAGGGTTTGTGCGTTGCCGTGAAGGTCGGTGAAGGTGACGGCAGTGAGCTGGTCCAATGGGTCGTAGGTGTAGTCGGTGTGGCCATCGTCGGTGAGTTTGGCGATCAGCCGGCCGACAGCGTCGCGTTTCAGTCGATGAACGATGGGGGCCAGGGGCGTCTCGGGGACGATGGCCAAGCCGTTGCCGTAAGGCGCCGGCACAGCCGTTATCGTCGCGACGTTATCCAGCAGGTCATAGGTGTAGCGCTTGGCGCTGCCATCCAGATCCTGTTGTTCGGTCAGCCGATCCGCGGCGTCCCAGGCAAACCGATAACTTTCGCCATTTTCGTTAGTCAGCGCTTGCAGCCGCCCGTAGCTGTCATACCCGAACTGCACCTGCCGGCCATGGGCGTCGGTGCGCTGGCGTACCTGGCCGCGACGGTTGTGTTGATAGAGCGTGGTGTGCCCGGCCGGGTCGGTATAACCGGTCAACTGGCCGCTGACGTCGCGCTGATACTGCTCGGTGCGCCCGTCCGGCAATTGGCTGCTGAGCAAGCGCCCTTGGGCGTCATAGCTGAATTGGGTGCGTTCGCCGAGGGCATCGGTGATGGTTTGCAGATAGCCCCGGTTGTCGTAGCTGAACCGCGTCGGATAACCCGAGCAATCGATGTGTTCGACCAGTTGGCCGAACGGGTTCCAGCGCAGCTTTTTGCTTTTGCCGGTGGCGTCGATGATCTCGACGACTTGGCCGTGGGTGTCGTAGCGGTATCGCGTGATGTGGCCCAGCGGATCGGTCTCGGCGATGCAATTGCCGCGCTGATCGTAGCGATACTGCCAGCTGTTGCCGGCGGCGTCGGTGTCCACCAGTGGCAAGGCCCAGAGCTCCAGCCACAAGGTCGAATCGCTGCGACCCAGCGGGTCGGTTTCGCCGATCAGGTTGCCGGCGTCGTCGTAGCTGTATGCGTAGCGCCCGCCCTGCGGGTCGGTGGCGCTGAGCAATTGGCGTTCGTCGTTCCACTCGAACTGCCAGGTCTGGCCGAGGTTGTCGGTGTACTCGGTGATCTGGTGCTGGGTGTTCCACCGCCGTGTACTGACGCGCTGCAAGCCATCGGTGATGCGCGTGACACCTGTGCCGAGGTCATAGTCGAACTGGTAAGCGTCGCCCTCGTCGGTCCAGTGCCGGACCACGCGCCATTCCTTTTCCTCGATGCAAGCCCACTGATAAAAACAGCGAAGGCCTGTAGGCAACTGATGCTCAGTCATCCGCCGCTCACTGTCGTAAACGAAACGGCGCTGTACCTGACCTGCTGTATCGCGCACTTCTGTCAGGTTGCCTGACTGATCGTAGCCATAACTCACCAACACTTCGCGGTGTTGGTCCGGGTAGACCCGTTCTACCTGACTGACCCGGGTCTGAAGGTAGATCAATTCCACCTGCACCAAGTCAAAGGTGTCGCGCAGTTTTACAAGGCGTCCGGCGGCGTCATAGTCGAGGTGAACCCGGTTGTCATTACGATCACCCAGCTGGCTAAGGCGCAGCAGCGATGAACTTCCAGGTGTTGTATCGAACAGTCGATACAGTCCGCTGTCGCTTTCTATCAACAACTGCCCATTAACATGGCGTCGAACACTCAGCCCTTCACCCGCGCTGAACACCGCGCCGCCCAGGGGGATTGAACCCATGTCGATGCGCCGGCCCTGTTCATCGGTGTAGACCAGCGTTTCACCGCCCTCGGGGTGAGGCAGGATTTCAACCCGCACCTCGTAGGACACACTCCAACCCGCCCCGAACAACCCATCGCGACGATCGTCGCGGCTGTTGTAGAAGCGCTGCCAATCCATCGGCAAGATGCCAGGCAACACGAAATCCAGCTCTTCATCGCCCCCCAGCACCTTGGCTCCGGTGGCGGCATGCACCGGGTTCGACGAGCCCATGGCGGCGTTGGCCATCGCGCCCATCGCGCTGCTGACGGCCATCGACGTCGCGCCGCCGATCAGCATGCACGGCAATTTGCTGAAGAACTTCCCCTTGCCGCCCTTGAGCATCAGCAGCGCGGTGACCGCCAGCCCCACGCCCGGAGTTTTGCCACTGCGGATCTCACGTACCACCACCGAACCGCCGCCAATGGTCACGTTGGAGGAAATCAGCCCGGACGATACGACCTTGGCATCGCAGGTGCTGCGGTCGCCGCTGCGCACGGCGGGCTGGCCGTTGATGGTGACCTTGTCCGAGCCCTCGGCCATGAACTGCGGCGGCATCGGCGGATGCTTCATGCAGACGAGCAGGTCCAGCGGCTTGGGTACGGCGCCGGGCGCCGGGGTGGCGACGGTGGGGCGCCACATCTGGGAGAAGAAGCTCTCGGCCATGTCGAGGTAACTGGCTTCTGCTTCGGGCTCGGGTATTTCCAGCTCGGTACCGGCCGGCGCGACATGGGACGGAATCGCCCCGGCGGCCCGAGCGGCGGGAATGTTGTTGGTGAGGGTGTTGGTGGAGCCGGTGAGAATGTTGGCCTGCACCGTGGGCGGGAACAGCGAATTGCTGAAACTCTCGCACAGGTTACTCAAGCCTTTGTCGGCCCCGGTCTTGCTCATGGCAAGGCCGACGATCGTTCCCACCACCAAGCCGAGCACGAAGCAACCGAGGCCGCCGGTGACGACCGTGATGCCCGTGGCCGCGACCACTGCGGCCGTCGCCACTGCGGTGATCGCAATGTTCGCCGCCACCTCCAGCACGCCGCCAAGAATGTCGGCCATCATCGAGGTGTGGTTGAGTGCATCGCCCAGCCGGGCGGCCCAGAGCGCGTCAGACATGCAGGGTGCTCATCAGGCCGGAACGTCGAACAACAGCGAACTCTTGATGGTTGCCCAATGCGCGGCTTCGGCATCGCCGAGTTTTTCGGCCTTCACGTAGCTCAGGGCGAGCATTTTGCGAGTGCCGGGCAACACCAGTGCCAACTGGTATTGGAAGACTTTGTCGTTGCCCTTGTTGAACTGGCTGCGCAACTCGATGCCTTCGACTTCCTGGCTGGCGCCCAGACGCACGGCGACGCCCGGTTGAAAACGCAAGTCTTGCACTTGTTTTTCCAGACGCTTGAGCTGGTCGTCGAAGTTGCTTTGCAGGGTTTCGCCCTCGGCCAGCAAGCTGCGGCTGACAATCAGCGAAGTGCCCAGTTCAGGGAACTTGAGGATGTTGATCGACGCGTCTTGCAGTTCGCCTGCCGGCAGTTGGAACTGGAATTCATTGATTCGGTAAGTCATGGAACACAGATCTCGTGATTAGCCCTTGGGCTTGGGAAACGCGGCATTGATGTTGGCGTCGATGCTGGCCTTGACGCCCTGGCCATCAGGCGTGGCGCCAGCGCCGCCGCCGTTGTTCAGGTGCAGCACGCCGCCGGTGTTGATCTCGGCATCACCGCTGGCATAGAAGCTGATTTGCACGCCGGTCAGGTTGATCTGGCCGCTGGCATTGAGCTCCAGGATGCTTTCACCACAGACCAGCCGCAGGTTCTCGCCCACTTCAATGACATAGCTCTGGCTGATGCTGTCGGTCTTGCGTTGACCCACCGAAAGAATGTCTTCCTGTTTGACGATACGCAGACGGTTGTTGCCGATGGTCACCGTCTCGTTATGCCCGATGCTCTTGTTGCGGTCGTGGCCCACCGAGTGGCTTTCATCCACCTCGACCACGATGTCCTGATTGCGCTCGGCATGGATGTACAGCTGCTCGGCGCCCTTCTTGTCTTCCATGCGGATTTCGTTGAAGTTCGCCGGTGTGCCGCCCTTGCTCGAACGGCTTTTCATGCCGCTTTGGGTGGCGTTTTCCGGCAAGTCGTAGGGCACGGTTTGTTCGGCGTTGTAGACGCGGCCGGTGATGATCGGCCGGTCCGGGTCGCCTTCGAGGAAGCTGACGATCACTTCCTGGCCGATCCGTGGGATCTGCATCGAGCCCCAGTTTTTACCGGCCCAGGATTGCGACACGCGAATCCAGCACGAACTGTTTTCGTTGGACTGGTCGTGGCGGTCCCAATAGAAATGCACCTTCACTCGGCCGAACTGGTCGGTCCAGATTTCCTCGCCCTTGGGGCCAACCACCATTGCGGTCTGCGGACCTTTGACGATGGGGCGGTTGGTGTTGGGCAGGGGGCGGTAGCTTTGTTGCGCGTCGATGCAGGTCAGGCTGCTTTCGAACTGCGCCGAAGCAGCAGCGCCGCCGGTTTCCCCGCTTTCCTGGGCGACGTAGTAACGGGCGCCGACGATCAGGTATTCGCGGTTCTGGTCCTGGCGGCTGAAGCCCGTGAGGCTGAACAAATGACCCGACCCCAGGCCCCGGGCGTTGCCGGCGAACTCGACCTGTTCGTGCAGGGTCTGCAAGGCTTCGATGCGGGTGCGGGCGTAATGTTCGCCGTCTGCGCTTTGCACATAGGTGCCGGGATAGTCGTACAGCGGATAGTCGCCGGCGGTGTGCGGACGAGGCATGGCCGAGCGCACGTCAATTCGCGCGCTGGGGCGCTGAAAGTCATAGTCGTTGAGTTCCAGCGAACCCGGCTGGACTTCCTGGGCCAGGTGCCAATCATGGATGTGATCGCGTTCGCGCTGCTGTTCATTCTTGGGGTAGTAGGGCACCGAAGCGTAGCCGGGCACGCTGGTGTGGGCGCCGTAGGCATCGGCCAACACCAGCACGTGACGACCCTGTTCATGGCGGAAGAAGTAGTAGATCCCTTCCTGCTCCATCAGGCGGCTGACGAAATCGAAACTGGTTTCGCGATACTGCACGCAGTATTCCCACTCGCGATAGGGCCGGCTCAGGGCATCTTCGAAGTCGGAAAAACCCAGGTCGCGAAACACCTGCTTGATGATCTGCGGGATGGTCAGGTTCTGGAAAATCCGGCAATCGGAGGTGCGGGTCAGCAGCCATAGCCAGGGCCGCAGCGTGGCCTGGTAGCTGGCGAACTGGCCCTGGTCGACGTTCTGGCTGCAACGGGCAACGATGCCATGGAAATAGCGCTCGCCACCGCCGTCCAGTTGCAGGCTCAGGCACATGGGTTTGCCCAGCAACTGGTTGAGGTCGATGGCGTTGTCCAGCGAGTGCAATTGCAGCTCATAGTTGAACAGCCGCCCCAGCTCTTCGCCGCCGCCCATGTCCTTGAGCAACAGCACCTCCGGCCCCAGGGGGCTGGTGATTTTTGCCAGGCGTGAGAGTTGCTTGAATAGCATCAGTTAATCCGTAAGTGTTGTAGTCGCCGCGCCGCTTTTCCCAGCAGAAACCGGATCAAATGTGGGAGCTGGCTTGCCTGCGATAGCGGTGTGACATTCAGCATTGATGCCGATTGATACACCGCTATCGCAGGCAAGCCAGCTCCCACACTGACCGCATTCCTCCAGGGGCTACGCGGCGTCGCTGAAGTCGTAGTGCAATTCGTTATCCCGGGCGCTGATCCGCACGCCTGCCAGCGCTTTGCCTTCGAGCATGCGGGTGAGGAACTCGCGGCTCATGTCCGGCAGCAGGCTGTTGGTCAGGATGGTGTCGATCATTCGCCCACCGCTTTCGGTTTCGGTGCAGCGGGAGACGATCAGGTCGATCACCGCGTCGTCGTAATCGAAGGCCACTTTATGGGTGTTCTCCACGCGCTTTTTGATGCGGTTGAGTTGCAGGCGGGTAATGGCCTTAAGCATCTCGTCGCTGAGCGGGTAGTACGGAATGGTCACCAAGCGGCCCAGCAATGCCGGCGGGAAAATCTCCAGCAGCGGCTGGCGCAAGGCCTTGGCGATCTCTTCGGGCTCGGGCACGTTTTGCGGGTCTTTGCAGACTTTGGCAATCAACTCGGTGCCAGCGTTGGTGGTCAGCAGGATCAAGGTGTTCTTGAAGTCGATCACCCGTCCTTCGCCGTCCTCCATCACGCCTTTGTCGAAGACCTGGAAGAAGATCTCGTGCACGTCCGGGTGGGCTTTTTCCACCTCGTCCAGCAGCACCACGCTGTAGGGTTTGCGCCGCACGGCTTCGGTCAGCACGCCGCCTTCGCCATAGCCGATATAGCCCGGTGGCGCACCCTTGAGAGTGGACACCGTGTGAGCTTCCTGGAATTCGCTCATGTTGATGGTGATGACGTTCTGCTCACCGCCATACATGGCTTCGGCCAGGGCCAAGGCCGTTTCGGTCTTGCCCACGCCGGAGGTGCCCGCGAGCATGAACACGCCAATCGGCTTGCTCGGGTTGTCGAGGCCGGCGCGGGAGGTCTGGATGCGCTTGGCGATCATCTGCAAGGCATGGTCCTGGCCGATGATACGTTTCTTCAAGTGCTGGTCGAGGTTGAGCACGGTTTCCAGTTCGTTACGGGCCATGCGGCCCACCGGAATACCCGTCCAGTCGGCGACCACCGAGGCCACGGCCTGGTAATCGACCGTCGGCAGAATCAGCGGGGTTTCGCCTTGCAGGGCGCTGAGACGCTGTTGCAGGTCCACCAGTTTCTCGCGCAGGGCGTGGCTGTCGTCACTGCCAACGTCGCTGTCTACCACGCCGACGCTTTCGCGCAGGGTGGCGCGGGTGGCGAGCAGTTCGTCCACCAGGGTTTTCTCTTCGGTCCAGCGACTTTCGAGCTCGGCCAGGCGTTCGCGCTCGGCGGCCAGCAGGTTTTCGCTGTTGCTCTGGCGGGCGCCGATGACGATGCCGATGGCGTGCTCGCGGGCGATGATTTGCAGTTCGGTTTCCAGCGCCTCGATGCGGCGACGGCTGTCGTCCACTTCGGCTGGTACGGCGTGCAGGCTGATGGCGACCCGGGCGCAAGCGGTGTCCAGCAGGCTCACGGATTTGTCCGGCAATTGGCGCGCCGGGATGTAGCGATGGGAGAGCTTGACCGAGGCTTCCAGGGCTTCGTCAAGGATTTGCACCTTATGGTGTTTCTCCATGGTCGAGGCCACGCCGCGCATCATCAACAGCGCTTTGTCTTCGGACGGCTCGGCGACTTGCACCACCTGGAAGCGGCGGGTCAGGGCAGGGTCTTTCTCGATATGCTTTTTGTACTCGGCCCAGGTCGTGGCGGCCACGGTGCGCAGGGTTCCCCGGGCCAGGGCCGGTTTGAGCAGGTTGGCCGCGTCCCCGGTGCCGGCGGCACCACCGGCACCTACCAGCGTGTGGGCTTCGTCGATAAACAGGATGATCGGTTTTGGCGAGGCCTGGACGTCTTCGATGACCTGGCGCAGGCGCTGTTCGAATTCACCTTTCATGCTCGCGCCGGCCTGCAACAGGCCGACGTCGAGGCTGCGCAGTTCCACGTCCTTGAGCGCTGGCGGCACGTCACCGGCGACGATGCGCAGGGCAAAGCCTTCGACCACGGCGGTTTTACCGACGCCGGCTTCACCGGTCAGAATCGGATTGTTCTGCCGGCGGCGCATGAGGATGTCCACCAGTTGGCGGATTTCCTCGTCACGCCCGACAATCGGATCAAGCTTGCCGCTGCGGGCCTGCTCGGTGAGGTCGACGGTAAAACGCTTGAGCGCTTCCTGCTTGCCCATGGCACTTGGGGCCATGGCGCCACTGGCTTCACCGGGCACGCTGCCTGCGTTGAAACCGTCGCTGGCGCTGAGCGCATTTTCCGGCGAGTCACCGACGTATTCGTCAAAACGCTCGCTCAGGGCCTCGACCTTGATCTTGTCGAACTCTGCCGACAGCCCCAGTAGTCCATGGCGCAGGCTCGGCGTCTTGAGGATGCCCAGCACCAGGTAACCGGTACGCACCTGGCTTTCGCCGAACATCAGGCTGCCGTAGACCCAGCCACGTTCCACGGCTTCTTCCACATGGGAAGACAAGTCAGTGATTGAAGTCGAGCCGCGTGGCAAACGGTCCAGGGCTTCGGTCAGGTCACGAGCCAGGCGTGCTGGCTCGATATTGAACTGACGGATGATGCGGTGCAGGTCTGAGTCCTGCAGTTGCAGCAACTGATGAAACCAGTGGGCCAGCTCCACATAAGGGTTACCGCGCAACTTGCAGAACACGGTGGCGGCTTCGATGGCTTTGTAGGCCACGCTGTTGAGTTTGCCGAATAACGCGGCGCGACTGATTTCACCCATGCTCATGGCTCCTTGAGATCTGTGAGGTGTTGGCCTGCTCGGCGTAGTGCCGGGCCAGTATTAAATCCTTGGCATCTTTTTCGGGCTGGCCCAGCCAGGTATTGAAACCCAGGCGGAACTGGCGATTGAGTTGCAGCGCTGGTACTTCGGGCTGTTTCAGAATCAGGTTCAGATCCCAGTCCAGTTCATGGCCCAGGTATTCGGCCACCCAGGCCACCAGCTCATTGAAGGGTTGGCTACCGGGCAGCATGCCCATGTAGTCATCCAGCTTGAGTGGCCCCAGGCGAATGCGGAATTTGTGCTGGCGATCCCAGACGTAACGGCCCAGGCAAAAATCCACGCCCAATTGATGGGCGCTGGCGCCCACGCGGCTGCGTTCCGGCAGCTCCAGCCATTGGCCGACGTACTCTTCGATCTCCACCGGCAGGCCGAAGTACTCACTGAGAATGGCCTTCAAACCGTCCGGGTAGCGGGTTTGTGCCGACAGATGACCGCTGTAATGCAACTTCGCCGTATCGGGAATCAGCCCTTGTTTGAGCAGGCTCGGCATACCCCGACCGCTCAGTGCCGCCAGGCGTGCCGACCAGTAGTCATCGTCCGGGCGGTCATGGCTGACCGTCGGCCGCGCTTCGGCCCAGGCCCGGTAAAACAGGCTCAGCAGGCGGTGATGGAACACATCCAGGAAGCGTTTACTGGTGCTGTCGGCGTTGTTGCGCTGGCGTTCGCGCACATATTCGGTGATGTGCAGCGGCAATGGGCCGTTAGGGCCGCCGAGGCCGAAAAAGAACTGCTCCAGGCGCGCCGGAGAACCGTCGACGCCCGGCTGTACCGACGCCAGGGTCGCCGGGGCGAAGGTGCAATCGGCCTGTTGCCCAAGGCGCAGCGGATCATCGGCCAGGCGCAACGAATGGCCTAGCCGTGGCAGTTCAGGCGATTCGCACTCGATGCGCCGCAACGCCTGGAAGAAGTCGTATTCCCAGGGCTCCTGGTGCATCGCGTCCAGGGTACTCACAGGGTCGGACGGCGTCCGGGCTTGGCTTTCCATCGCATGATCTCGCCGCGTTCGGTGGTACGGATCACCGTCTCGGTAAAACTGTTGATCGACACGTAGCGTGCCAGGAAGCGCTCGAACACCGCACCGAGCAAGAAGACTCCAGTGCCGCGAAACGCGTTTTCATCGAATTCCAGGGTGATCTCCAGGCCACGACCAAACACGATCGGGCCCGGCATTGGCAAGCGTCGGGTGCAGGCCTTGCTGCTGACGTCGCGCAGGCCTTCGATCTGCAATTGCAACGCCGCGTCGTTGCTGTCGCCGTACAGGCGCAGCAGTTCGCGCAGGGCGGCTGCGCCCTGGCCTTGCTCGCTGAGGGACAAGTAATTCAGCGAAAGCTGGCTGATCAACCGCCACGCCTTGGCGTCATGGGCATGGCTGGCGCGTGGGCGACTCGGTCCTGCCACGCAGCGCACCGCCGCTACCGGTGCGCTGTCGGCCAGGGTGAAATCAGTCTTGCTGTTGCCCACGCTCATGAACAGCGGCAGGTCGCGGTTGGTGCATAACGCCGTTACGCCCAGTTGGCGCAGGTCGTGGCGATAAGGCGCCTGCTGGCTGTCCACCAGGCTGACGAAGGTTTCGCTGCCGATGTAAGTCGAGCGCGGGCCGTTGCGCCGCTGGCCGCTGGACAGCACGCGGGGTTCGCGCCGCACCGTGTACCAGGCCTGATCACGGCCGTAGCGAGACGGATCACGTACCGCATAGAACGGCAAAAAAGGCTGCTCCGACCCGGTGCCGTGGCCGGTGAGGGTGGTCAGGGAATGAATCTCGAAATCCATCGGCCGGGTGCGGTCGGCGATCACATGGTGTTCATTGACCCGTTCCGACAAGTGGATGCGATCCAGGCGCTTGGGGAACAAGTTGATTGCCGGGGTGCAGAACGGCAGGAACTGCGCGGCTCCGACGCTGCCTTCCAGGCTCGGATCGTGACGGTCGAACAGCACGATCAATTCCAGTTCCTGGCCGTCGCAGCGTTTGACCGCCCGACTCAATTGGGTGAAGTCGACAAACAGAAAACGGTGGGGCAGGGCGAAATATTCCTGCAACAGGCGATAGCCCTGGAAGGCCCGCGAGACCACTGGCAGCGCGGCGTCGCTATCGTCGAATCCCTGGGAGCGCAGTGCGTCCTGCGGCAGGCGTTCCACCCAATCACCGCCGGGCTGACGGGCGAACACGGCGCAGACGTTGCCCAGTAGTTGTTCGTAGAGGCGGAAGGGCTGCTCGTCTGCGCCATTGAGGTACAGCGGCAGGTTGTCCAGGGCCAGACTGTTGAACGGTAGTTCGGCGCCGGTGCGCAGGGTCAGGCGCAGACCGGCCTTGGCCTTGGGTTCGCTGGCGGCCAGGCGTCCGAGCATGGCGGACGGGTTGCCGAAGTACTCGGCCTGGCTGACCTGCAACGGCCACAACGTCACCGCGTGGGCGGTGCGGTACTCGCAGCAGGTTTGGGTTTCGCGGCCCAGGGCGGCGCGCAGGACCGTGTCCCGGGGCAGCGGGAAGCCGCTACTCAGCGAGCCTTCATCGGGGTCGGCCTGCAATTGCACCACGGTCATCGACGGTGTCGGCGCCAGGTAATGGGGGTACGCGATTTCCAGCAGGTTATGAGTGAAGGTCGGGTATTCGGCATCGAGCTTGAGCTGTACCCGCGCCGTCAGGTAGGCGAACCCTTCCAGCAAGCGCTCGACGTACGGGTCGGCGCAGTCCATGCCGGACAACGTCAGCCGACTGGCGATTTTCGGGTATTCCTGAGCGAACTCCGCCGCGCTTTCGCGCACGTGGTGCAATTCCTGGTTGTACAGTTCCAGCAGGCGCGGGTTCATGAGCGTCTCCGCTGTTCGGCGTTGATCACTCGCACATGGCCGGATTCCAGGTCCAGGTCGGTTTGCAGCATCAGGCGCAGCGGCACTGGCTGGGCCCAGAGATCGCCTTCGATCTCGAAACTCAGGGCGTTGTGGTTCATCTCGGCGGATGCCCGGGCCCGCACGCGCAAAGTGTTACGCAGAATCCGCGGTTCGAACGTGGCGATAGCCTGGTGGATCAGCGCTTCAAGCGCCGCGATATCGACGTTCGACGCACTGTTGCCGGCCAGGGCTGGCAGCCCGAAGTTGACCACTGAAGTGCCGGCCGGGGTGTGCAACGTCGCATCGGCGCTGAGCAACGACGTGGTGTTGAGCAGCCACGCCAAGTCACGCAGCACCGAGGCTTTCAGTTGGGTCAGGGAGAGCACGCGCTTGTCGGCGCTTTCCTTGAGGTTGCTCGGATCGTCGTCGGTCAACCGGTCCAGCAGGGACGGTTGCAGGCGATCGCGGGTGGCGATTTCGGTTACCACGAAAACAGGGCCACAAAATTTTTCTGGTCAACAGCGCCGGCCAAGCAACGACCGCCATCACCCACAATTGACGCCTCCAGACGGCCTTCGATTTGTCTAATGGCTTGGTATTGGGAGCGACACTCAGTGCTTGGCGCAGGTTCTGGTTCGAAGTGCTGCACAATAATGATCAATGCGTTGTTGAAGCTTTCAACGCGGGGTAAGCCTTTGCGGTCGACACTTAACTGACAGGGCCATGGCATGTTCAGCGTGAGTAAAGTCTGGTCCGGTTTACGCAGGGCGCAGCGTTGGTCGTGGTTTTCCAAGGTCAGGATTTGACCGGCAAGACTGACCCGGTTGTTTGGCGTGGCAGGTGCGTCGGTCTGTTCGGCGCAGGCGTTCAGACTTAAGAAAAGACAGCCCGACAGCGCCGATAACACAATTCGTTTGATCATTTCAGTTCCCAGAACCAGACCTGTTTTGAACGATGCGCCTGGTCGGCGAAGTCGCCTGTGACCCTGCCACGATTCCATAGGTCGATATGGTCGCCGCTACGCGCTTCCTGGGATTGGCCCAGTCGTGCAAAGCAGTCCTTGAAAAAGATGATCCCAGTCTTTTGGTAAAGCGTGCGTCGGTCCTCGGCGCTTCCCGTGAGAATGATCGGACGGCCTAGATGATGACGCCAAAGCCAGTTGGCCAGCGACTCGGCGCCCCGAGCATGTTCGTGCGCACACTTGGGTTCGCTGTAAGTGGACTTGTTGACCTTGATTGTCTGTTCCGCATTGAGCGTGACGCTCATACGGATGGCGCACTGATTATCCCAAGGCCCATCACAGGGCGTTGACGTAGTGGGATAGCTGTTCCACAAATTAATAAACGAAGGCTTGGCCATGACTCAGACACCGGAGGGAAAAGGATTGGATTCGAGCAAGCACCAAAACACCCCCGGCGTATAACGCCGGGGGCACCTTCGATTACACCTTGACGTTCTGGCGGATGTTCCAGCCGAACTTGACCGGCCCGCCTTCCTTGGTGCCATCGGCTTTTTGCGGCTGATAGTCCACCAGCACCTTGGCGAAGTTCAGGGTGAGGTTTTCGGTCAGGCGATCATCGCTACCCGAGCCGCCGGTGCTCAGGGAAGTGACCAGCACTTCTTCCAGGTTGATGATCATGTACTCGACCTGGCTTTCGCCGCCGGCCTTGCGCACGGTCAGCTTGACCTTGTCGATGTGCTTGCCGCTGGCGCAGTGCATCATCAGGTTCGGTGAGGCTTTGTCGACGTACTTGGTCAGCGACAGGTCCTGGATGTTCACCTTGCCTGCACCACCACCGCTGCCCACGTGCATATTGCCGGACTGAGACATGCCCCAGCTCCAGTTCAAGACGTCGATTTCGTCCTTGTGGGCCTTGTCCATGGACTCGCCCTTGATGTCGCCGATCTTGATGAAAATATCAACAGCCATGTTTTCTCCCTGTGTGGTCTCTACCACATTGTTTGGTTAACGCCGACCTTGCGAAATCTGTTCTGCTGAACGGGTTCAAGGTGATCTCCAACCTGATGAAGACCCCTGTGGGAGCGAGCCTACCGTTCAGCAGGTTTTTACGCGCCTTTGGCCGAAGGCAGCTTGGATACCAGGCGCAGCGACACGGTCAGACCTTCGAGCTGATAGTGCGGGCGCAGGTAGAACCTGGAGTTGTAGTACCCCGGGTTGCCTTCCACGTCCTCGACAATCACTTCGGCCGCAGCCAATGGGTGCTGGGCCTTGGTGGTTTCGGTGGAGTGCGCCGGGTCACCATCGACGTAGTTGAGGATCCAGTCCTGCAACCAA
Organism: Pseudomonas sp. TH37; assembly: GCF_016650735.1. Lineage (NCBI taxonomy): Bacteria > Pseudomonadati > Pseudomonadota > Gammaproteobacteria > Pseudomonadales > Pseudomonadaceae > Pseudomonas > Pseudomonas sp. TH37. The sequence goes on from NZ_JAEKFD010000005.1 coordinate 256,699, forward strand.
CGCTGCATTTCGTCCTTCTCTTTGAAGGAGCCGATCTTGTCGCGCACGATGCACTTCAAGTAATGGGCGAAACGGCAGGTGGCGAACAGGTACGGCAGGCGCGCGGCGAGGTTGGCGTTGGCGGTGGCGTCCGGGTCGTCGTACTCGGCCGGTTTCTGCAACGACTGGGCGCCGATGAACGCGGCGAAGTCAGTGTTTTTCTTGTGCAGCAGCGGCATGAAACCGTTCTTCGCCAGTTCCGCTTCGCGGCGGTCCGAAATGGCGATTTCGGTCGGACATTTCATGTCCACGCCACCATCGTCAGTCGGGAAGGTGTGCGCCGGCAGGTTTTCCACTTCACCGCCAGACTCCACGCCACGAATGCGCGAGCACCAGCCGAAGTGTTTGAACGAACGGTTGATGTTCACCGCCATGGCGTAAGCGGCGTTGGCCCACGTGTACTTGGAGCTGTCGGCACCGTCGGTGCTTTCTTCGAAGGCGAAGGCCTCCACCGGATCGGTCTTGGCGCCATACGGCAGACGCGCGAGGAAGCGCGGCATGGTCAGGCCGATGTAGCGCGAGTCTTCCGATTCGCGCAGCGAGCGCCAGCCAGCGTATTCCGGGGTGGTGAAGATTTTGGTCAGGTCGCGCGGGTTCGACAGTTCCTGCCACGAGCCCATGCCCATCACGGTCGGCGATGCGGCTGCAATGAACGGCGAGTGCATGGCGGCGCAGACTTTCGACAACTCGCCCAGCAACTCGACATCCGGCGGCGACTGGTCGAAGTAGTAATCGCCCACGAGGCAACCGTAAGGTTCGCCGCCGAACTGGCCGTATTCTTCTTCGTACATCTTCTTGAAGATCGGGCTCTGGTCCCACGCGGTGCCCTTGAATTTCTTCAGGGTCTTGTGCAGGTCGGTCTTGGAGATATTGAGCACGCGAATCTTCAGTTGCTCATCGCTCTCGGTGTTGTTGACCAGGTAGTGCAGGCCACGCCAGGCGCTTTCCAGTTGCTGGAAATCGGGGTGGTGGATGACCTGGTTGACCTGGGCGGTGAGCTTGGCGTCGATGGCGGCGATGATTGATTCGATCGACTTGATGGCGTCGTTGGACACCAGGTCGGTCTGCGCCAGGGCCTGTTCGGCCAAGGTGCGCACGGCGGTCTCGACGGCTTCGCGAGCGCGTTCGGTCTTGGGTTTGAATTCTTGCAGCAGCAGGGAGGCGAACTCGCTGGCTTCTTCGGTGGTGCCCAGTGTCTGAGCGTCTGCACGTACTGAATCGGTCATGATCATTCGTCCTGATTAAGCCTGAGGCTCGGCTGGCTTCGGCGCACTGGCAAGCGCCTGGAGCAGCGCCGGATCCTTGATGGCCTTCATGATGATTTCTTCGGCCCCGGTCTTGCCGTCCATGTAGGTCAGCAGGTTGGCCAGTTGGGTGCGCGCTTCGAGCAACTTGTTCAGCGAGTCGACCTTGCGCGCCACGGCGGCCGGGCTGAAGTCGTCCATGCTTTCAAAGGTGATGTCCAGGCTCAGGTTGCCTTCGCCGGTCAGCTCGTTGGGCACGTGGAACGCGACGCGTGGCTGCATGGCCTTGAGGCGCGAGTCGAAGTTGTCGACATCCACCTCGAGGAACTTGCGATCGGCCACAGGTGCCAGAGGCTCGGCGGGCTTGCCGGCGAGGTCCGCCATGACGCCCATGACGAAGGGCAACTGGACCTTTTTCTCGGCGCCGTAGAGCTCGACGTCGTACTCGATCTGCACTCGAGGCGCACGGTTGCGCGCGATGAATTTCTGAGAACTTTGCTTCGCCACGTTGCTGCTCCTGGTCGCTCAAGCGACGGTGTTGGCGTCATCGGTGGTACCGGTGACGTGACTGCGTGATCCGTTCGCTTTTATTCGCTGTCTGGTCCGCGCAGGTTTTCAAATTGGCTCATGCCGTCGGGAATCAGGTTGCGCACGATGGCCGCAAAGTCGGCATGCACCAGATTCTTCGCCCGGTTCAACAGCACCGGCAGCGGGCTGGAGGGCTCATGACGGGTGTAGTACGCAAGAATCCGGTCCAGGCTGCGCAGCACGTCGTCGCGGTTGTTGATTTCGCCAGTGCTGCGCGGTGTGCTCGGCGCGGTGGAGTGTTCAACCGGCGCGGCACTGTCGTCGCTGATGGCATCGGGCAGGGGGGTGTCGCCGCTCTGCGGGGCGAACTGGCCGAGAATCTGCAGGGCCATTTTTAGCGGTTGCTTCAACGGGCCAAGGTCAACGCCCTGGGCGGAACCGATTTGTTCGCTGATCTGTTGCTCGATGGCCTCGGCGACGCTGCGGGCCTCGTGCAAAGCCGCGCGGGTGATTTCCAACTGTTCGGGATCGCTGTCGAGGAACGCCCCGGCGAGCTGTTCGGCGCCGAGGTTTTCGTCAGGGAAGCTTTGCAGGCCGCTGGCATTGGCGGCGGCGCGCAGGCTGACAGCACCAAAGGTTCGCGAACGGGCCAGGATGCTTTCGCGCAGCAGACGAATGGTTGCATCGGACGTCAGGCCGGCGAGGGCATTGATGCGCACAGTGGGGTCGTTGTTGTCTTCGGCATCCAGGCGCGGATGCAGGTCGGCCCAGTACTGCTTGAGCAACTCGCTGATCAGCGTCAGAACGCGGGCCAGGCCGGCGACGCCTTCGAGGGCAAGGGAACTTTGCAAAAGGAAGTGGGTGATACGCAGGTCTTTGCTGCGTTGCAACAAATCCAGACTTTGCTGCTGGATGCTGCGCCATTCAGGGGGCGCGGCAGGCAATATCGAATCGCCCATGCTGCGCTCGGGCTGGCCCAGGGAATCGCGTTCCAGGCGCAAAAAATCCGCGTCATATTCCAAATCTTCACCACAAGGCGAAGTCGCAGAAACGGCGGCGAGCAACAAAGGCACTTCCACTGAATTTGATCTCCCTATCGCCCGACTGACAGTCGGGCTGTTCACACGTTAGTTCCAGGTGGAACTTCACATGTTTCCTTGAGTGTAATGGCCCTTTGGATACGCAGTGATCTTAAAGTGCCATCATTGATATTCAAGAAGTTGTGCATTTTTGGTGTAGTACTTATGGCTTGTCAAGGTAAGCTATTTCCTCTGTGTGACAGATGTGAGGTGCTTAACAACCCGCGCGACCGATTGGTCGAAGCAGGCGCTGATGCAGGTTTTTTGTCACGCAAGCCGGTTAAGATCAGCAATCATGCTGTCAAAAAGCGGTTTTCGAGGTTGTTTGCAAGGTTGTCGGACCGAGTTTGGCGGGAGTGAATCCCGATTCGTCCGCGCGCAAAGTGTTCAGCAAGGAGGCAAGATGTCGCTGTGTTTGACTATTACTAGTTATCACAAAATTACCCCTGGCCAGTGCCCTGAGAAATCCATGAATCAGGGTGTGATGGCGATAGGTCGAAACTCTGATAATGACTGGGTATTGCCCGACCCTGAGCGCTTGGTTTCCGGCAAACATTGCGTTATTCAATATAAAGATGGCCGGTATTATTTAACCGATAACAGCACTAACGGTGTGGAGTTGGTCAAGGCCGGTATTCGTCTGCGCAAGGGAAACAGCGAGCCGTTGCAAGATGGCGAAGTTATCCGCATCGGTGATTATGAAATCCAGGCGCGTATCGATTTCAGTCTGCCGGTGACCGACGGCAATCCTTTCGCTGATTCGTCCAGCAGCTTTGAGGCCCTGATGGGGCGTCAGGGCGCCGTCGTGAATACGCCGACGTCGTTGCCCGTGACGCCACCTGCACATTTTCAGGGCGTATCGGCCATGGACACGATGCCGGACCTGTTCGACTTTCTGACACCGACCAGCGTCCCGCCGGCCACCCAGCCTGACCATGTCCCGGCCGAGCAGCACGACTTCCGCCCGCCGACCCCGATCCCCGACCCAACGCCCGTGGCCGGGCCTGCACCGCTGGCGTCGGCCCCGGTGATTCCGGAAGATTGGGACCTGCTCAGCGACAAGCCTGCGCCGGTGGCTGTCGCCCCCCTGCCTGTTGCAGAGGTTGCGCCGCCACCCGTACCTCACATCAGCGTACCGATCGAACCGGCACCCCTTTGCGAACCACCCGTGGCCGTCGTCGAGCGCCTGGTCGATCCGGTCAGCCCGGCCGACAATTCTCAACCCGACCTGTTGCAAGCCTTTCTGCGCGGTGCCGGGCTGGATCAAGTGCGCCTGGACAAGGCCCAGGCCGAAGCGCAAATGGAAAGCATCGGGCGCAGTTATCGGCTGATGGTCGAAGGCCTGATCGATGTCTTGCGCGCCCGTAGCAGCCTCAAGGGCGAGTTCCGCATTCAGCAGACGATGATTCAACCGGTGGAAAACAACCCGCTGAAATTCGCTCCCAACGTCGATGAAGCATTGCTGTTGCTGTTGCGCCACAGCAATCAGGCGTTCATGGCGCCGGACCTGGCTGTGCGCGACAGCTTCGATGACTTGCGTGCCCACCAATTGGCGGTGATGGCCGGCGTGGAAGCTGCGATCAAGCACCTGCTGGCGCGCTTCGAGCCGGCGCAACTTGAGGAGCGCATGGGCAAGCCCGGTGGCCTGTCGAGCATTTTCAGTGGCTCGCGACAGGCCCAGTACTGGCAGCAGTTCACCGAGCTCTACAGCAATATTTCCCGCGAGGCCCAAGAGGATTTCCAGGACCTGTTCGGTCGGGAGTTCAGTCGCGCCTACGAAGAACACAGTACAAGGCAGCGCCGCGGCTGAGCATCGCCATCGCATAGCGCCATTGATAGCAAAGAACGGAACAACGGATAGCTGAAACGTCATTGAGGACGCAGGATGATTCCCAGGTTTTTACTCGCAGTTGCCACCGCGCTGCTGCTGACCGCATGTGCCAAGGATGCGGCCAAACCCCAGCCCGAAGAGGCTGAGGCCGAGGCCGACACGGCCGCCGTCGAGTTGCACTTTCACGCCATTGCCGGGCTCAACCCCGGCGCCACTGGCCAGCCAGCCCCGGTCCGGGTGCGTATTTTCGAACTGAAAAATGCCGCCACCTTCGGCCGTTCCGATTATTTCGCACTGGCCGAACGGGCCCAGGCGACGCTCGGCGCCGATCTGATCGATCAGGATGAAGTGCTGATCCAGCCCGGCCAGCAGTTGAGCCTGCAGCGCGACCTCGACCCGGCCACCCGCCATATCGGCGTACTGGTGGGGTATCGCGAGCTGGATCAGTCGTTGTGGCGCGCAGTGATGAATGTCCCGCCGCGCCAATACACCGAATACCAGATCAGCCTCGACGTGCGAGCCGTGCGCAGCGCCGTCGTGGTTTCCCCATCCAGCCCTGCCCAATAAGCAATCGGAGCCCCCCATGTCCTGGAACAATCGTGTGGTCTGGTCGGAAGGCATGTTCATTGGAACGCAGCACTTCCAGCAACATGACCGTTACCTGGAGAACCTCATCGACGCCCGGAGCCGCCCGTTGTCGGCCGGCGCCTGGGGTTTCTCCGAATTGCTGATCGACCAGGGCCTGCTGGCCCAGGGCAAACTGGCGATTATCTCGGCGCGGGGCCTGTTGCCGGACGGCACGCCATTCAACATTCCCCAGGATGACCTGGCACCGAGCCCGCTGAATGTCGATGACAACCTGCGCGATGGTTTGGTGTACCTGGCCTTGCCGCTCAAGCGCGCCGGTGCACGTGATACGGTTGACGAAGGCGAAGCCCTGGGCGCTGCGCGCTACGTGAGCCAGGTGCGCGAAGTACGGGACGACAACGCGCCGTTCGAAAATCAGGCCCCGGTAGCCGTGGGGTCGAGGGCGCTGCGGTTATTGGTTGCCCAGGATGGCATCAGCGACTACGCCGCCATCGGTCTGGTGCGAATCAAGGAGAAACGCGCCGACCGAGCCCTGGTGCTCGACGACACCTACATCCCGCCGCTGCTGGATGTGGTCGCCTCCAACCCCTTGGCCGCGTTTCGCAACGAACTGCTGGGCCTGCTGCATCAGCGCGGCGAAGCCCTCGCCGGGCGGGTGGTGGCATCCGGTGCCGGCGGTGCCTCGGAGATTGCCGATTTCATGCTGCTGCAGCTGGTCAACCGCGCCCAGCCGCTGATCCAGCACTTGAGCCAGTTGAGTCCGTTGCACCCCGAGCGGTTCTACAGCGAGCTGGTGAGTCTGGCCGGCGAGTTCTCGACCTTTACCGCTTCCGGGCGGCGACCCCAGGAATACCCGCAATACCAGCACGATGACTTGGCGCTGAGTTTTGCGCCGGTGATGCAAGCCCTGCGTGAGGCGCTGTCGATGCTGATCGACAGCAAGGCCACGCCGATTCCGATTGTCGAAAAAGCCTACGGCGTCCATGTGGCGATGCTGGCCGACAAGTCCCTGCTCGACAGCGCCAGCTTCATCCTGGTGGTGCGCGCCGACGTGCCCGCCGAAACCCTGCGCAGCCACTTCGGCCAACAGAGCAAGGTCGGCTCGGTGGAGCACATCCGCAACCTGGTCAACCTGCAATTACCGGGCATTGGCTTGCTGCCGCTGCCGGTGGCGCCACGGCAAATCCCGTATCACGCCGGCTCCACTTACTACGAACTGGACCGGGGCAGCGAGCATTGGCAGCAACTGGCCAACTCCGGCGGTTTTGCGTTCTACATCGCGGGGCAATTCCCGGGGCTGAACCTGGCTTTCTGGGCGATCCGAGGATAAACCGCAATGAGCAACGATGATCGTACCCAATTCATGCCGACACCCGGTGGCCGTGGCGCCGACCCGGTCCGCCCGGAGGCTGGTCGCGCCCAGGCCGCGCCACTTTCGATGCCGGCCGCGCCGCTTTTGATCGGCACGGCCGAAGGTCTCAACCCCCTGGAAAGCGCCGCTGGCCCGTTGCTGGCTTTGCTGACCCGCTTGCGCAACACCATTGCCCACCCGGCGCCGGCGAGCCTGCGGGCGCAATTGCTGGCCTACCTGCGCCAGTTCGAGGAACGCGCCGAGGCTGCCGGCGTGGTGCGCAACGATGTGTTGCTGGCCCGTTACGCCTTGTGCACCGCCCTGGATGAAGCGGTGTTGAGTACGCCGTGGGGTGGTGCCAGCGACTGGGGCAAACAGAGCCTGCTGATCACTGTGCACAACGAAGCCTGGGGCGGCGAGAAGGTGTTCCAGCTGTTGGAACATTGCCTGCAAAGCCCCCGCGAACGTTTGTATCTGCTGGAACTGTTGTACCTGTGCATGTGCCTGGGTTTCGAAGGGCGTTATCGGGTCGTGAACGACGGTCGCAGCCAACTGGAAGCCTTGCGAGAACGCACCAGTGCGGTCATCCGTAGCGCCCGTGGCGATTATGAGCGTGAACTGTCGCCCCATTGGCGCGGCGTCACCGTGGCCCGCGACCGGCTGGCGCAATTCATGCCGCCTTGGATCGCCGTGGCCATCGGCGTGGCGTTGCTGCTGGCACTGCTGTTCGGCCTGCGATTGAAACTGGCCGCCGATGCCGAGCCGGTGTTTAAAAATATCCATGCGCTGGGCGAGATCCCGGTGCAGGCCATCGACCGTCCGGTGGTGCAACCGAAACTGATCGAGCGTCCCCGCCTGGCGGGCTTCCTCGCCGATGAAATCAAAGCCGGTCGGGTGGCCGTGGAAGATGCCGTTGACCGTTCAGTGGTGACCATCCGTGGCGATGAGCTGTTCGCCTCGGGCAGCGCCAGTATCGTCGACAATTTCCAGCCGCTGATGCTGCGCATCGCCGATGCCATTCGCAAGGTAAAGGGCCAGGTCCGGGTGACCGGCCACAGTGACAATCGCCCGATTGCCACCTTGCGGTTTCCATCGAATTGGGCCTTGTCCGAGGCGCGTGCCAATTCGGTGCTGCAAATCCTTTCGGCCAAAACCGGCCAGCCCGAACGCTTCAGCGCCGAAGGCCGCAGCGACACCGAACCGTTGGCCTCGAACGCAACAACAGAGGGCCGCGCACGCAATCGTCGGGTCGAAATCACAGTGTTGGCGGAGGGGGTCGAGTGAAGGCGTTTTTCAGTTTTATCATCCGCTGGATCATCCCGGTGCTGGGCCTGATCGCCCTGAGCCTGATCATCTGGTTCGTTGGGCCGCTGTGGGAATTTCTGGTGCCCGAAGGCCGGCGCTGGGCGCTGATCATTCTGGTGTTCGCGGTGTGGACCGCCTACCGGGCGTTCCTCATCATCCAGGCCCGCCGCAAGGCCGCCGAAGTGATGCGCAGCCTGGCGGCGCAAACCCCGCCGGACCCCACCAGTATCGCCACCGCCGAGGAACTCGAAACCCTGCGCCAGCGCATGGACGAAGCCTTGGCGCTGCTCAAGAAAGCCAAGCTGGGTGGCGACGAGCGACGCAACCTCTACGAACTGCCGTGGTACGTGATCATCGGCCCGCCGGGTTCGGGCAAGACCACCGCGCTGGTCAATTCTGGGCTGCACTTTCCCCTGGCCGCGCAGCTCGGCGCCGGGGCCGTGCGCGGGGTTGGCGGTACGCGCAATTGCGATTGGTGGTTTACCGACCAGGCGGTGCTGCTTGACACCGCCGGACGCTACACCACCCAGGACAGCGACGCGACCGTTGATAAAGCCGCGTGGCTGGGCTTTCTTGGCCTGCTGAAAAAGCAACGGGCCCGTCGCCCGATTGACGGTGCGTTCATCGCCATCAGCCTGTCCGACCTGCTGCTGGGCAGCGACGCCGAGCGCGCTGCCCATGCCGCCGCGATCCGCCTGCGGATCCAGGAGCTGTACACGCAACTCGGGGTGCGCTTTCCGATCTACCTGATGCTGACCAAGCTCGATCTGGTGCCAGGGTTCATGGAGTATTTCGATACCCTGAGCAAGGAAGAACGGGCCCAGGTCTGGGGTATGACCTTTGCCCTGGACGACGGCAAAAACAATGACAGCCCACTGGCCCATCTGCAAAGCGAATTCACCGGCCTGGAACAGCGCCTCAACGATCGTTTGGTGGAGCGTTTGCAACAGGAACGCGACCCGGCGCGGCGCGATCTGATCTACGGCTTCCCGCAACAGTTCGGCGCGTTGAAGGATTGCCTGCAAAGCTTCCTTGAGGGCGTATTCAAACCCAACGCCTTTGAAGAGCGGGTGCTGTTGCGCGGGGTGTATTTCACCAGCGGCACCCAGGAAGGCAGCCCGATTGACCGGCTGATCGGTTCCATGGCCCAGAGCATGAACCTGGACCGCCAGCACCTGGCGCGCCAGAACGGCACCGGGCGCAGTTACTTCATCGAAAAACTCTTCAGCGCCGTGGCCTTTGCCGAGCGTGGGCTGGTGGGGGTCAACCCGAAAGTCGAACGTCGGCGCAAGTGGATCGCCCGGGGCGTACTGGCCTCGACCGTGGCCCTGGTGCTGGTGGTCGGGACCTTGTGGTGGGTCAGTTACCGCGCCAACCAGGCGTATATCGCGCAAGTCGATCAGAAAGTCGCGCCCCTGGGCCAGGCCGTGCAGAACCTCAGCCCGGCACAACGGGACGTGCTCGCGGTGATGCCCTTGCTCAACGCGGTAAAGCACTTGGCCGACGACGCGCCGAGCTGGGCCGAAGGCCTGGGCCTGTATCAGGGCAACATGCTTGAAGCCGAGTCTGGCAGCGTCTATCGCAAGCTGTTGATCGCAGTCTTCGCGCCACGCTTGCTCACGCGCATCGAAGAGCAACTGCACGGCGGCGGCAATTCGGACTTCCTTTACGAAGGCTTGAAGGCCTACCTGATGCTCGCCGACAGCGAGCATTACGATGCCGACTTCATCAAGGCGTGGATCGCCCTGGACTGGGATCGCAGCCTGCCGCGCGACTTGCCGGCCGAGCAGCGCCTGGCCCTGGAGGAGCACTTGCAGGCACTGTTCGAGCGCCATCCGCCCACCGCACGTCTGGACCCGCGGCTGATCGACGACCTGCGTCGGCAGTTACAGCAGTTGCCAGTGGCCCAGCGCGTCTATGACCGGGTCAAGCGGCAGAAACTGCCGGACGGCATCCCGGACTTTCGTATCAACGAAGCGGCCGGGCGTGATGCCGCGCTGGTGTTCAGCCGCAAGAGCGGTAAGCCGCTGGGCGAACCCTTGAGCGGCTTCTTCACGGCCAAGGGTTACCGCCAAGGGTTTTTGCTGACCAGCCTGAACCAGACCGGTACCTTGGCCGAGGAGCAGTGGGTACTCGGTCGCGACCAGGCAGAACAACAGAACGTCGTCAGCCTGGCCGCCGACGTGCGCCGCCTGTATTTCCAGGATTACCAGCGCCAGTGGGACGCCTTGCTGGCTGATATCGACTTCGTGCCGATCACCAGCGTGGCCCAGGCCGCCGATGTGTTGCGGGTGATTTCCGGCCCGACCTCGCCGTTGAAAAAACTGCTGGTAGCAGTGGCGAAGGAAACCGACCTGCAGCAGGAAGAACGCCTGCTGGCCGCCAAGGGCGCGCCGGTGGAGGGTGGGGTCGACAAGCTTAAGGAGCGCTTGGGCAGCTTGCTCGGCCAGGAGCAGGCGACGCAAAACACACCAGATGCCAGTGAAGATCCAATCACCGCGCATTTTGCCGAACTCAACAGCATCGTCAGCAAAAACGAAGGCGAGCCGGCGGCCATCGACGGCCTGCTGGCCGACATGAACGCCCTGTATGTGCAGGTCAGCGCCATGGTCGGCGCCAGCGGCGACGCCTTGCTCGGCGAAGCCAAGAACCAGGCCGCAGCGGCCGCGACACGGGTCAGCCTCAACGCCGAACGTCAGCCGCCGCTGGTGCAGGGCCTGGTCAAGTCGGTGGTCAACTCCACCACCAACAGCATGATGGGCGGGGTGCGCAATCAACTGAACGCGGCCTGGACCAGCGAAGTGGTGAACATCTATCGCCAGTCCCTGGCCGGGCGTTACCCGATGTCGCCGGGCAGTGCGCGAGACGCGACCCTGGACGACTTCGGCCAGTTCTTCGGCGTGGGCGGGGTGATGGACAACTACTTCCGCAAATACCTGCAGCCGTACGTGGATACCTCGACCCAGGCCTGGCGCTGGCAACCGGGCGCCGCACAGAAGCTCGGCATCGCCCCGGGAGTGCTGCAAACCTTCCAGCGGGCAGCGACCATCCGGGATGCGTTTTTCCGTTCGGGCGGCACCCAGCCGATGGTGCGTTTTGAGCTCAAGCCAGTGGCGATGGACGCCACCATCACCCAGTTTTTGCTCGACCTCGATGGCCAGCAATTGAGCTATGACCACGGTCCGAGCCGTCCCACCTCCATGCAATGGCCCAACCCCGGCAGCATCGGTGTGGTGCGGATCTCGATCATGCCGCCTTCAGCCAGCGGTCGTTCAGGCATCACTTTGGACGGGCCTTGGGCCTGGTTCCGTCTGCTGGAGCAGTCGGACCTGACTGCTGGCAACTCGCCGGATCGTTTCAACCTGCGGCTGCGGGTCGATGGTGCCAGCGTCTCTTATGAGCTGCGGGCCAACAGCGCCTTCAACCCGTTCAAGAGCCGTGTGCTCAGTGGTTTCAGCCTGCCGGAGCGTTTATGAGCACGCCGGGCTTCTATGGAAAGCTGGCCAGTCGCGGGGACTTTGTCAGTCGTGGCTTGCCGCAGAGTTTTATCGGCCCCTGGGATTCGTGGCTGGCGGCGGGCCTGCTCGCCAGCCAGAGCCTGGGGGACCGTTGGCTGGATGCCTATCTGGTCAGTCCGCTGTGGCGTTTTATGCTCGGGCCCGGTGTATGTGGGCCACAGGCCGCCGTTGGGGTGGTGATGCCGAGCATCGATCGGGTTGGCCGGTATTTTCCGCTGACCGTCGCGGTGCTGCTGGATCACGACGCTGATCCGGCGTCGGTGGTGGGCGGCGCGGATGTCTGGTTTGAGCAAGTTGAGCAATTGCTGTTGAGCACGTTGAGTGTGGAGGCGAGCTTCGAAGCCTTCGGTGCAGGGCTGGAAACGCTGGGCGGCCCGGCGTACCTGCCACGCGCTCCAAGCAGCCGTTTTGCCGGCCTGCATCGCTTTGATGCCACCGACCCGAAGGCGCGAATGACCGTGCTTGCCGAACTGGCCTGCGAAGGCGCAAGCCTGTGGTGGGGCCAGGGTTCGGAGCGTATCGCTCCTGCTTTATTGCGGTGCCAGGGCTTGCCGGCGGCCGCTGATTTTGCGCAATTTTTGCTCGGCCAAGAAGGTGTTGTGTAGATGTGTCCAAGCGTTGGAAAGACGTTCAAGTCTGCAAGCAAGAGCCATGTCGGTATGGTCCGCCAGGTTAACGAAGATGCTTGCCTGGATCAGCCGGAAAACGGCCTGTGGGTGGTCGCCGATGGCATGGGCGGGCATGCGGCGGGCGACTACGTCAGCAGTCTGATCGTCGACAGTCTGCGTAGCATTGCCGTGGGCCGCTCGCTGGATGAATACGTCGCGGCGCTGAAAACCGACCTGCTGCGGGTCAACGCCGCCGTGCGTGAAGAAACCGCCAACCGCGGCGTGACCATGATGGGCAGCACTGTGGTGGTGCTGGCGGCGCGCGGCTTGCGCGGGGTGTGCCTGTGGGCGGGTGACAGCCGCTTGTATCGCCTGCGTGACGGTCTGCTCGAAAGCATCTCGCGGGACCACAGTTACGTTCAGGATCTGCAGGACAGCGGCCTGCTCAGCGAAGCTGAAGCCCGGGTGCATCCACGGTCCAATATTGTCACCCGAGCCATCGGGGTCGAGGCGCAACTGAAACTGGCGATAGTCGAGCTGCTGTTGATGCCCGGCGACAGTTACCTGTTGTGCAGCGACGGGCTGACCAAAACGGTTGAAGATCATGAGATCCGCGAGGTGCTGAGTCACGACGAGCCTGGGGAGATCGCCAGCAGCCTGGTGTCCCTGGGCCTGATGCGCGGCGCTCCGGACAACATCACCGTGATTGTCGTGAAGGTGCCGTCATGAATTCCGCCCTGCACATTCTGATCCCCGGCTATGACATAGACGGCGAGATCGGCGAAGGCGCCATGGCCAACGTTTACCTGGCGACCCAGCGCTCGCTGGAGCGCAAGGTAGCACTGAAGATCATGGCTGCGGCACTGGCGGCGGACCCGAGTTTCTGCGAGCGTTTCCTGCGCGAAGGTAAAACCCTGGCGCGCCTGTCTCACCCGCATACGGTCACCATCCATGACATCGGCCATGTCGGTGAGCTGTATTACATGGCCATGGAATTCCTGCCCAACGGCACACTCAAGGAGCGCATCGCCGCCGGCCTGACGCCGGAGCAGGGCCTGATTTATATCCGTCAGATCGCCTCGGCCCTGGGCTATGCCCATGGGCTGGGGCTGGTTCATCGCGACGTCAAACCGGCGAACATTCTGTTCCGCGCCGATGGCACTGCGGTGCTCTCAGACTTCGGCATCGCCAAGTCCATGGATGACCGCACCCAGTTCACCCAGGCCGGTTTCGCGGTCGGTACTCCCAGCTACATGAGCCCGGAACAGGCGCGCGGCCAGGATATTGATGGCCGGGCCGATCTTTATGCCCTGGGCGTGGTGCTCTACGAAATCCTCGTCGGCAAACTACCGTATACAGGCAACGACGCACTCTCCACGGCCCTGGCGCATTTGACAGAACCGTTGCCAGAGCTGCCAGTGCACCACGGTCGCTATCAAGAAGTGCTGCGCAAGCTGTTGGCCAAGGATCCGGCCGACCGTTTCCCGGATGCAGCGGCGCTGTTGCAGGCGCTGGATAATCTGCCTCGGGAATCGGTTGAAGCGACCACCATCCGGCCATTGCCAATTGCGGTATCGCCGATTGCGGTGAGCAATGACCTGGCGGGACTGACGCCGGTGTCCATCGATATACCGACCGGCCCCGCTCAGCCACAACCTCGGCCCAATCCTGTTCCGCCGACTGTGAAGCCGACACCGTCATCCACGGTCTCGGAACAGCGAAAGGGGCCGGTGTTTGCACTCGCCGTCGTCGCGGTAGCCGTGGCGCTGGCCTTGGGCGGCGCGGGTTATTGGTGGCTGTCCGGTGACGTCGAAGCCGAGGCCAAGGTGCCGGTGGTTTCAGCACCGCCGGCCAGTGCGCCGCCGACCGTGGCGCCACCCGTAAAACCCCCCGTGGCAACGGAGGTCGATGGCGGTCAGCGGCCGCTGCTGATGGCCGGCAAAAAAACCTTGTTCCAGCGAGTACTCAGCAAGCCGGGGGCGAAACTCGCCAGCGACCCTGGGGCCACACCCGACAAGGCCTTGCCGGCGTTCTCGGTGCTTTACGTCTATCAGCGCAAAGAGGTTGATGGCAGCCCGTGGCTGCGTGTCGGCGCCGCCACCGACGGGCGCAGTGACGGCTGGTTGCCGGCCCCGCAAGTCAGCGACTGGAAGCAAAGCCTGGTACTTAAGTTCACCGAACGCTCCGGCCGTGCGCCGGTGATGTTCCTGCGTCAGCCCGGTGACGTGGAGAAGCTGCTGGCAGATCCGTCGACGGCAAAAAACCTCCTGCTCAAGGCCCAGCAGAATCGCGAAGACAACCAGCAGGTCCTGGCCCTGGAACCGGCCGCCAGTGCGGTGCCGCAGAATCAGTTTTACCTGTTGCCGATTTTCGATTCGCGCGAGAGCTTCGATGAGAACGGCCAGTCGGTGCAGTTGCTGAACGTGGCGTCCATCGACCCCGGTGATGCGCCGAAGGCCGCTGCCAACAACACGCCAATCACTACCGCTAATGCCGACGCGTTCCGCACCGCCGTGGTGTTGGTCGTTGACACCACCGTGTCCATGCAGCCCTACATCGATCAGGTCCGCGACGTAGTACATCAACTGCAAACCCGCATCGCCGAGCGGGGCGAGCAGGACAGTGTCAGCTTCGGCCTGGTGGGGTTTCGAAGCAGCACCCAGAAAACCCCGGGTCTGGAATACGTCGCCAAAACCTTGATCACCCTGGAACAGGGCCGCGACCCGCAGCGCTTCATGGACCTGGCGCGTCAGGTCAAGGCGTCCAAGGTCTCCAGCCATTCGTTCAACGAAGATGCGTTTGCCGGTGTGATGGAAGCGGTCGAGGGCATGGACTGGTCCGGCTATGGCGGGCGCTTGATCCTGTTGGTCACCGATGCCGGTGCCTTGCGCAAGAACGACCCGTATGCCGCCACGCAAATGAACGAAGCCGAAGTGCGCCAAGCCGCGCTGGGCAAGCAGATTAAGATCTACGCCTTGCACTTGCTCAGCGATGCCGGCAAGAAAACCCATGGTGGTGCGCAAAGCCAATATCGCACCCTGACCGCCGACGCCAACCCGCAGATCGGCGATCTGTACATTCCGGTGCCGGGCGCCGATGTGCGCAAGTTCGGTGAGCGGGTGGACGAGATCGGTTCGGTGTTTGCCGACCTGGTGCATCAGGTGCGTGGCAACAAGCCGCAAACGGTGCCGCTGCTGAGCGCCGCGCCGAGCTTGACCGACAAATCGGCGGCCGTCGGCTACGCGATGCACATGGACTTCCTGGGGCGGAAAGCCGCCAGCCAGGCGCCGCAACTGGTCAGCGCCTGGACCGCCGACCGCGACCTGACCAACCCGGCACTGCCGGCGTTCCAGGTGTGCGTGATGCTGACCAAGTTGCAGCTCAACGACTTGCAGCAATCGCTGAAACTGATCGTCGATGCCGCCCGCAAGACCCAGACCTCGCCGAAGAATTTCTTCCAGGAAATCGCCAGCGCCAGTGCCTACATGAGCCGCGATCCCTCGGCTTTGCGCAAGGGTGGCAACCTGGCCGATGGCGGGATTCTGGGTGAGTACCTGGAAGGGCTGCCATACCGCAGCAAGTCGTTGAACATGACCCAGGATTTGTGGCTTTCGCTGAGCGTGGCCGAGCAGGAGGACTTTATCGACGAGCTGGATTCGAAGATCCGCCTCTACGAAACCTTCCACAACGACTTGGCTAACTGGGTGCGTTTCGGCGATGCCGAACCGGGTGATGCCTTGTACCGCGTTCCGTTGTCGACGCTGCCGTGATGCTGAACATGAGCGCAGTGCACAAACACCGGGGCGTTGGCAGCCAGCGTTACAGCCTGCTGATTCCACGGCTGCAACTGCATGCCGGTGAACAATTGGCAGTGGTCGGTCCCAGTGGTTGTGGCAAAAGCACGCTGCTCGATTTGCTGGCGCTGGTGCTGGCTCCGGATCAGGCCGGGCAGTTTGATTTTGCACCCGGCCAAACCAGGACGGACATTACCGGGCTGTGGCGCGCAGATGCGCAAAGTGCCTTGGCGGACCTGCGCCGCCGGCACTTGGGCTACGTGCTGCAAACCGGTGGCCTGCTGGATTTTCTGGACGTGCGCGGCAACATCGACCTGTCGCGCAAACTGCTCGGCTTGAAAGACGACGGCAGCGTGGATCGACTGGCCGGGGCGTTGGATATCGCCGATCAACTGGGCAAAAAACCGGGTGATTTGTCCGTCGGCCAACGGCAGCGGGTGAGTTGCGCTCGCGCTCTGGCCCATGGGCCGCATCTGCTGCTGGCCGATGAACCGACCGCCGCCCTCGATCCGCTGAACGCGGAACGAGTGATGCAGTTGCTGGTGACCCAGGCCCGCGAACATGGTGTGTGCTGCGTCGTCGCCACCCACGATGAATCACTGGCCCGCGCCAGTGGTTTGCAGGTGCGGCGCATCAGTTGTCATCGCGACGTCGATGGCGGTGTCACCGCCATCCTCGGGGAGGCCTGCTGATGCGCAGCGCGCTGGTGGCTTCCCTGGCTTGGCAGGATTACCGCAACGACGCGTGGCTGTCGGCTTGTTCGGTACTGGCGCTGGTGGCGGTGGTCGCACCGCTGCTGGTGCTGTTCGGCTTGAAATTCGGCCTGGTCAGCAGTTTGACCGAGCGCTTGGAAAACGATCCGGCCACCCGGGAAATCATTCCCTTGGGTGGCGGTCGGTTCAGTGCCGCGTTTATCGAACAATTGAGCCGGCGCAGCGACGTGGCTTTCGCCTTGCCGCGCACCCGGCAGATTGCTGCGACGGCGGATCTGATCGCTGGTGCTTCGACGGTGACCGTCGAAATGATCCCCACCGCCGCCAACGACCCCTTGCTCGGCAGTCTACCGGTGCCCCAAGGGCTGGATCAGGTGCTGCTCAGCCAGACCGTCGCCGAAAAACTCGGGGCCAAGGCCGGTGATTGGCTGGAGGCCAGTTTCGGTCGACAGGTGGCTGGTCGTGGCGAGGCGCAGCGCACTCGCGTCCAGGTGCTGCACGTTCTGCCGCTGGAAGCCTTCGCCCGGGACGGATTGTTCGCGTCATTGACGTTACTTGAAGCGGCTGAAGATTACCGGGACGGCCGCGCCGTGCCAGCGTTCGGTTGGCCAGGTGATGCGGTGGGCGTGACGGAGCAACGGGTGTATCCGGCGTTTCGCCTGTATGCCCGCAGCCTCAAGGATGTCGAGCCGCTGCGTCAGTACTTCGCTGCACAGAATCTGCTGGTCTCGACCCAGGCCCAGACCATCACCCAGGTGCAATCGCTGAGCCGCAACCTGTCGATCGTGTTCTGGATCATCGCCGGATTGGCCTTGGCGGGAGCGTTCGCGGCGATTTTTTCTGGCGCGTTGGCGGCGGTCGAGCGCAAGCGCCGAGAGTTGTCGGTGTTGCGCCTGCTGGGGTTTTCCACGGCGGCGTTGCTGTTGTTTGTGGTGGTGCAGGCGCTGTACAGCGCCGGCCTTGCCGCCCTGTTGAGTGCCGGGCTGTATGGCTTGGCGCAATCGGGTTTAAACCATTTATTTGCGCAGATGCCGGGTGAGTACGCCAGCCATCTGCTGGCGCGTCACTACGCGTTGGCCCTGGCGGCAGTGCTCGGCGTCAGCGCCGTGGCGGCAGTCTGTGGTGGCTGGCGAGTGGCGCGTATCCAGGCGTGTGAAGGAATCCGAGATGTATAAGTTATTGGGCGCCGCCATGGCGCTGAGTCTGGCCGGTATGGTCTGGGCCGATGAAAGCACCGACAAACTGGACAACCCCAAGCCGTTGCCCGACGACGTCAGCCTGCCGCTGCCGTGCGAAGGGCAAATGGTGTTCCGTTACGTCTACATCCTGGCGCAGGGCACTCTGGACGACCGCGAGATCAGCCTCGGCTATCCATTCAGCGAGGGCGAGTCCGGTTATCAACAGTCGTTCATCTCCGGTTACCGCCGGGACTTTATCAACGGCCAGTTCACCCTCAAGGATCTGCCCAAGGATTGGGGCAAGACCATCACGCCGTTGATGCCCAAGACGGACGCCAAGACCCCGCTCAAACCGATGCTCTATTTCATCGGCAAATACGAAGTCACCGCCCGCCAATACGCCCAGGTCATGGCCCAGGCGCAATCGTTGGCCAGCGGCGAGCCGGCGCCGGCCTGCGAGGCATTGCAAGCCGAGGCGTCGCAAGGCATGGCCGGGCGTTTGCCCAAGGTGAAGTTGTCGCGATTCGAGGCCGAACGCTTCTCGGCGGTGTATAGCGCCTGGCTGATGAAATACCACAAGGACCTGCTGCCAGTGAGCGGTCGTGGTACCTCGGCGGAAGAGGGCGGGTTGGGTTTTGTGCGCTTGCCGACCGAGGTCGAATGGGAATTTGCTGCCCGTGGCGGGCAGGCCATTAGCCGTCAGGACCTGGAAGGGCGTCTGTTTCCCCGGCGTCTGGAGGGCAGCGAAAGCGACGGGCCACTGGCGGACTGGGCAGTCTTCAATCAGGTCGCCGGAGGCACCGGCCAGGCAGCGCGCCTGATGCCGATCGGTACCAAACTGCCAAACCCCATCGGTCTGTTCGACGTGATCGGCAACGCCGCCGAGATGGTCCAGGAGTCCTTCCAGCTCGTGCACGCCGGACGCCGCCAAGGCACCTACGGCGGCTTCGTGGTCAAGGGCGGCAACTACCTGGAAGGCGAAGGCACCTTGTTCACCGGGATGCGTCGCGAATACCCGCTGTTCGCCGCCGACGGCACCGAGCAAAGCAACGAAACCACCGGATTCCGGGTGGCGATTGGCGCGTTGTCGGCACCACGTTCGCGCTACAAGGAACTGTTTGCCCAATGGCAGAAAGAAGGTCGGCTAGCTTCGCTGACCGATGCCATCGACGACGCCCAGGACCCGACCAAACGCCTGGACAGCATCATTGCTGCCAGCGTCGATCCGCGCCTGCAAGCCGAGTTGGGGCTGGTCAACGAAGAGCTCAAGCGCAACGTCTCGCTCATCGCCCAGCAGCGCGAGGAAGCAGCCGGCAACCTGATCCAGTCGGCGGCCCTGGTGGCCGAGACCGTCAACAACTACAACATTCGCCTGACCAATTTGCAGAAGAGTCGCCAGCAGGCCTTGGACGCCAAGGACGAGGCCAGCGCCAAGTTGTTCGCTACCGCCATCGACAATGGCCGCAGCGCGCTGGACGGCGCGGTGGCGATCTACATCGACAACCTGGCGACCGGCACGCGCTACACCGATGCCGTGATCCAGGCGCAGTTTCAACGCATCAAGGAAGAGTTGGAGCGCAAGCCGGTACTGGGCAAGAGCCTGGTCACGCGCGCAACGTTATTCGTTCGCCATGTCGGTGATTATCGTCAGCAACGACGAGCCGACCCGGCGGCGATATTGAAGGAATTGCTCGCATCGAACGCCCAGCGGTCTTGATCGTTCGTTGTACAGCGAGCTTGGAAGGGACTCAGGCGGCGGTGGGCCGTGCTGAGCTGGTCAAACTTAAAAGAGAACACAACTATGCTTTCCTCCCGTAAACCTTTTGCTTCGCTTTCCAAGCGTCACTTGCTGCTGATGGCCGTTGGCTTCAGCACCGTACTGACCGGTTGCGCCACGTCGCCGACCTCCAAGGTCGCCTCGAGCACCAAGGTCGAGTACTACCCAAACTGCTACGAGCCGGTGCAGCACCTGCGTGCCACTGATTCGAACATGACTAAGTCGGTCGTCACCGGCGCGGCCGTCGGCGCTGTCGGTGGTGCACTGCTGGGCGCCCTGACCGACTCCGAGAACCGTGGCCGCAACGCCGCTATCGGTGCAGCGGGCGGTGCCCTGGCGGGCGGCGCGGCCGGTTACTACACCGAGCGCCAGAAGCAGATCGCCGATGACAACCAGCGCATCGCGTCCTACGCCTCCGACGTCAACAAAAGCGCCGCTGACATCGACCGCAGCACCGCGTACGCCAAGACTTCGCAGCAGTGCTACCAGAACGCGTTCACCAAACTGGTCGCCGACCGCAAGGCCAAGACCGTCAACGACACCGAAGGCCGCAAGCGCCTGGCAGAAATCGTCGCGGGTCTCAAAGAGTCCAACGACCTGATCGTCGCGGTTAACGGTAAAGCCAGCGAAGACCTGAACAACTACACCCAGGCCTATGAAAAAGACCTGCAGCAAGTAGGCGTGCAGCGCACTGACGTGGTCACTGTGGCAACCGCCGACACCACGCCGGTCGTGGCGCCGACCAAGAGCAAAAAAGCGGTGAAACCGGCGAAAAAACCGGTGCTGCCAACCGTGCCGAAAGAAGCGGTCACCACCGAGAAAACCCTGCAGACCGCACAAGCCAAACAGGCGGAAAGCAAGCAAGTCGCCAGCGCGGGCAACACTCAGGTCAACAGCATGTGCAAGAACCCGGACCTGGGTGACTGGGCACCGGTACCTTGCCCGAATGCTTGATTAAGTATCTGTAGGTCTTTGATCATTCCCACGCTCTGCGTGGGAGTGATCTGTACTGGCTACACCTTGGCGCTATGCGCCGCCATCGTATTTATTCTCCTTGATTTGCGGCACCGTCAGATTCTGGAAAACCCGATGATCGTGACTGAATTGCAAGTAGTGCAGCACAGGCACCAGGGTCAAGTGATAACGGGTCAGGCGTATTCCAGATTCACTCGCGACCACGTTTTCTATTCGGCCATGAATACCTTCACCGTTAAGCCCGAATTGGAGGAACTTGGTTGTTCATCCATAGGAAGCTAATACCATGTGGGCAAACTCTTTCTTGCTTGGCTGAAGATCAGCGTGCTGCTCCAAGTGCGCGCGCCATGCAGATTCAAGCATGGGTCCATCAAGATCGCCGTCGGTAGCGAGATAGGCGGCGGCATCGTCTTTCACTGCCTGAATGTAGAGTTTGGAGAAGCCATCCTTGATGTCGTTCGTTGTCGTAATAAACGGTCCGACCGTTGTGATGAGCAACCCGTATCCAGTGAATGACGAGGGGGTATAAGTAGGCTCAGCCCGAACTGAGTCGCTACCTACGGGTATGATCATGGCCCCACATAAGCTCCCGAAGGCCAGAGTCCATTTTTTATTGCGCCGAGTAGTCATGATCTGGTTGAACTCCCTGTCTGTGGCCGCCCAAAGCGTGAGCGCGCTGCCATAAGCGACGTGCCGCACCGACTCAACATTGAGAGTGCTTGTGTTTAAGTGGCGGCAACGTTGGCACTTTTGTTGATTCGGGCAAGGGCTACACAATCGAATCAATATCTAAATGGAACGGCGTACCCACCACATAACCTCCCGTGATTGCTGCAATAGCCGCTTCATTGTCTTCGGGGGAGGATGGAATCATCGCCAGTTGTTCCCGGGCGATATTTTCCGGATGAGCGTTCCACCGAAGCAGACTGCCCTGCACCCACTCGGGTTGATCGGCGTAGCTGCCATAAACATCAGCCGCGGTGATCGTCCGCTTGTGCAGCGCCAGCAAGCGGGTCTTGGTTTGGTTGATCTGTTCGACTTCTTTTTCAAGATCCCTTATCGCTTGGGCATTTCGCTGGGGGTTGGCATGAGCACGGGAGAGCTTTTCGATTTTCGCTTTGAGTGCACGTAGTTGTCCTGAGACGTTTGTCAGGGTGTCGCTGACCCATTGGAATTCAGTCAAAGTCACCAGCGAGCGTCTTTTTTCCAGCGCTTCCTGCCAGCGGCGCAGGCTGGCCCAGCATCCGGGAATGTAACTGTCGACCATCGAGTGATGGCCGTTATCTATCACCTGCCGCAGAAATGAGTCGCGCTCGGGCAATCCATCAATCTGTCGCAGTGCTTCAGCGCAACCATGATCGTTGATCGTGCTGCAACCCGGTTCCCAAAGGATGGAGGAGCTGTGACCTTCGCCGAATACCACCGGCATGAAATGATGTAACTGGCCGTGATGCCCATACGGGTCACCCAGGAAATTCATGATCCCGCCTATAAAAAACGCCAAACCACCCACCGGGTGAAGGGCAAGTGCCGCCCCATGGGTGGCATACATCGGAACGCGGTTGGACGGCGTGTTCATCCAGGTGGAAGGAACACTCGGTACGGGGTCGTTGTGGAAGACGATGCGATGGTGGTTCAGCGGTTTTGCAGCTTCGATAAAGGTTGAGTCGGCGGCGCGGGGAGCGCCATAGGTGTAAAGCACGATGTCCGGTTGATACCGTTTATTACGTCGCAGCATCTCAGCCAGTATCAGCGCCACCGCACCACCCAGGCTGTGCCCGGCGATTACCAGCTTTTGCCCGCTGTAGAATTTTTCCATGTAGTCCACGACAAATCTGTAGGCCACTTTGGCAGCTCTATAGAAGCCGTTGTGTACTTTTCCATCCCCTTGTTCGAAAGGCACCTGGTAGGCATCCGCATCAAGCCAGGCATCGGGTCCTATCTCACTTGTTCCCCTCACACTTACCAATATCAACTCGTCGTGATGGCAGATGAAGGCTTGGGTGTCGGTCTTGTTTACTTTGTTGCGATCATCGAGGAAGTTCACGTTCGCCGGGTGTTCCTGCGCATCGCCCAATTCCGGATCGTTGACCTCGGGGTACAACTGCGGGTCGAACGGCACCAGCTCCAGACGTTTGGAGTAAGGCACCTCTTCGTACATTGGGTAATACTTTGCAGTCTGGCCGGCATCGACTTGCCATATCTCATCAAATTGCGGCAGGGCATGACCGAACCAGTTGCCGCTGCTGGGCCGCAGTGGAAATGTCACGCTATCCGTTTCGACGGGCTGGGTATTCGGGTCTTGACCAAAGTCGGTGTAACTCAACGTCGACATCAGTGACAGTTGATAGAGGTTGAGAGCGCAAAACTCGTTGCCTGTCGACAACATCGGCCGTAGCGCCCTCATCGGCCGCACTTCCAGTACATGATGTTTGTTTGGTAATAAGGCAATGCCTTTTGACTTGGGCGGCGGCGGGGCGAACCCTAGTTCGAAGATGCCAATGTCCGCCGGAGTGATGACAGCGCCCATTCCTCCATCCGTGGCATCTTTATTCTGAGGCGTGAATGATCTGGTTTTTGCTGGCTGGCGGAACAACATGTGTAACATCGTGTTGGGTGGGGCGTTGCGCGAGGCCAAGGGCGGCAAATGCGCAACGTACTTGACCAGTTCGCTCACTTCAACCTGGTAATAGGCATCGGGATCAGCGAGGTCCTTCGCTGGATTTGCCAGAGTGCGTACGCCTGATTTGTCGAAAAAGCGGGTTTTTTCGGCGCGCACTTGTAGTTCGGTAATGGGGAGTGGGTAATGCTTCCGGCGAACTAATTCGCTGTAATCATCATTAAGTCCTCGATATTCGTCGTTCAGTTTGAGCAACACCGGGCCACAGAAGTGGTTTTCCACTTTGGCAGAGCCGGTGGCGTCCAGTCTTCCGGTGTAAACGGTGTCTTCGTAGTCGGTAACTTCGTAAGTCAAACCGGAGTAGGCCTTGCCATCACCGAACTCGTCGACTAGCTGAAAACTTGTCGAGTGGCCACGCAATGGGCAAGCGTGGATGTTGCCTTTCATAAATGGAATATCGCTCGCAGCCAAAGATTCGACGCTCATGGGGTTTCCTCCTTGTTTTCCGTGCAGCCTGGGTAAATGGTGCAGATCCGTTCATCCACCATCCTGAAGGTGCTGAAATCCTTGTGATTGCCGTAACAAAACGCATGCTGGTCTTCGAAACCTTTGCCCATGCAGCGCTTCCAGCCGTCAGGCATCTTCACCCATGTGTCACCCATATAAGGCTCCTCCTCATGGGCCAAGGTGATCTTTAGCTTCACGATTTTCCCTGGTAGCTGATCAAGGGTATAAGCCGTGAAGGGACGACTTTTCGCGACGTTTCCCTGCGCATCGGTTTTTTTGCAGTAGAGGATTTTTATGAGGTAACGCTTGGGGCCGACTGTGCGGAAAAACCACTGACACTCGCCTGAAAACTCACCTATGCCAGCAGCGTTGAGCGTGCCTTTATTCCGATCCAATAACTCTGAGCGCACGGCAATTACGGCATAGTCAGAGCTTCTATCACTGAGTTCCGGGCCAAAGATGCCCGTGATCCTGATCTCCACTCGATTCAATGCCACCAGGCAGTTTTCAACTGTCCTGTACAGCTCGATCTCAGAAGTTGTTTCGTATTCCATGTCGAGTTTGTTGAAGCCGAGCTGAGCATTTCTCCCTCCCGCGAGGGTGCACGTTTGCCCTTTGGCTGGCAGGTAGATCGCCTTCAGTTCGTACTTGAAATCAGGTGGAAAATCGGGAGTGAAGGTGAAGCTGTCCGACTTGCCGAGCGCGGAACAACCCACTGTCAGGGAGAGGCAGCTGCCGAGGGTCAGGCTTTGACAGATCTGTTTCATACAGGCGCATTTCCCTGCCAATAAAGCACTTGCTCATATACCCGCTCAAAATGCGCCGCTGGGTCCTCTTCCGGCTTCGGTTGCCATGTCTTGGGCGGCAGGTAACCCGGCGCCTTCAAGCACTGAGTCAGCAAAAAATGCACCTGCTCCGGTTGCTGCCAGCCCCACAAACGGGCCAATTGAATCAAGCCCCACAACCAGTCATCCACATCGCGCTCTGTGGCGAGGGCAGCCAAGGCTTCGGTGTGCTCACGGATCAGGTAGCGGCGCGTGTTATCGAACTGCACGTTCGCGTAGACAATCTCCGGCGTCGGGGTTTTCAGCCACGCCGGTTCGAGCGGTAGTGGGTGTTCCCCGGGGTCAGGGTTGTCCGTGACCGTCCATTGCTCTGCGTGCCAGTAACAGACGCTGGCGATCGGCCCAAGGTATTCGGCACGCTGCTCAGGTTGCAGATAGGTCAGGGCACGCCCCAGTACGCGGTTATCGTGGAAGCGATACACCGCTTGATTCGGCCGCTCACCGACTACCAGCCGGTCGCGCCAGTGAGTGACCAACGCATCAAGGTCAAAGTTGGTGGCGCTCGCCAGCCAGCCCCAATGACGCTCTGGAGTGTCGAGCAGTGCCTGGATGGGCGGATGTTTGACGGTGCCAATATGGAAAAGAACAGGGCCTGCTTGCGCCATTGAATTAGCTGCCGTGCCCACATACAAATTACGGTACTGATCGGCTCCCAGTTCCTTGGCCAACGCCATGCGCTCGTCGAGCTGATCGTCAGTGTCGAGCATCAGATAGAGATCCCGCCCGGATCGCGATTGCTCGTGTAGCCATTGTTCAAGCGTACTCATGCGACTTCTCCAATGTTGCATTGGCCAGCAAGACAGGCCTCACAAAGCGGGCAGTAGTCCGCCGCCTGCTGGCGGGCGCCGGTGACGATAGACAGTGGGCTGGCGATGACGGGATTCGGATTGCTGGGCACAGCCTGAAGCGCCTGTAGCGGCTGAATACCCGCCAGTGGCGCACCACCCTCGACAATGGCCACGCTGCTGAAAATCCCGCCGGCGTTGATGACGATGTGATGACCACCTGCCTTGAGCGTCAGGCTCATGCCGGCATCGATCACCACGTTGGCAGCGGTGACATGCGCCTGTTGCCCGGCCTGAATCACCAGCGAACCCGCGGAGGTCGTGCTGCTATTGCCGCTGATAGTGATCAGCTCATCACCGCCAATCACCGTGCTACGCACACCTTCGGTGGTGTGGAGTTCCTCGCCCTTGATCAGGCTGGTGCTGTTGTTGTCCACCTGCTCGAAGCGGTCGTTGCTGATCAAGCTGTGGCTGTCGTTGAGGATCAGTTGCTCGATGTCGCGTTGGGCGCGCAGGTAGATTTTTTCCTGCCCGGTACGGTCTTCAATCGACAGTTCGTTGTAGCCGCCATTGCGCGGCGAGCTTTGGCTGCGCAGGACCGTTCTGGTCTTATTCTCGGGCAATTGATGAGCGACAGACGTGACCTTGTTGACCACGCAACCGGTGATCAACGGTTGATCCGGATCGCCCTCCTGAAATGTCACGATCACTTCCATGCCTACGCGCGGGATGGTCACTGTCCCAAAACCTTCGCCCGCCAAACTGGATGCAACCCTTAACCAGCAACTGCTTTTTTCACTGTTGAGTTCTGCCCGATCCCAAGGAAACTCGACACGAACCCTGCCGTACTCATCGCAAAAAATTTCTTCTCCGGGCGGTCCTGTGACACGCGCGGTCTGGCAGACCAGCACAGGTTTTCGGGGAGGCATCGGTGGCCGATAAAACACGTCCCAGGGAATCGCGCTGAAGCGGTTGCGGTAGCCCTGGGTAAAGCCGTCCGCAGGTTCGGCAGCGCTGGTGAGCGACTCTTCAAGCACCTGGGGTTGTTTTCCAGCGTGAGTGACACTGAGCAGCAGCCATAGATCGTTGTACGTTTCGCGTGGGTGTTGCGTCAGGCTGAAAAAATGACCGCTGCGCAGGGTCGACTGGTCGCTTTCGCCTTCGGCCAATTGGTAATCGGTACGGTGCCGTTCCAGCGTCTGCCGGGCGAGCTGTTTACCGCGTTTTTCGCTCTCGAAAAACAGCGGGTACCGATAGTCTTCAAGCTCAGGAGTGAACTCGGCGGTGAAGCGACTTTCCAGCAAAAGATTCGGGCGTTTCAGGTCGTAGTGTCGGCGGGTGGTCGTACTGGAACGGGTGCTGAAACGCAGGGAGAATTGGCTGACCACCGGGTGCTCCGCCACCAGGCCGGAGTCTTGCTGATAAGGGGTTTCGTCCAACTTGGGGAAGCAGGTCTGGTCGTCGGTGAACACCAGCAGATGGCCTTCCCGGGAATGCTGGTGGTGCCAGGCGATGCCATCCTCGGCGCACAGCCGCTGGACAAACTCGAAGTCATTTTCCGCGTATTGAGTGCAGTACTCGCGCTCGGGACTTGTTTCGACGTTGAAGGTGAAAGCATCGGCCTGAATGCCATGCCCCTTGAAGACCTGAGCGATGATTTGCGGCACCGTCAGGAACTGAAAAATCCGTTGGTTGTGGCTGAACTGCAAGTAGTGCAGCGCGGGCACCAAGGTCAGGTAATAACGGGTCAGGCGTCTACCAGCTTCACCTATGAGCACATCTTCGATACGGCCATGAATGCCTTCACCATTGTGGCCGAACTGGAGAAACGCTGGCTGGCTGAGCAAGCTCTCCAGATCGAAATCAGGGTATTCGCTAACCAGCTCAATCTGGATCGAATACAAGGTGCTGATGGCTTCAGTGCCGTCAAAGGCCAGCACTTTGAAATCGTTGCGAACCGTTGGGATCAACAACGTGAAGTGAGCAGCATTGGCCGGGGCGAACATACGCTTATCCTTTTGCTTTTCCGTGGCTCGTCCTTAAGCCGAAAGAGGAGACAAATCGCGGTGCCCAAGCCATGCCCGGCGTGAGCAAACGCAAACTATCCAGCACGCTAACAAGAGGGCAAAAGAATGAATGTCGGACGCGTCCAGAAAGTACGTCAGAGTTTTCCGCATTTCAAAATGTTGCGTCAGCAATGCGCAAATGGCTTGCGGATACTTTTGTAGGAAGTTTGAGGCGGACTGAGTACGTATTTGGAGGGATGGGTGAAATAAAAGGTGCGATCATTTTGGTGGCGCCTTTTATTTCTTATTGTCAGTTATTGCTACGTCCATGGATGACTGTAACTTTTCGGAAAGCTCCTACATTTTTTATGTTTTATTTTTGTCATGCTGGGTTCCGTTTCAGGGCGTGAATGTCCGGTGATTATTGGCGGGGTTGATTAACCGCTCTGGCTCAATGGTTGCGGGGGTGATTCGTCGAGGGAGGAGAGGTCAAAATCGGCATCAGGGAATCCCCTGTCCCCTATAGGGTGATCTCCTACAGCAACAAAAAAGACGCAGTTTTATTGTTTGATCGGGTGCTTGCAAATGGCCATCATTGTGATTAGGATGCGCGCCTTGAAAGAGCGCGAACTCAATTGGATGAGACTCATCGCAACTCTTTGATACTGTTCGGCGCCATTTCAACTCCAATGGCCGCATGACTGTAATTCTAATTAAAGGTCACGGATGTCCTACTCAAGCAAACTTTCCGCTCATTACCTTGAACTTGCAAAAGCCTCTGTTTCAAAAGAGAATTTCGCGGGCGAGGATGTTCGTTTTTCGAGCGAATATGAAGCGTTGGAAAGCGAGCTGGGCAAAGCCCAATCCATGCACGAAAGCGGTCAGATCGACTGGCTGAAAATCCGCGAAAACAGTGAAAACCTGCTGCGCACCCAATCCAAGGATTTGCGTGTTGGCGCGTGGCTAACCTGGGCGCTGTACCAGCGAGAATCCTTCCAGGGGCTGTTGGCCGGTCTCGGTTTGTTGCATCACCTCTGTGAAAACCACTGGGCCGAGGTTCATCCGAACAAGGCCCGCACTCGCTCCGCTGCCATCAGCTGGTTGGTGCCGCGTCTTGAGCAGGTGCTGAACGAAAACGTCGCGATCAAAGAGCAGCTGCCGCTGTTCCGCCGTCTGGTCGAGCATCTGGAAGGCCTCGACTCCGCGTGCACCGAGCATCTGGGCGATGACGCGCCGTTGCTGCTGCCGATTTCCCGTCGCTTGAAAAACATGGTCCAGCGCGCCGCCGACAACCAGCCGGAGCCCGGTGTGGTGGGCGCCGCAGTGGCGCAGGTCAAGCAGGCCGCGACTCAGCTGTTCACCCCCGGCGCACCAATCGACAACGAGAAAGAAGCCCACAAGGCCCTGCGTGCCCAGCAAGAAAACGCCCGTCCGTTGTGTGCCTGGTGGCTCAAGCAGAAAGCTACCGACCTGCGCGCCCTGCGCCTCAATCGCACGCTGTTGTGGTTGCCCATCGATGCGGTGCCCGAGCGCAACGCAGAGCAGATCACCGTTCTGCGTGGCTTGCCGGCGGACAAACTCAAGGCCTATCAGGACCGCTACGACCAAGGAAAATACGCTGATCTGCTGGTAGAACTGGAGGCGAGCCTGGCGAAGGCGCCGTTCTGGTTCGATGGCCAGCGAATGGTCTGGGAATGCCTTCAGGGGCTGAACGCCGAGATGGCGATGCGCGAAGTGGAAATCCACTTCGCGCTTTTGGTTCAGCGCCTGCCCGGCATCATCGAATTGCGTTTCCATGACGGCGCGCCGTTCGCCGATCCGGCCACCCGCGCCTGGATCGGTGCCCACGTCATGCCGCACCTGCAAAGCGCCAGTGCGCCGCGCAAGATCGAAGTCGCCGATACCCAGCCGGCCTGGGAACTGGCTCTGGAGGAAGTCTTGCCGATTCTGCGCAAGGACGGCCTTAAGGCCGCCGTACAGATTCTCAAGCAAGGCCTGCAAAGTGCCCACGGCGGGCGGGTTCGATTCTTCTGGCAGTTCGCCCTCGCGCGGCTGTGTTTCATGGCCAAGAAATACGAGCTGGCCAAGACCCAACTCGAAACCCTCGACCAAACATTACAGGACTCAGGCCTGCACGCCTGGGAGCCCGATCTTGCGCTGGAAGTGCTGCATTTGCTGCATAGCTGCTGCGAGTTGCTGCCGCAGAACCATGCAGTGCGTGAACGCAAGGAAGAGATTTATCGCAGGCTGTGCCACCTCGATCTCGAAGTGGTACTCGAATAGGCCCCCGGGCCACAACCGCAAGGAGAAAAGCCATGGCCAAAGAAGGCTCGGTAGCCCCCAAGGAACGCATCAACGTCACCTTCAAACCCGCCACCGGCGGTGCTCAGGAAGAGATTGAACTGCCGCTGAAACTACTGGCAATCGGTGACTACACCCACCGCAAGGACGAACGCAAAGTCGAAGATCGCAAGCCGATCAGCATCGACAAAATGACTTTCGACGAAGTGCTGGCCAAGCAAGAGCTGAGCCTGACGCTGAGCGTGCCGAACCGTCTTCAGGAAGAAAGCGACACTGAAGAACTGGCCGTGAAACTGCGCGTCAACTCGATGAAGGACTTCAACCCGGCCTCGCTGGTCGAGCAAGTGCCTGAGCTGAAAAAACTGATGGAACTGCGCGACGCGCTGGTGGCCCTCAAAGGCCCGCTGGGTAACGCACCTGCGTTCCGCAAAGCCATCGAAGGCGTGCTCGCCGACGACGAATCCCGCGGTCGCGTACTGGGTGAGCTGGGCCTGAACGCCGCAGCCCAGGATGCCGCCCAAAACGTCTGAGCCCCTATCAGCCAAGGAAGCCAACACAATGAGCACTAGCGCAGCACAGCAAAAGAGCAACGAGAACGGCGAATACAGCATTCTCGACAGCATCATCGCCGAAACCCGCCTGACCCCGGACGACGAAGCCTACGACATCGCCAAACGCGGTGTGTCGGCGTTCATCGAAGAGCTGCTCAAGCCGCAGAACAACGGTGAGCCGGTCAAGAAGGCCATGGTCGATCGCATGATCGCCGAGATCGATGCCAAGCTCAGCCGTCAGATGGACGAAATCCTGCACCACCCGGACTTCCAGTCCCTGGAATCGTCGTGGCGTGGTCTGCAGTTGTTGGTCGATCGCACCAACTTCCGCGAAAACATCAAGATCGAAATCCTCAACGTCTCCAAAGAAGACCTGCTGGACGATTTCGAAGATTCGCCGGAAGTGATGCAGGCTGGCCTGTACAAGCACATCTACACCGCTGAATACGGTCAGTTCGGTGGTCAGCCTGTGGGCGCGATCATCGCCAACTACTTCATGTCCCCAAGCTCGCCGGACGTGAAACTGATGCAGTACGTGTCCAGCGTAGCCTGCATGTCCCACGCGCCGTTCATCGCGGCTGCCGGCCCGAAATTCTTCGGCCTGGAAAGCTTCACCGGTCTGCCGGACCTGAAAGATCTGAAAGATCACTTCGAAGGCCCGCAATTCGCCAAATGGCAGAGCTTCCGCCAGTCGGAAGACTCCCGTTACGTGGGCCTGACCGTGCCGCGTTTCTTGCTGCGTAACCCGTACGACCCGGAAGAAAACCCGGTCAAATCGTTCGTGTACAAAGAAACCGTCGCCAACAGCCACGAGCACTACCTGTGGGGCAACACTGCCTACGCGTTCGGCACCAAACTGACCGACAGCTTCGCCAAATTCCGCTGGTGCCCGAACATCATCGGCCCGCAGAGCGGTGGCGCAGTTGAAGACCTGCCGTTGCACCACTTCGAAAGCATGGGCGAAATCGAAACCAAGATTCCTACCGAGGTATTGGTTAGCGACCGTCGTGAATACGAACTGGCCGAGGAAGGCTTCATCTCCCTGACCATGCGTAAAGGCTCCGACAACGCGGCGTTCTTCTCCGCAAGCTCGGTGCAGAAGCCGAAGTTCTTCGGCATCAGCGCTGAAGGCAAGGCTGCGGAGCTGAACTACAAGCTCGGCACCCAACTGCCGTACATGATGATCGTCAACCGCCTGGCTCACTACTTGAAAGTGCTGCAGCGCGAGCAACTCGGTTCGTGGAAAGAACGCACCGACCTCGAGCTGGAACTCAACAAGTGGATCCGTCAGTACGTGGCCGACCAGGAAAACCCGAGCGCCGAAGTCCGTGGCCGTCGTCCACTGCGCGCTGCCCAGATCATCGTCAGCGATGTTGAAGGCGAGCCTGGCTGGTACCGCGTCAGCCTGAACGTGCGTCCGCACTTCAAGTACATGGGTGCAGATTTCACCCTGTCGCTGGTTGGCAAGCTGGACAAAGAGTAAGCGGAGCCTAACTCATGACTGGATACGGCAGCCTTTTCGAACGCCTGGGTGGTGACGCGGACAAACGCGTCGGCTGGAGCCGCGAGGTTTCCGCCATGGCGTCCGTGGCTGCCCATTTGGCCAAGATGCTCAGCACCCGTGCGGGCAGCGTGCAAACGCTGTCCGATTACGGGCTACCCGATCTCAATGACATGCGCCTGAGCCTGCACGACTCCCTGAGTCAGGCCCGTCTGGCCATCGAAAATTTCATCGAAGCCTACGAGCCACGCCTGAGCAATGTGCGTGTCATTTCCCTGCCGCGTGAGCACGATCAGCTTCGCCTGTCCTTCAGCATTGAAGGCTTGCTGGAAGTTGATGGTTTCAAGCGTCAGGTCAGTTTCGCCGCGCGCCTGGATGGCAGCGGTCAAGTGAAGGTCAATTAAGGAGACTCCGATGTCCGGCAAACCCGCAGCACGCGTCACCGACCCCACCGCTTGCCCGCTCCCCGGCCACGGTACCAACCCGATCGCCGCCGGTTCCGGCGACGTGTTCTTCGACGGCCTCGCGGCCGCCAGCCAAGGCGATGCCTCGGCGTGTGGTGGTGCGTTGGTTGGCGGATTGGCGACGACGGTTTTGATTAACGGGAAACCGGCGGCCACGGTGGACTCCGTTGGGACTCATGGCAACAAGGTTACGGCTGGATCCGGGACGGTGATTATCGGGAATTCGCATTCGCCGGCGCCGTTTGTGGCGCCGTTGCCGGTGGAGATTCAGTGGCCGTTTAACGAACATTTTGTGATCAATTGTCAGGACACCGGGAAGCCGTTGGCTGGAGTTGCGTACACACTAAAAACCGCTTCAGGAAAGATCGTTAACGGTATTACCAGTGCTGATGGAAAGACTCAAAAAATTTCTTCCGGTCAGGCTGAAGCTGTGGAGTTGGTGATTGAGCAACAAGCCGAAGTAATGATCGCGTAAGTATTTGGTTGTTTTTTTTAGAAGTGAGCATTGGACTCTGGGTTTTAAATTAAGGATTTTTAAATGACAGACACAGTAGTGGCATCTAGCTTGACCCCAGCGAGTAACAAAACTGGGCAGTCTACTGCTGTGCGTCATTTTAAAGTGAGCGATATTCCTGCTGCGATGGATAAGATGAAGTGGCCTGTAGCCGCGGAATTAATGCGTCACTGGTTTAAGGGTGAGCCATGGAAAAATGCCAGTGGCGGGATGGAGAAAGAAGAAAAAGAGCGTACTAGACCAGTGCCCGATCAGTACATCGAAGAAAATATAGTCAAGATGGACTGGGTGCTTAAATTTAAGAAGCCTAGTGAAACGCGTCAAGTGCTAAAAGGGGCATGGAATAACGAAAAAGCCATGCCTGAAATCCGCACAAAAATGCTACGGGCATTCGGCAAGTCTGGTCCCGGTTGTTATCCAGTGAAGTTCAATGGTAAGGGGCGTGCAGCCGAGAAGTTCGGCTATTTTAATTCGAGGTCTGTTAATTTCAGTCAGTTAGGTGGCGGTGAGTTGGATGAACTGCGTGGAGCATTGGCAAATTTCAATATGCGGGTTATCGCCGAAGGCGTTGTAAACGTCTTTGATAAGAAAATTGTATTCGTCGCGGATCGCCTGGGTTACTACGTCGAAGATAACTATGATTTTAATGACGGTGACGATTTTGTCAGCCAGCCACTCGGATATTGGAACTTTGATGGTGTCGCTGGGGTTCTCGACGCTAACGCGCAAAACATGGCAATTGACCAAGAGACCGCTGGAATCGCGCGGTCATCCATATTCGGGATGAGTGAAGCATCAGAAAGACGGTTTGTGGAAGCAGCAAACAAACGATATTTTTTTATTCAAAACAAACATTTTGTGGAGTACAAAAAGCTTCACTCCAAAGGTGGGGATTTCAGGCTTTTTTCTGATATTTTTTACGAAAGTATTGCTCCTGTTTCTATTGAACTGGTGAAGAACTGATGAGCTCAAAGAAAATAGCTTCGTTACTTTGTTTTTTGGTAGCTGCGATCAGTGTTTTTTCTGTTTCGCTGAATAGCGTGCTTGAACGCAAAGCCAGTAGTTTTGTAGTTAGTGAATCAGGTAGCTATCTAATTGAAAATGTGCCTGTTAGAGGTTTGCTCGTGCCCTTCGATGATTTGGCGTACTTGCGAATCACCGACAAAAGAGATTCGAACACAGTGTTTCGATCTCCTTTGTATTCGCGCAGCACTGTGGATATGAGTTCCCACGAGGATGATGTGATTGTGGGAATTGTCTGGATCGATTTTTACAAGCGGGATCAGCATTTTGGTATCAGGGTTCCGGACTGGAAAACGCATTGGCTCAATAGTTTTATCAGTAATACCCCATATGAAATTGTTGGGGGTGATTGAGGTGAGCGTCAGGGCGCTGGGAATGAAAAAGGGGACTGTCCTTAATATCCGTATCCGTGAGTTTTTTTTCAGGAACAAAAGTAAGATAGTTCGCGCTGCCGTCGTGTTGATTGCTTTAGTGATCTTGCTAATCGTTGTCGTTAACAAAATGCGCAACTATCCTGCCAATGTTACGAATGTCGACACTTCCGGTCGTTATATTTTGGAAAATGTACCTGTTGGCAGAATCTGGACTTTAGGGGGTATGGCCTACCTACGAGTCATCGACCGCGAAAATCCAGAAAAAACTTATCGAACTCCTTTGTATTCAACTCAGTCGCTAGATATGCGCTTGTATGAGGACGATAAATCGGTAGGAGTCTATTGGTTGTATTTCAATAAAAAAGAACAAACGTTTGATATTGCTATGCCACAGTGGGAATGGCACTGGCTGAATTTGTTTATCAGTAATACACCTTACACGCACTTGGAAAACTGACAGAAATGCTCGGGGAATATGAAATGGAAGGCTATCTGGCCGTTGTTGCCGACAGCAATTTGTTTGGCGCTTTGGCATTGCTGAGTCTTGTGCTGATTTTGACCGGGCTTCGTCGTGGATTCCGAGAGTCGCTGCTCCATCGTGCACTGACGTTCGTAGTGTTAATGACCGTCGTCGTGATGGAGCTCGCCGGTTCCTACTATGCGAATTTGAGTCCAGCATGAACACCTACGTCCGCTTTGCCATGTGCCTCGCTTTCCACGCCGCTGGATGCGTTGCTTACGCGTTCCTGAACGATGCAGTCGTCGTTGCCTATAAAGCGTTCAACGGCGGGTTCACCACGCGTGGCGTGGGAATTGGCATTGCTCATTACATGTTCATTTATATTTTTTTCGGGGTGAACCTGGTGGTCGCGCTGTTCCCGAACCTGTGGGCCAAGCTGGGCGTCCTCGCGGTAATGGTCAGTTGGATTCTGTTCACCATGGTGCCGGACAACCCGCTGCGTGCGCTCTTCTACACCGTGGCTCAGGGCGGCGTGACATTGTTGGCGATTCTGGTAACGCAGGTCATTGAGTTGCGTTGGACACAGAGAGCGTTCATTCACCGCGTTGGGCAGAGCCCATCTACAGGCGTGCGCGATTGACCAGCGCTCTCGAATATGTGTTTGCGACAGCGGTGGCGAACGATGCTTAGCAGAGGCCGCCTGAGTTTTCTGTTGATCGCCCTGTGGTGGCCGCTGCCAGTGTTGCTGGGGATTTTCTTCATCAGCTTGCTGGGCGGCTATTACACGAAAACCGACTCAACGTATTCCGAGTGGATGTATCTGCTGTGGTGGGGAATTCCTGGCTACTTGGTATTTGCGTTGTGGACGACTCGCTCCGTGATAGGGCGGGATGAAGCGCAAGCATTGCGGATGGTTTGGCTTTCACCTTTAAAACTCATCCCTTTTTATGCCGCGCCGTGGGTCATCTACGACTTGTGCCATGCGTTCAACGGGCAGTCCGAAAGTTTTTTCATGTTATTCGGCTGGGTCACGATTTTGCCTTACCTATTGGTGGCGGGCTACGTGTGTGCCGGCGTGACAGTCGCGCTCTACAGGACGGTTTTTTCGTGAGTTCCACAACCAGGCAGGTAACCCATGTCCTTTAACCACTACTACCAAAGCGAACTCACCGCACTTCGCCAGTTAGGTCGCCGTTTCGCCGAGCGTAGTCCCGCGCTGGCGCCGTATCTGGGCCAGGCCGGGCGGGATCCGGACGTGGAGCGGTTGCTCGAGGGCTTTGCCTTTCTGACCGGGCGCCTGCGCCAGAAGCTCGACGACGAGTTGCCGGAACTCAGCCACTCGCTGATGCAGTTGCTGTGGCCGAACTACATGCGGCCGCTGCCGGCGTTCAGCATTTTGCAGTTTGACCCGTTGAAGCGTTCCGGGCCTGCGCTGAAGGTCGAGCGTGATACGCCGGTGGAGAGTGTGCCGGTCGATGACGTGCGCTGCCGTTTTCGCACGTGCTATCCGACCGAGGTATTGCCGCTGGATCTGGCCGCGCTGACTTATTCGGTGAAGGGCGACGGTTCGCTGTTGAGCCTGCGCCTGGAGATGAGCGCTGATGGCCATCTCGGCGAGCTGGAGTTGAGTCGTTTGCGCCTGCACTTTGCCGGTGAGCGCTATATCAGTCAGATGCTTTACCTGAGCCTGTTGCGCAACCTCGAAGGCATCGAGCTGATCCCGCTGGACGGCGCCGGCAAGGCCATCAACGGCGTAAGCGGTCAGCCGATGGCGTTCAAGATGCCCGGCGACCGCGTGCAGCCGGTGGGTTTTGCCGAGGAAGAAGCGTTGATTCCGTATCCGTTGAACACCTTCCGCGGCTATCGCTACTTGCAGGAATATTTCGCCTTCCAGGACAAGTTCCTATTCGTCGACATCAACGGCCTGGACCTGCTCAAGGCATTGCCGGAAGACACCCTCAAGCAAATGCGCGGCCTGGAGTTACGCTTCGATATTCGCAAGAGCGGCATCATGCGTATGCGTCCGACACTGGACAACGTGAAGCTCTACTGCACGCCGATCGTTAACCTGTTCGAGCACGATGCTTTGCCGATTCGCCTCGATGGCAAACAGGACGAATACCTGTTGTTGCCGGCCGAATACGACCTGGAAAACTGCGGCGTGTTCTCGGTGGAAACCGTCACCGGCTGGAAGCCCGGCGGTCTTGGTTATCAGGAATACGTGCCGTTTGAATCCTTCGAGCACGACCCGAGTTTCGACGTGCCCACCAGCCGTCCGCATTACAGCATCCGCCAGCGTTCATCCTTGCTGCACGACGGCCTCGACACTTATCTGAGCTTCGGCATCCGCCACACCGAAGCCCACGAAACCCTGTCTATCGAGCTGATGTGCACCAACCAGAACCTGCCGCGCAAGCTCAAGCTCGGCGACATCTGCATGGCCTGTGAAGAGACCCCGGAGTTCCTCAGCTTCCGCAACATCACCCCGGCCACTTCGAGTTTCGCGCCACCGCTGAACCGCGACTTCCTCTGGAAGTTGATCAGCAACATGTCGCTCAACTACCTGTCGCTGGCCGACGTCAATGCGTTGAAGGTGATTCTCGAAACCTACGACCTGCCGCGCTACTACGACCAACACGCGGAAAAAGTCAGCAAACGCCTGCTCGGCGGCCTCAAGCACATCAAGCACCACCACGTTGACCGCTTGCACCGTGGCTTGCCGGTGCGCGGGTTGCGCACCGAGCTGACCATCGACCCGGAAGGGTATATCGGCGAGGGCGACCTGTTCGTGTTCGCTTCGGTTCTTAACGAGTTTTTCGCGCTTTACGCCAGTCTCAATTCGTTCCACGAGCTGCGGGTAAAAAGCACACAGGGAGAGGTGTACCAATGGACACCACGTATGGGCCTGCAGCCCCTGCTTTAAGCGGGCTGACCCGGGTAATACGCGAGTACTCGCTGTTTCAGGCCGTGCTGCTGGTCATTGACCGGCTGCGTGAGGCACACCCGCACCTGAGCGAAGACGACCTGTACGACCAGCTTGAATTCCAGGCCAATCCGAGCCTGGGTTTCCCTGGCAGCGACGTCGATCGCGTGGAGTTTTTCAAAGAACACGGGCAGATGCGTGCGCGTCTGCGTTTCAACCTGATCGGCCTGGTCGGTTCCGGTTCGCCGCTGCCGGCGTTCTATGGCGAACAGGCCCTGGGCGACAGCGAAGACGGCAACCCGACCCGCAACTTCCTCGACCTGTTCCACCATCGCCTGCAACGGCTGATGCTGCCGATCTGGAAAAAATACCGCTACCGCGCAAGCTTCCAGAGCGGCGCCCTCGATCCGTTTTCCTCGCAGTTGTTTGCGTTGATCGGCCTCGGTGGCGAAGAGATCCGCAGGGCTCAGGAGCTGAACTGGAAACGCTTGTTGCCGTACCTCGGCCTGCTCAGCTTGCGGGCGCACTCGGCGGCGCTGATCGAAGCGGTGCTGCGTTACTACTTCAAGCATGCCGAACTGACCATCGAGCAGTGCATCGAGCGCCGCGTCGAAATCCTCGACGAGCAGCGCAATCGCTTGGGTCGCGCCAACAGCATGCTCGGCGAAGACCTGGTGCTGGGCGAACACGTGCGCGATCGCAGCGGAAAATTTCGCATTCACATTCGCGAGCTCGACTGGCAACGCTTTCACGAATTCCTGCCGATCGGTTTCGGCTACCAGCCGCTGTGCGCGCTGGTGCGGTTCACCCTGCGTGACCCGCTCGATTACGACATTCGCCTGGTGTTGCGCCAGGAAGAAATCCGCGAACTGCGCATCGGTGAACAGAACGCTTGTCGCCTGGGATGGACCAGTTGGTTGGGCCGCGAAAAAGCGGACGGCGTGGTGACCTTGGGCAGCAAAATTCATTAAGGACAGATGACACATGATCAACGTAGACCTGCAACAACTTATCCAGGCGCTGGACGCCGAAACCCGTCGTGATCTGGAAAGTTCTGCCGAACGCTGCGTCGCCCGTGGCGGCAGCAAGATCCTCGTCGAAGACCTGCTGCTGGGCCTGCTGGAACGCCCGCAAGGCCTGCTCGCCCGTGCGTTGCAAGATGCCGAAGTCGATGCCGGCGAACTGAGCGCCGCGCTGCAATCGCGGGTCGAGCACAGCGCCTCGCGCAACCCGGTGTTCGCCCCGGAACTGGTGCAGTGGCTGCAAGACGCCTTGCTGGTGGCCAACCTCGAATTGGGCCAGAGCCAGGTCGAGCAAGCCGCGTTGATCCTCGCACTGCTGCGCAACCCGATGCGTTACGCCGGCAGTCGTTATCAGTCGTTGCTGGCCAAGCTGAACATCGAGCGCCTGAAAGAATTCGCCCTGTCGCAAAAAGAACAACCGGCCACCGGTAAACCCGCCGTGCCCGGCGAATCGCTGCTGCAGCGCTTCACCCACAACCTGACCCAACAGGCCCGCGACGGCAAACTCGATCCGGTGCTGTGCCGTGATGGCGCGATCCGGCAGATGGTCGACATCCTCGCCCGTCGTCGCAAGAACAACCCGATCGTGGTTGGTGAAGCCGGCGTCGGCAAAACC
This sequence comes from Pseudomonas sp. TH37, assembly GCF_016650735.1. Classification (NCBI taxonomy): domain Bacteria; kingdom Pseudomonadati; phylum Pseudomonadota; class Gammaproteobacteria; order Pseudomonadales; family Pseudomonadaceae; genus Pseudomonas; species Pseudomonas sp. TH37. The sequence continues at coordinate 295,739 of NZ_JAEKFD010000005.1, forward strand.
GCCATCGTCGAAGGCTTGGCCTCGCGCATCGCGGCCGGTGAAGTGCCACAGGTACTCAAAGGCGTCGAGTTGCTGTCGCTGGACATGGGCCTGTTGCAGGCCGGCGCCAGCGTCAAAGGTGAATTCGAACGTCGTCTCAAAGGCGTGATCGACGAAGTCAAAGCCTCACCAAAACCGATCATTCTGTTTATCGACGAAGCTCACACTTTGATCGGCGCGGGCGGCAATGCCGGTGGTTCCGACGCGGCCAACTTGCTGAAACCGGCCCTGGCCCGTGGCGAATTGCGCACCATCGCCGCCACCACCTGGGCGGAGTACAAGAAATACTTCGAGAAAGACCCGGCCCTGGCCCGTCGTTTCCAACCGGTGCAACTGCACGAACCGACGGTCAGCGAAGCGGTGACCATCCTGCGTGGTCTGGCTCAGGTTTACGAGAAGAGCCACGGCATCTACCTGCGCGATGACGCAGTGGTTGCAGCGGCCGAGTTGTCTGCCCGTTACCTGGCGGGTCGTCAGCTGCCGGACAAAGCCGTCGACGTGCTCGATACCGCTTGCGCCCGTGTGCGCATCAGCCTCGCCGCCGCCCCGGAAAGCCTGGAACGCCTGCGCGGCGAACTGGCCGAAGGTGGCCGTCAACGTCAGGCCCTGCGTCGTGACGCCGAGGCGGGTCTGCTGATCGATCATGAAGCGCTGGACGCTTTGGAAGATCGCTTGGCCGATGCTGAAGACGAAATGGTCGCTCTGGAAACCCTCTGGACTGAGCAGAAAGAATTGGCTGAGCGCCTGCTGGAGCTGCGTCAGCAACTGGCCAAGGCTCGCGAAGCCGCTGCCGTCGAACCGACCATCACGGTCGAAGAAGACGCTGAAGGCACCGTGATCGAAACCCTGCCAGTAGACGAAGCACAAAGCGTCGCTTCCCTGGAAACTGCGCTGAACGAAACCCACCGCGCCCTGACCGAGGCTCAAGTCAAAGAACGTCTGGTGAGCTTCGAAGTCTGCCCGCGTCTGGTGGCCGAAGTGATCAGCGCCTGGACCGGTGTGCCATTGGCGCAACTGGCCCGCGAGCACAACGCCAAGGTCGCGAGCTTCGCCACCGATTTGCGCACCCGTATTCGTGGTCAGGAACAAGCGGTTCATGCCCTCGACCGTTCGATGCGTGCCACTGCCGCTGGCCTGAACAAGCCTGATGCGCCGGTCGGTGTGTTCCTGCTGGTCGGCCCGAGCGGCGTCGGCAAAACCGAAACCGCGCTGGCCCTGGCCGACTTGCTCTACGGCGGCGATCGCTTCATCACCACTATCAACATGTCCGAGTTCCAGGAGAAGCACACCGTCTCGCGTCTGATCGGTGCGCCGCCGGGCTACGTCGGTTACGGCGAGGGCGGCATGCTCACCGAAGCCGTACGCCAGAAGCCGTACTCGGTGGTGTTGCTCGATGAAGTCGAGAAAGCCGACCCGGACGTGCTCAACCTGTTCTACCAAATCTTCGACAAAGGCGTGGCCAACGACGGGGAAGGGCGCGAGATCGACTTCCGCAACACGCTGATCCTGATGACCTCGAACCTGGGCAGCGACCGCATCAGCGAACTCTGCGAAAACGGCGCGCGGCCGACTGCAGAAGTGCTTGAAGAAACCATTCGCCCGGTGCTCAGCAAGCACTTCAAACCGGCGTTGCTGGCGCGCATGCGCGTGGTGCCTTACTACCCGGTCGGTGGCCCGGTGCTGCGCGAGCTGATCGAAATCAAACTCGGTCGTTTGGGCGAGCGCCTGAACCGTCGTCAGCTGGATTTCACCTACTCCCAGGACCTCGTCGATCACTTGGCCGAACGCTGCACTCAAAGCGACAGCGGCGCGCGCCTGATCGACCACTTGCTCGACTTGCACGTGCTGCCGTTGGTGGCTGACCGTTTGCTCGATGCAATGGCCTCCGGTGAAAGCCTCAAGCGTGTGCATGCGACGCTCGACGGCGACGCCAGCGTGATGTGCGAGTTCGCCTGAGGTGGGTGTGATGTTCACTCAAGTGCCGCAACCACTGGTCTATGCCGAAGCCTTGCTGGCGCAGTTCGCCAGCCTGTCGCGCGCGGCGGACGGTGCTGCGCTGCTGGGTGACTTCGTGCGCGGTTTGGCCGAGCTCAGCGGTTGCGAACTAACGCAGTTGTATTTGCTGGACGCGACCCACACCTGCCTGGGGATGAACGCCGAGTGCCTGAACGGCATTCTGCAACCCCGGGAAGGGGCGAGCCTGCCGGCGGATTACAACGGTGAACAACTGCTGCAATTCGCCCTGTGCCAGAACCGCGTGGTATGCCTCAGCGAGCTGAGCGGCAGCCTGCACGAAACCAGTTTCCTGCCGCTCCAGGCCACGCCTTGGCAGTCGCTGTTGTGCGTGCCGTTGGTTAATCAGCAAAAGGCTGTCGAAGGTTTGCTGCTGTGCGCCAGTCGCCGGCATATCGACCTGCAAGGCTTTGCCGATTCCCTCGGTCAACTGGGCTCGTTCGTGCTCGGCCAATTGCATTTGCTGCAGCGTTTGCGTCAGCCGACCGGCAATACACGGCCGACTCCGGTCAACGTCCCGAGCGCCAGCGGTTATGGCCTGATCGGCAAGAGCTCGGCGATGCGCCAGACCTATTCGCTGATCAGTAAAGTTTTGCACAGCCCTTACACCGTGCTGCTGCGCGGTGAGACCGGCACCGGCAAGGAAGTGGTCGCGCGGGCGATTCACGACTGCGGTCCGCGCCGTTCCCAGGCGTTCATCGTGCAGAACTGCGCGGCGTTCCCCGAGAACCTGTTGGAAAGCGAGCTGTTCGGCTACCGCAAAGGTGCTTTCACCGGCGCCGACCGCGACCGTGCCGGGCTGTTTGACGCGGCCAATGGCGGCACCTTGTTGCTCGATGAAATCGGTGACATGCCGTTGTCGCTGCAAGCCAAATTGTTGCGCGTGTTGCAGGAAGGCGAGATCCGCCCGTTGGGTTCCAACGACACCCACAAGATCGACGTGCGCATCATCGCTGCGACGCACCGGGATTTGTCGGTGCTGGTCAGCGAAGGCAAATTCCGCGAGGACTTGTACTACCGCCTCGCGCAATTCCCGATCGAGTTGCCGGCCCTGCGTCAGCGCGAAGGCGACATCCTCGACTTGGCCCGGCACTTCGCCGACAAGGCGTGCGCGTTTCTGCAACGGGATGCGGTGCGCTGGTCCGACGCGGCGCTGGATCACCTGTCCGGTTATGCCTTCCCCGGCAACGTGCGCGAACTCAAAGGTTTAGTCGAGCGCGCGGTATTGCTGTGCGAAGGCGGCGAGTTGCTGGCCGAGCATTTCTCCCTGCGCATGGAAGCCATGCCGGAAGACAGCAGCCTGAACCTGCGAGAACGCCTGGAGCAGGTTGAACGCAGCCTGCTGCTCGACTGCCTGCGCAAAAACGACGGCAACCAGACCCTCGCTGCCCGCGAATTAGGCCTGCCGCGCCGCACGCTGCTGTACCGCCTCGGTCGCCTGAATATCAATTTGGGTGACTTCGATGGGTAGGCAAAAGACCGTCGATTTCACCTCATTCGCTTCTAACAGCGCCACCCAAACGGGTCGGCGCTTTGCGCTTTGTCTACCCCTGGAGACCCTCTGATGTCTGTTCGTCACTGGCAAGCCGTCCTGCTGACCCTCGTCGTTCTATGCGGCCTTGGCGGCTGTAGCGGCAATTACAAATACAACGACAACACCTATCGCCCATTGGGTGATCCGCAGGCGGTCAATCGCGGCAAGTGACCGCAAGGAGTATCACCATGGAACTGGTTTTCGAAATGCTGAACACCAAGCAGTTCGTGCCCACGGATTTGTGCCAGAAGACCTTCAAGCAGGCCGGTGGCGTGATCGGCCGAGGCGAGGATTGCGACTGGATCATTCCCGACCGCAAGCGTCACTTGTCCAACCACCACGCGTTGATCAGCTACCGCGAAGGCACATTTTTCCTGACCGATACCAGCAGCAACGGTATCCAGGACAGCGAAAGCGGCGCGCGCCTGCGCAAGGGCGAGCCAATGCGCATCGAGCACGGCAGCGTGTACGTGCTGGGTGACTTTGAGATCCGTGCGCGGCTGGTGCGTGACCCGGCGACATTCGACGTTGAAGTCGGTCGTCCACAGGCCGCGGGCAGCATCATTCCAGACGATGCGTTCCTCGACCTCGACCCGCTCAATGCCCTTGACCAGCAAGAGCGTGTGTACTCGGAAATTGACGAACTGATCTCCCCGAGCACCACCATCGAAGACACCCGTCAGCGTGCCGACTACGCACGCATCGACATGGAAAGCCTGATGGTCCCGGAGCTGATCGACGCCCCGGCAGAGCCAGCACCGGCGCCACCGCCGAAAGCGGTCGAACGTCAGAGCGACGGTTTCTGGGAGCACTTCGGTGCAGCGTTGGGCGTGGACCTCAAAGGCCTGGACCACGACGCCCGCGAAGCCTTGGCGCTGAACGCTGCGCGTCTGCTCAAGCAAAGCGTTGGCGGTTTGCAGCAGAGCCTGCGCACCCGCAGCGAACTGAAAAACGAACTGCGCCTGGCCCAGACCACCGTGCAAGGCACCCACAAGAATCCACTGAAATTTGCCGTCGATGCCGGTGAAGCGCTGGGCATTCTGTTGCAGCCGAACAAGCCCGGTCAGTTGCCGGCGGAGCAAGCAATCTCCCGTGCGTTCCGCGATTTGCAGGCGCATCAGGTGGCGTTGCTGACCGCCAGCCGCGCCGCCGTTCGCGGCACCCTGGAACACTTCTCGCCGCAACAGCTGACCCTGCGTTTCGAGCGTGACAACAAGCCGTTGCTCGCCACCTCCGGCAGTCGCTGGAGAGCCTACGGGCGTTATCACCAGGCCCTGCGTCTGGACGATGACTGGAGCGAACGCCTGTTGGCCCGCGACTTTGCCCAGGCCTACGAAGAACAGATCCGCCTGATTTCCACCCTCCACACCGACCACCAAGGATGATGCGCATGTCTCGCTGCTCGACCGCTTTTTTCAAGACGCTGACTGCGCTCACTGCCCTCGTGCTGTTGGCCGGTTGCTCGTCGCTGTCGCCGTATTCCAAAGTGACCAAAGTCAACCTGAAGCTCACCGGCAGCGATCAGCTGAACCCGGACCTCAACGGTCGTCCGTCGCCGATTGTCGTGCGTCTGTTGGAGCTCAAGCACCCGGTGACTTTCGAGAACGCTGATTTCTTCAGCCTCTACGAACGCGCCAAGGAATCCCTGGTCCCGGACTTGGTGGCCAGCGAAGAACTCGAGCTGCGCCCGGGTGAAACCGTCGAACTCAAGCTCAGCGTGGAGGAGGGCAGCCGTTACGTCGGCGTACTCGCGGCTTACCGCGACCTGCCGGAAACCAAATGGCGCTACACAGTGCAAATCACTCCGCTGGAAGTCACCGTGGCTGACCTGACCCTCGATCAGGCCGGCATCCGCAATACCCATGAAACGCTCGCCAAGGCGGATGACTGATCATGAATTCCCATAAAGTCATTTGGCAGGAAGGCATGCTGCTGCGTCCGCAGCACTTCCAGCACAACGATCGTTACTACGACCACCAGATGAAGACCCGTACCCAGTTGCTGGGCAGCTACATCTGGGGCTTCCTCAACCTGGAAATCGACTTGCAGTTCCTCAACATGGGCAAACTGGTGATCAGCCAGGCCTCGGGGATTCTGCCGGACGGCAGCCTGTTCGAACTCGGCGGCAACACCGAGCCGTTGGCCCTGGACGTGCCGCCGAACACTGGCAACACGCCAATCTATCTGGCGCTGCCATTGGTCACCGGTAACCACATCGAGTCTCGCCGCCCGGAACAGTCCGACGTGCTGGCGCGCTACACCGCGTACGACGCGGAAGTCGCCGACTCCAACGCCGGCGACGACTCCGCCAGCCAAGTCAGCTGCGGTCGTCCGGACTTCAAACTGTTGCTCGGCGAGCAGCAGAGCGACCAGGCCTACGTGAAGCTGAAAATCTGCGAAGTGCTCGACACCACGCCCGACGGCGTGATCAGCCTCGACCCCGACTTCGTGCCGACCTACATTCAGGCGCATTCCTCCAGCTACTTGCTGTCGTGCCTCAAAGAAGTGATCAGCATGCTCGGCCACCGGGGCGACACCATCGCCGACCGGATCAGCTCCAACGGCAAAGTCGGTGGCGCGGAAATCGGCGACTTCATGATGCTGCAACTGATCAACCGCACCGAAATGCTGCTGCGCCATTACCTCGGCCTGGAACAGGTGCACCCGGAAGAGTTGTACCGCACGCTTCTGACCATGCTCGGCGATCTGGCGACGTTTTCCAGTGAGAGCAAACGCCCGCGTCTGGACAGCCGTTACCAGCACAGCGACCAGGGCGCGAGCTTCCGCAAACTGATGGAAGCGATTCGTCAGGTGCTGTCGATGGTGCTCGAACAGCACGCCATTGAACTGGTGCTGCAAGCGCGTCAGTACGGGATCATCGTATCGCCGTTGCACGATCACAAACTGCTGGGCTCGGCCTCGTTCGTGCTCGCGGCCAGTGCCAACTGCGACTCCGAAGAACTGCGCCATCGCTTGCCGGCGCACCTCAAGGTCGGCCCGGTGGAGCGCATCCGCCAACTGGTCAACCTGCACCTGCCAGGCATCAAGGTCAAACCGTTGCCGGTGGCCCCACGGCAGATCGCGTTCCACTCCAACAAAACCTATTTCATCCTCGAACTCAGTTCCGAAGACCTGGCGCAACTGGAGCGCTCCGGCGGCTTCGCGTTCCACGTGTCCGGCGAATTCGCCGAGCTTGAACTGAAATTCTGGGCCATCAGGAACTGACCGACATGATCAAGGACATGGAATACAACCAGGACGACAAAACCGTCCTGCTCGACCGCCAGGGCCACGGCCCGGCGTCGAGTCCGCTGACGGACTTCGCTGCACCGCCGCGCTTCGAACAGCTGGAAGAGCGGATGATCTACGCCGCCCGCTTGCGCCCGGCCGAAGCGTTCAACATCAGCCTCAATTCGCTGGTAGCGGCGGCGTCCGACTTGCTGTCGGAAGTGGTGCGACTCAAGCACAGCGACACCCGCGAAGACATGTACGCGCTCAACGAGCGACTGACCGCCGGGCTCAAGCTGTTTGAAGTGCGTGCGCTGCACAACGGCGCTGAAAGCAGCCAGGTGATGGCCGCCCGTTACGTGCTCTGCACCGTGGTCGACGAAGCCGTCGTCACCACACCGTGGGGCAACGAAAGCGAGTGGTCGCAGATGAGCTTGCTCAGCAGCTTCCACAACGAAACTTTCGGTGGCGAGAAGTTCTTCCAGCTGCTGGATCGCCTGTCGAAAAACCCGGTCAAGCACCTGCCGATGCTGGAGCTGATGTACCTGTGCCTGTCCCTCGGTTTCGAAGGCAAATACCGGGTGCAAGCCCGCGGCATGCTCGAGCTTGAAGGCATCCGCGACACCTTGTATCGGCAGATTCGTCAACTGCGCGGCGACGTGCCTCGTGAGCTGTCGCCGCATTGGGAAGGCTTGAACGATCAGCGCCGCAGCCTGGTGCGCATCGTGCCGGCGTGGATGGTGGTGCTGTTCACCGTGGTCTGCCTGGTGGTGATGTACTCGGGCTTCGCCTGGGTACTGGGCGAGCAACGCGAAACCGTTTTGCAACCTTATCAGCAGCTGGACCCGACTGCGGTTCAGCCGCAGTCGCAGCCGTAAACAGGGACGTGTGATGAAAAAGTTTTTCAAGAAAGTCGGCGCATTCCTGTGCCAGACCTGGGTCTGGACCCTGCTGCTGGTGCTGTTTGTCGCGCTGCTGGTGTGGTTCGTCGGGCCGCTGCTGGCGGTCAATGACTACAAGTTCTGGGAGGGCTCGACCTCCCGCCTGATGACCATCAGTGTGCTGTTCCTGATCTGGGGCCTGACCATGGTCTTCGTCAGCTGGCGCGCCGGTGTGCGCAAAAAAGCTGTGGAAGAAACCGAAGACGGCCAGGACCGTATCCGCCGCGAAGAGCTGATCGACGAAGAGCAGAAAGAGCTTCGCGTCCGCTTCAAGGATGCGTTGAAAACCCTGAAGACCTCGAGCCTGTATCGCGGTCGAAGCGAGCGCTGGCGCAGTGATTTGCCGTGGTACTTGCTGATCGGCCCGCAGGGCAGCGGCAAGACCAGCCTGCTGGACTTCTCGGGCCTCGAGTTTCCGATCAACAAGATCGACCGCAAACTCACCCGCGACACACTCGGCACTCGGCATTGCGACTGGTACTTCGCCGACCACGGCGTACTGATCGACACCGCCGGGCGTTACCTGACCCAGCCGGATGCCGAAGTCGATGGCAGTGCCTGGAGCACCTTGCTCGACCTGCTGCGCAAGCGTCGCCGCAACCGTCCGTTGAACGGCGTGCTGGTGACCATCCCGGTGGAAATACTGCTGGGCGGCAGCGAGCAAGACCTCGACACCCTGGCGCGCCAGGTGCGTGCGCGTCTGCAAGACGTGCATCAGAAACTCCACGTCGATGTGCCGATTTATCTGGTGTTGAGCAAGGCCGATCGCCTGCTCGGTTTCGACGAGTTCTTCGATCAACTGACCCGTGAAGAAAGCGATCAGGTACTCGGCACCAGCTTCCGCAAAGAGCAGAGCGGCACTGACGTGGCCGTGCTGCGCGCCGAGTTCGAAGAGCTGCTGCGTCGTCTGAACAGCCAGGTGATCATGCGCATGCACCAGGAGCGCGACACCCAGCGTCGTGGCCGCATCCTCGACTTCCCGCATCAACTGGGGCAGATCGGCGAGCGCTTGTGCCTATTCGTCGACATGGCGTTCACCGGCAACCGTTACCAGCGTGTCAGCCAGTTGCGCGGTTTCTACCTGACCAGCGCACCGCACCTGACTCAAGAGATGGACCAGACCACCGCCGGCATCGGCGCCAACCTGGGCATGAACGCCGGTATGCTGCCGACCCTGCGCAGTGGCCGTTCGCGGTTCATTCATCATTTGCTCAGCCGAGTAATTTTCCCCGAGGCCGATCTGGCTGGTCTGGACAAGCGCGAACGCAGCCGCATTCATTGGGGCCAACGTGCGTTGTACGTGGGCGCACTGGCGGCACTGGCGCTGTTCGGCATGCTCTGGGCTGGTGGTTTCTCGGCCAACTATGAGCGTCTGGAAAACCTACGTTCCCTGGCACAGAAATGGAATCAGCAACGCTCGGCCCTGACCGCTCGCGATGATTCCATGGCGGTGCTCAAGACCCTCGACACTAGCTACGCGGCGACCCAGGTCTTCCCGTACAAAGGTGACGTGTCGTACCACGAGCGCGGCGGCTTGTACCAGGGCGAAGACGCCAATCCGGTGGTCAAGAGCGCCTACGAGCGTGAGCTTGAAGCGCAACTGCTGCCACGGGTTGCAACACTGCTGGAAGGGCAGATCCGCGCCAACATGAAGGACCGTGAACGCCTGCTCAACAGCCTGCGTGCGTACCTGATGCTGAACATGAAAGATCGCCGCGATGCTACGTGGCTCAAGGATTGGGTCGCCACTGACTGGTCCCTGCGTTACGCCGGCAACACGGCGGTGCAGAACGGCTTGAACACCCACTTCGAGCGTTTGCTCAAGCAGCCGTTTATTTACCCGCTGAACGATCAACTGGTGGCGCAGGCGCGTCAGGTGCTGCGCAGCGAGTCGTTGGCCAACGTGGTTTACCGGATGCTGCGCGAGCAGGCTCGCAATCTGCCGGAATACCGTTTCAGCCAACACTTGGGCCCACAGGGTGCGCTGTTTGTCGGCACCGATTACGTGATTCCAGGGTTCTACACCCAACAGGGTTATCAGCAGTATTTCTCGATCCAGGGCACTGCGCTGGTCACCGACATCCTGCGTGACAACTGGGTACTGGGCGAAGGTTCGGGCATCAGCGGCATGGACTTGCGTCGCCTGATGGTCGAACTGGAGCAGTTGTACTTCCGCGACTACGCCAACTTCTGGAGCGAAGCGGTCGGCCAGGTGGCATTGCCACCGATCAACGACGCTGGTGAAGGCGCCGAGCAACTGGCTGGCCTGACCTCCGCCAACTCCCCAGTGCTGCAACTGCTGGTGGAAGTGCGTGAGAACACCCGTTTCCAGGTCATCGCAGACAGCGCTGATGAAGCCGCCGATGCGGCTGACAAGCTGGGCGAGAAGGGTGGCAAGTTGGGCAAACTCGCTGCGGCTGCCGCGGACAAAGCGTCGGACATGGCGAAGAACTTGCCGGACACCGCGAAGAAATCCCTGCAACGTCGCTTCGAACCGCTGCACCGTTTGCTGGATGACAACAACGGCCCGGCCGCTGATCTGACCCCGGCCCTGCAAGCACTCAACGACCTGCAACTGCAACTGTCGAGCCTGGCCCGTGCCAGCGCGCCGGAGCAGGCTGCGTTCGAAATGGCCAAGACCCGCATGAGCGGCCAGCGCGATGCGCTGAGCAACTTGCGCAACGCGTCGAACCGTCTGCCGCGCCCGGTAAGCGTGTGGTTCAACGTGCTGGCCGAAGACACCTGGCGTTTGGTGCTGAACGATTCCTACCAGTACCTGAACCAGCGTTATCAGAGCGAGCTGTACAGCTTCTACGGCAAGGCGATCAACAAGCGTTATCCGTTCAGCGCCCACAGCACCAGCGACGTTGCGATCAGCGACTTCCGCGAGTTCTTCAAGGCCCAGGGTATCGCCGACCGCTTTTTCGAGAACTACATGCGTCCGTTCGTCAGTGGCGATCCAGGCAACTATCGCCTGCGTAGCATTGACGGTCACAGCATGCCGATCTCCAAGGTCTACCTCGACCAGATGGCCGCGGCACAAGTGATCCGTCAGAGCTTCTTCGCCAGCAACCCGGCCGAGCCGCAAGTGCAGTTCAAACTGGAGCCGTACACCCTCGACCCGGCCGTCAGCCGTTCCGAGTTCAAGTTCGGCGACAAGACCATTGAATACCGTCACGGCCCGATCGTGCCGGTGTCGTTCAAATGGCCGACCGACGCTGAAGACGGTCGCACCAGCCTGGTCCTCGACAAGATGGCTGGTCGCCCGATCGGTATCGAGAAGAACTCCGGCCCATGGTCGCTATTCCGTCTGTTCGACCTGATGCAGACCGAGTACCTGATGGGGCGCGACGTGCTGGTACTCAAGGCTGACGTGGGTGGCCTGCGCGCCAACTACTTGCTGTCGAGCCAGCGCACGCCGAACCCGTTCGACATGGGCGTGTTGCGCACCTTCCGTATGCCGGTGCAGCTCTGATGCTGGTTGCCAGTCCCTGGCGCAGCGCTGCGCGTACCGATCCGGGCAAGGTTCGGGCGCGCAACGAAGATGCTTTCCTCGACTGTCCACAGCAGGGGCTGTGGGTGGTCGCGGACGGCATGGGCGGTCATCAGGGTGGCGACATCGCCAGCCAGTTGATCGTCGCCAGCCTGGCGGAACTGCCGGTGCAGGACGACTTCGACGAACGACTCAAAGGTATTCGCCAGTGCCTGCACTGGCTCAATCGCCGCTTGGGTCAGGAGTTGACCGTCACCGCCGGGCGCCATGACAGCATCATGGGCAGCACCGTGGTGGCGCTGCTGGTGGAAGGCAATCGCGCGGCCTGCATCTGGGCCGGCGACAGCCGCTGCTACCTGTGGCGCGGCCAGCGTTTGTATCAGCTGTCCAAGGACCATTCGCTGCAACAGCAACTCATCGACGAGCAGAACATGAGTGTCGAAGACGCTCGTGCGCATCCTGCCGCTCATGCGCTGACCCGTGCGGTCGGCGCTGCCGAGCAACTGACCTTGGACGTGCTCGAACTCGAGGTCTATCCCGGCGATGCGTTTCTATTGTGCAGCGACGGTTTGTATCAAGGGCTGAGCAGCGATGCCCTGGGCAACGCCTTGAGCCTGACCGCGCCACACGTTGCGCTGGAGCGTCTGTTCGACGGCGCTCTGCGTGGCTCGGCCCGGGACAACCTGACTGCCGTGGTGATCCGCCAATGACTGAGTTCATGCCACCGATCGACGACCTGCTGGTGACCGAGGAAGAAGCCAATAACCTGACTTACTTCGCGTTCGCCAAGCCTCTAAACGGAAAGCCGCATGTGGCCGAGCCTGCGCTGGCGCCAACCCGGGCCAGCGTCGGTGAACTGCCCGACGTGCTCGCCGGCCGTTACCGCATCGAGCGCCTGCTCGGTGCCGGTGGCATGGGTGCGGTTTACCGTGCACGAGACTTGCTGAGCGAACAGTTCGGCGACCCCGACCCTTACATCGCGCTGAAAATCCTCAGCGAAGAATTTGCCGAATCGCCGGACGCCAGTGCCTTGCTCTACAGTGAGTTCGCCCTGACCCGACGACTGCGCCACAACAATGTGCTGCGACCGCACACCTTTGAAGTGGACACCGACTGCCAGCGCGCCTTCATCACCATGGAACTCATGCGTGGGCTGACCCTGGACAAATTACTCTGCGAGCGCCCCTTGGGCCTGCCGTGGATAGAACTGCGCGACATCGCGCTGCCGCTGCTCGACGCGCTGGCCTACGCCCACGCTCGCGGCGTGCTGCACGGCGACATGAAGCCGAGCAACGTGATGCTCAGCGAAGAAGGCGTGCGCCTGTTCGACTTCGGCCTCGGCCAGGCGGAAGAGGGCATCCTGCCCGGCCTGCCACACCTGAGCCGCAACCGCTTCAACGCCTGGACCCCCGGCTACGCCGCTCCCGAACTGCTCGAAGGCCAGCCGCTGTCGGCCAGCGTGGACGTGTACGGCGTGGCCTGCGTGATCTACGAACTGGCGGGCGGCAAACACCCATTCCGCCGCTTGCCCTCGACCGAGGCCCGCGACGGGCACCTCGACCGCGAGCTGCAGGCACCAAAGAATCTACCGAAACACTGCTGGCCAGCCCTGCGAACGGCGCTGGCTTTTGATGCGGCAGATCGAACGATCACTGCCGCCCAACTGGGTGACGCTATGGGCGCCACATCGTCTTGGCTGCAACGTCTGCGACTCCGGGCGTAACGGATGACATTCGAACAGGGAGCAAACAATGTTTAACCCGTCCAACGAAACGCATTTCAGCCTGACCGTCGAAGACTACGCAGGCGACCTGCAAGTGCTGTCGTTCTCCGGCACCGAAGGCATCAGCCAGCCGTATCGCTTCGACCTCGAACTGGTCAGCGAAAACCCGGACCTGGACCTGGAAAAGCTCCTGCACAAACAGGCGTTCCTCGCATTCGACCCGAAGGGTTCCGGCATCCACGGCCAGATCTACCGCGTCGCCCAAGGCGATGCCGGCAAGCGCCTGACCCGTTACAAAGTCTCCCTGGTGCCGCAGCTGCAATACCTGCATCACCGCACCAACCAGCGCATCTACCAGCAGATGTCGGCGCCAAAAATCATCGCGCTGATCCTCGAAGAACACGGCATCAAGGGCAACGCCTACAAATTCCAGTTGAGCCAGCCGTGCCCGGACCGCGACTACTGCGTGCAATACGACGAAACCGACCTGCACTTCGTCCAGCGCCTGTGCGAGGAGGAAGGCATTCACTACCACTTCCAGCACACCTCCAAAGGTCATTTATTGGTATTCGGTGACGATCAAACGGTGTTTCCGAAACTCGGCCAGCCCACCGCTTATGTGCAAGGCAGCGGCATGGTCGCCGACGAACCCGTGATCAAAGGCTTCAAACTGCGCCTGGAAACCCGCACCGGCCGCGTCACCCGCCGCGACTACGACTTCGAAAAACCGCGCCTGCAACTCGAAGCCGCTTACAAACCCGACGGCGAAAGCACCGAACCGGACCTGGAAGACTACGACTATCCCGGCCGCTTCCTCGACCGCGCGCGCGGCAAATTCCTCAGCCAACGCGCACTCGAACGCCACCGCGCCGACTACCAGCAAGCCGAAGGCCACGGCGACCAGACCACCCTCGTCAGCGGTCACTTCCTGGAAATCTCCGACCACCCGCGCACCGAGTGGAACGACCTCTGGCTGCTCACCGAAGTCGTCCACGAAGGCAAACAGCCGCAAGTGCTCGAAGAAGGCGTGACCAGCGACACCACCGACAACAAAGACGACTTCCACCAGGGCTACCGCAACCGCTTCCTCGCCACCCCTTGGAACGTGTTCTACCGCCCGGCCCTGGAACACCCAAAGCCACGCGTCCTCGGCAGCCAGACAGCCATGGTCACCGGCCCCAAAGGCGAAGAAATCCACTGCGACCAGTACGGCCGCATCAAAGTGCAATTCCACTGGGACCGCGAAGGCCGCGCCGACGACAAAACCAGCTGCTGGATGCGCGTTTCTTCAAGCTGGGCTGGGGATCGTTATGGCGCCATCGCCATTCCGCGCATCGGCATGGAAGTGCTTATCACCTTTCTTGAAGGCGACCCCGACCAACCGCTGGTGACCGGTTGCCTGTACCACAAGGAAAACCAGGTTCCCTACGACCTGCCGGCCAACAAAACCCGCACCGTGTTCAAAACCCTTAGCTCACCGGGAGGCGGTGGGTTTAATGAGCTGAGGATTGAAGACAAGAAAGGGGCGGAGCAGATCTTTATTCATGCCCAGCGGGATTGGGATGAAAACATTGAGCACGACCAGAAGATTCGGGTGGGGAATGAACGCCACGACACCGTGGAGAAGAACACCTACACCGAGCTGAAGGCCGAAGAACATCGCACCACCATCGCCGACCGCAAGACTGAAGCGCGGATGGATGACCACCTGACGATTGGGCAGAACCAGCACATCAAGCTTGGGACTGCGCAGCTGACGAGTGCCGGGAAGGAAATACACCTCAAGGCTGGGGACAAGATTGTTATCGAGGCTGGGATGGAGCTCACCGTAAAGGCGGGGGGGAGTTTTATCAAGCTGGATGCGGGTGGCGTGACGGTTGTTGGGCCGGTGGTGAAGATTAATGCCGGTGGGGCGGCGGGGAGTGGGACCGGGATTGGGATTAAGCCACCGGTGCTGCCGGGGGCGGCGGATAAGGATAAGGCGGGGAGTTTGATGGATCAGGCATTGGGGAATGCGGTGCCTGAGAAGGTTAAGCCAACTGTCGATTACCCGTTCTCGTTATGAATGGACGTATAAGCATCAATATGAACAAGGATTTTTCAAAATGATCATTAGCCCTCCCTTTATTCCTGCCCCAGTTGTGGGAGAAACCGACGAGGCCTTTCTGGCGCGTGCCATGGTTGGTGGTGTTCCTGGCGATGGTGGTTATCCGCTTAGCTTTGATCTTAATTGGCATGGTGGCGTCCATCTCACTGCTCCCCAAGAGGGTGGGCGAGCATTGCCCGTGAGAGCAATTTGCGATGGGACATTGGTGTATTTCCGCGACTCGATTCCTGAAAACGCAGATTCGGCTCATCCGCTAAATTTCCGAGGGGGATGGACTGATAAAGGTTGTGTGGTTCTGCGTCATGAGACCGAAATTGGCGAGGAAGCACAGTCAAAAGTAGTCTTCTATTCCATCTATATGCACCTATCGAAGATCAGTCTGAATAGCCCACAGATAGGAAAAGTGATCAGCAGAAAAGACTCCATTGGTGAAGCGGGCAGCATTTACGGAAGCAAGGGGCGGATCCATTTTGAAGTTATTGCGGATCAAGGTCAGATAGCCAATTTGACGGGAAGGGACACACTCGATCTCAAATATCAAACGCAAAACGGGCGAAAAAATAGTTGCTGGGGAGATATGTACTTTTTCGTACCACCGGAAGTTTTGCTTTACAGCGCTCCTCCTAATGAGCGCCGGCAACCGATGAACAGTGCTGCGGTAGCCTATCGACCTCCGGCCATTCCAACGACCGTACCGATCCAAGAAGGCGGCAGCACTGCATCCTCTTCAGATCTTTCCGCTACAGTGGACGGATATGAACCTGCGGTAGCATCCATGCTTCAAGAAGGTATCTACGTGCGCATGCGTTACGAAAAGGGCGAATGCAAATTGACTTCCTTTTATTTGAGTGGACAGGAAATTGGCACTCAACCAGAGGAGGCTGCGTATGCGTACAAACTTTACGACAAGGCTAAGCAGTACTACCCGCAGTCTCCGAGTGCAGGATATGAGTTGCTACGGTTTGGGCGTGTACTAGGGCCTGATACTCTCCAGCCTGTTGATGCCGCGCATTGGCGCCAAATCAAGTTTCCAGGTAAGGCAGGAGAGCAGAGTAAGGCCGGTTGGGTAAACTTGAATGCCGACAGTGTGACCAAATTCAGCGATGCCGATTTTCCTCATTGGCAGGGGTGGCGCTTAGTTAATGATGATACGGACACAGATAGTCATTGCCAGTCAGATTACATTAAGAGCCTCCTTGGTTTGGGGGCGAATACTGTTAAACATGAGGATGGTGATGCTGTTAGCATTGCGAATTCACCAGGTTACACAGTCCTTTCAGGTGAAGAAAAACAAAATTTGTCGGAGCGTTACACAAATGAGCGCCAGTTGAGTATGTCTCGATTACGCTCGGATGATACACAGCAGCTTCTAAAACGCCTTATATGTAAGTTTCCGACCGAATGGGCGGCGAACGACTTTGATACCCGTTATGGCTGGTTGCTGAAAGTTGCAGATGGTGGGCCGATGCCTCAGGAGCAATATGAAAAAATAAAAAGCCACCAAAAAGAGTTAGCGTTCTGGGAAGAAGCTAATTTGACGGGTATCGAAAGCAAACATTGGCACTTCCCTCCGCTTGAATTTATTCGTGTATTCAGATCGTGCGGTTGGCTTAGTAGTGATGAACTGGCAAGTGTCCTTAAACCTTCTGATGCACTTGGGAGACAACGTGCTGCTGGCTTAAGAATTCAAATGAATAGGATGCTTTCGAAATATTTGATCAGTAGTTCAAAACTTAGAATGGCTCATTTTTTCTCTCAAGTCGGAATAGAAACCGGATGGTGGAGATACCGAGAGGAAATCGGCGGTACGCGATACTTTCGAACAATGTATGAAGTTATCACGCCAACTGAAGCAGGCGAAGATTATGATAACGCCGTTACTAGAGTACGTAATCTACCATCCGGTCGTCGGCCCGTAGAGCTTCCCAACCCTGGGCCAAATCCAAAGCCAACAATTAACCGAGCTGGTTATATGGCTTCGCGTCCTAGCCAAGTATTAACTAAGGCTGCTGGGATGGGCAATGGAGCTGCTAACGCCACAAATGGTGGTATGTCAGGCGATGGTGATAGATTTCATGGTCGTGGATTCTTGCAAATTACCGGAAGAAAAAACTACACGAGCTATGAAAAGTACCGTGGGAAAGATTTCACAACTGATCCCCATTCGGCACTTCTCGCCACAGATGATTACAATGCTTGCGATGCATCTGGTTTCTTTTGGGTGAGGGAAAAAATCAGTAAGCACGCGGATGGTGGTCCCACCCCATCTGTTTCTACTGTAGTTGGTTCCGTCATTAATAGAGGTAACCCCAATAGTACTCCAGAACATAATGCCGAAAGACAAAATGCACTTGTGCCTATGTGGAGCGTGTTAAGTGACAAAGTATAAAGTTAACTTCTCTGTGTTAGTTTTGTTCTGTGTCGTGCTTTTTTCGATTTCAGCATGTGCTGAGGAGCGGCATTGTGCATTTGACGATTTGCGATTTAAACTTAAGCTTGTAAGCTGTACGCCGAAAGACGGTCTGAATATACTGAAGTTGGCGCCATCCGATCAGCCTTCTTATGAAACTAATCTTGAAAATTTACCAACGTATATTGTAAGTGGTGATGATTTGGGTTTGGTGTTGAAGGCTGTGGGGGATGGAACTCAGTCGCGGTACAATAACTTCATTGAATTGCCCTATCCAGAAGCAATTCTGCACTACGATGATGCATCCGCTGCGGCGAAACTGAAGTTTGCGGAAACAGGCTGGAAGTTGTTGGATATGAAGGATGTCGTATATGAGGGGCAAGGTGGAGAGGAAGGGGCAGGCGTAGTTTGCACTACTCTCGAGAAGCAGATATATTCAAATTATGTAGTTGTTTCGCAGTGTAATGCATTTTATGAGGCTGATATATCTGATTTAAAAGTATTACTTGGTTCGATAGAGAGGCGTAATTAAGGGGTGGTGACAGCAAGTCTATTTATTCCCAGGATATGTCGGTGAGAAAAAAGTAGAAAAAGGGGGCGGATTTATTGCAGGTAGGTTAGCTGTCGGTAAATAAATCTGTTCATTTTTTATAAATAAATCTTCACCATTTTTTCATGTTTTTGTCGTCGAATGAAATTGATCTTTGTGATTAGAGATAAAATTTTCCTGTTGTGGGTCGCGTTGTTTGTTTGCTCATATGCTAACTCAGCGAGTTTTGATTGTAGTAAGGCATCAACAGAAGTAGAGAGAAAGATCTGCGGTTCTCCGTCTTTGTCCATCCTGGATGAACAGCTAAGCGCCGCTTTCAAACCATTAAAAAATAAACGTACGTTTCAGGTTATTGAAAGCGAATGGCTCGAGACGCAGCGCAACACCTGCGAATCAACCGAGTGTTTGGAAGACGCTTATGATCAAAAAATTCGTTTTCTAACACCATTGCCAAAAACTGCTCCTGTTACTGAGAAAGATATAAAGCTTCTGCCGGCAGACAAAGGATATGCGCAGAGTTCTCGCTCATGGAAAACTGTGGAGCTAACGGGGCTACCGAACGAGAAAGGCGTCACTGAGCGTTATCTTCTTTCCGCAGAAATGCTGTCAGGGATGTTGCACGTCATCATTTTCGAAGGACACTACGATATACAGTTGTCTGCTTATAGAGGGAATCTGTATGAATATGTGGATAGAAACCCAATTACGCCACCCATTACTTATATTATCGCTAAAAATATCGGATTCGATGGGGCGCTAAATTTAGGCGGCAATGACGAGGGCAAAAGATTTGCCGGAATTTTAAATGGGTCTTTTTACTATCGGGAGCAGATAACTAGAAATCAGCAGAAAGGAATGGTTTACAAGCTGGGATCGAATTTACAACCGAAGGAGACTAGTTTACTAATTCAGCAGTGGTCAAATAGCACTGAACACGCCATAGGCGGGGTGCTGTTCGGTACTATTGAGATGTTTGGACCTATAAAGGCATACTATTCGCACTCCTCTGGAGAGGAAACTATTGCGCCTGTCAATACACCGGGAAATGATTGGTATATTTACAGCCCCATTTGGAGTAAGTCGCGCCCCATTTTTTATTTTAAGAACGGCAGCATAACAATATGGCGTGCCAATATTTTAGATAAAACACTTACCAAGATAGTTAGTGGAGATGGTGAGGATTTGATTCAGAACCCTACGCCGGTAGATATTAATGGCCGCGAGGCTATTGTGTACCTTCATGGTCCTCTTCTGAAGATTGCTATCGCACCAGATGAATAAAGAGAATGGGGACAGATTTATTGAAGGCAGGCGTCTCCTTCTCCGACTTTTTCCCAAGATTCATAACTGCAGCTTTTTAAGGATGATTGGATGAATCGATTTTTCAATCGATCAGTACTGAGCGCTCTTTTGATTTTGCCTCTCGCTTATGCCGTCCCCGCACTGGGTTCAGCCGCTCACACTGCTGACGTTGCCTGCCCATCCTCTGACTTCAACAATTTCCTCGCTTCCTTCTCTGAGAGTGCGGCTATTCAAAAGGTCTTCGTCCAACGCCCCCTTAGTTTTCTGGTGACTGTGGATGCTGAGCCCGAGCTGCAACAGGAAAAGCGCTCGCTGAGTGACGATCAGATCAAGTTTCCACTCGTGCCTGAGCGTGCGAAGCGAGAGGCTGAAGGTCTGACGCTAACCGTCAAAGAGCAGAGAGGGGATAAGGCGACGGCCATTTTGCAAAAGCCTGATACGGACTACGTGGTTGAGTATCGCTTCGTGCGTGGGCAATGTTGGATGCTTACTGAGGTCTCGGATTTTGCACTGTAGAAATCTTTGGGAGCGCG
The DNA here is from genome assembly GCF_016650735.1 of Pseudomonas sp. TH37. Classification (NCBI taxonomy): domain Bacteria; kingdom Pseudomonadati; phylum Pseudomonadota; class Gammaproteobacteria; order Pseudomonadales; family Pseudomonadaceae; genus Pseudomonas; species Pseudomonas sp. TH37. The sequence goes on from NZ_JAEKFD010000005.1 coordinate 315,612, forward strand.
CCAATGCTGGCGCGCTCCTTGTTCCTGCTTACACCTTCGCCCGATGCTCCGCCGGATTCGGCGAATCAATATGATCCAGCGCTCGCTCCACCATCAACTGCACCCCATCCGCCATTCTGCTGAGCGCCAGGGCGACTGAGCGGCGGGTGCCGTCGATGTCGTCAGCCAGGTCGGCGGCGATGGCGCTGATGGACTTCAGGTCTTCCGAGGCGTTGGCCAGGAGGGCTTCGGTGTCGATGTCGGGGGAGACGGTGAAGAGTTTGCCTTTACGCTTGGGTTTTTCGTTGGGTGGTGGGGCGAAATGGTGGTCGAGGGCGCGTTCGGCGGCTTCGTGGAGCTTTTTCGAATCGAAGGATTCGTAGGGGGATGTGGCTGGGTTTTCTGGAGGATTGGGTGTTGGCTTGATCATTAAGTGTTACTCCATGATTTAAGGAGCTGACACCGTTTCGCGTGCACTTCGAAAGAGGTGGCAGCTGTGCATAGGTGTGCAAGACCGGTGGAGTCACCCGGCAGACCCGAAGATCTCCCATACACAGCCGCCATAACGATTCGCGAGCATAGGAAAACGCTCGATGAATTGCCATAACCGAATGTGTACTCCACCGGACTTGCACGTCCGTGTCACCGTTTTTTGCGGTGACGAACAGAGGTTATCGGTGAAGGTGAGGGCTGCCTAGTTCATGAACAGCCCGGCGTTTTGAAGGAAATGTCCGAGAGGTTTGAGGGCATCAAGATCAAAAGATCGCAGCCTTCGGCAGCTCCTACAGAAATGTGTTTCTTCAGGTGTAGGGCGGGTGTTGGGTGTGACGCGGAGCGTCACGGGATGCATTCCCACGCGGGAGCGTGGGAACGATCAAGGTGGAGGAGGGAACGTGTGACTTGGTGGTCATCATGCGGGAAAAGCGGTTCATCTTCTTCTAACGCAACCCGATGGTGGCGTTCCGGCTTGAAGCGGCTACACTGCGCCGGCCGTTCATTTTTCTTTTGAGGCTGTGCGCATGAAATTTCGTTTTCTTCTGTGGATGCTGGGTTTGTTGATGGGTAAGGCCAGTCGGACTAATCCTGCGTTTCAGCAGCAGTTGGGTGACAAGGAATTGGTGTTCCAGCTACAGACCCTGGACGGGAAAGTGGCGCGACATTTCTTTGTGAAGGACCAGCGCATTACCAGCAGGTCGGGCGTGTATGCCGAGCCGGCGTTTGCGATTGCCTTTAAAGACGCGGCGTATGGCTTTGCCACGATGCAGGCGAAGAACAAGCAATTGGCGTTTATGACGGGGATTCAGGACAAGTCGATTCAGATCAAGGGCAACCCGGCGTTGGTGATCTGGTTTCAGGGGTTGACCAAGTATTTGAAGCCTAAGAAGGTGAAGGCTAAGGCTTGAGAGCCTGATCAGGTCTGTGGTGAGAGGGCTTTTTGTGGCGAGGGAGCTTGCTCCCGTTGGGCTGCGAAGCGGCCCTAAAGCCTGAGACCTCGGTTGTATCTGACACATCGCGTTGGCTGGGTTGCGACTGCTGCGCAGTCGAGTGGGAGCAAGCTCCCTCGCCACAATGGGTTGTGGTGATTCAGTTAGATCAAGTTGGATTCATCGCGGGCAAGCCCGCTCCCACAGGGATCGCCTAAATCCTGTGGGAGCGTGGCTTGCCCGCGATGCTTTTAGGCCTGGCTAAATTGCGAAGCCAGTTCGCGCAGCAGCACTTCGGCTTCGAGGACTTTGCTGACGACGTCGTTGGCTTTGTCGCGGCTCAGGCCGACGCGTTCGAGCAGGGCGTCGGGGATGTCTTCATCCGGCCCGGAGCCGATGCCGCGGCTGCGCAGCAAACGCACGGCCAAACACACGAGGTTCGGGTATTCGGCGTAGTCGCCGTCGTAGCTTGGGTCGTGCTGGAAGCGCAGGGAGGTGGCCAGTTCTTCTGGCATGTCCCAGTAGCGCATCAGCCATGAGCCGATCTGTTCGCGGCTGATGCCCAGCAGGTGTTGTTCCACGTAGCTGTGGCACAGGTGCGGGTTGACCTCCAGGTGGCGGCAGATCAGCGAGAAGTGCGGCGGGAACACGTGGGCCAGCAGCAAGTAGCCGAAGTTGTGCAGCAGGCCGGCGAGGTAGGTCAGGCCGGCTTCCGGGCGCTGGGCGCGTGGCATGGCGCGGGTCAGGCCTTCGATGACGGCGGCGGTGTAGATCGATTGCTGCCAGTACGGCGTGGTGTGTTGCGGGTGGTCTTTGGGCAGGCTCAGGGTTTTGCCCAGGGCCAGGCCCAGCGCCAGGTTGATCACCAGGTCGAAACCCAGCACTCGGACGATGGCGTCTTCCACTGAACGAATTTTTCCCGGCGAGGCGTAGTACGGCGACGCTGCCCAGCTGACGACTTGTGCTGCCAGGGCCGGGTCGGTTTCAACAACGCCGGTGATGTCGTCGATGGTGGCGTTGGGGTCGACCCGCAGTTTGATGATTTTCTGCGCAGTCTCGGCCAGCGGCGGAATCTCGATGGTCTCTTCCAGACGTTGCTGGATACGCCGCGCGGTGAATGCTTGAACGGCCTGGGTGATTTCCTCGCGGTCATCGTTGGGGCGGTCGAGGTTTGGGCGGATGCGGTTCACGGCTTCGCCGAAATTGCCGGCGCTAGCCTTGGTGAGCATGGTTTTGAAATCGTCGCTGGAAATTTCCAGCAGCACCCCCGGCTCGCCCGAGTTGATCAGCAACGTCGGTTCGCGCAGCAGGCTTTCTTCATACAGGCACGGCGAGCTGGTGAGTGCCGGCAGGCCGGGCAGCAGGCTCAGGTTGTGTTTGCCGAGCATTTTTACCAGGCGTTCGGTGGATACAGCGGTCAACCGGCGGCCAGTGAGTTCAGCGAGGCGGTTGAGGTCCAGCAATTGGCTCTGGGGGAACAGCACCATGAGCGCGCCGACGGCATCGTCCAGCAAAACTGCCTGCACTTTACGCGCGGCGTTCAGGCCGTGATGGTCGAGGACTTCTTCGTAGGCGATGTCCAGCTTGCCGAGCAGCAACCGAATAACAGACGGAGCGTGCGGGGTTTCGGGGGCGAGGGCAGCTTCTGTCATGGTCTGTATCCGTTTGCAAACAATTGCAGGAGTATAACCAGCTTGTTTAAAGCCAGGGCCCAGAAACTGCGACAGTGCTCACACTTGGCCGTATTGCTGCCCATGGCGTAGCCAGCGGTCGAGCAACGGGCTGACGTGATCCGGCCAACGCTCGAGCAAAGCCTGGGCGGCGTCGCGTACGGCGGGCAGCAAGTCGGCATCGCGCATCAGATCCGCGACTTTGAATTGCAGCAGACCGGTCTGGCGCGTGCCGAGCATTTCGCCGGGGCCGCGCAGTTCGAGGTCTTTTTCGGCGATGACAAAACCGTCGTTGGTTTCGCGCATGATGCCCAGGCGCTGACGGCCGATCTGCGACAGCGGCGGATGGTAAAGCAGCACGCAATGGCTGACGGCGCTGCCCCGACCGACACGGCCACGCAGTTGATGCAGTTGCGCGAGGCCGAGGCGCTCCGGGTTTTCGATGATCATCAGGCTGGCATTGGGCACGTCGACGCCGACTTCGATCACGGTGGTGGCGACCAGCAGTTGCAGGTTGCCGGCCTTGAACTCGGCCATCACCGCGGCTTTCTCGGCGGGCTTCATGCGGCCGTGGATCAGCCCGACCTTCAACTCGCCGAGGGCGGCGGTGAGGTCTTCAAAAGTAGTTTCGGCGGCCTGGCAGGTCAGCTCTTCAGACTCTTCGATCAGCGTGCACACCCAATAAGCCTGACGCCCTTCGGCACAAGCGCCGCGCACGCGTTCGATCACTTCGACGCGCCGGGTGTCGGTGACCAGTACCGTGTTTACGGGCGTACGGCCGGGCGGCAGTTCGTCGAGGATCGAGGTGTCGAGGTCGGCGTAGGCGCTCATGGCCAGCGTCCGGGGGATCGGCGTGGCGGTCATGATCAGCTGGTGCGGACACATCCGTCCGCCGACGCCTTTCTGCCGTAATGCCAGGCGCTGCTGCACGCCGAAGCGGTGCTGTTCATCGATGATCGCCAGCGCCAGGTTCTTGAACTGCACTTCGTCCTGGAACAGCGCGTGGGTGCCGACCACCATTGGCGTACCGCTGGCGATTTGCTCCAGCGCGGCGACGCGGTTTTTACCCTTGAGCTTGCCGGCCAGCCACGCGACTTCAATACCCAGCGGTTCGAGCCAGCGCTTGAAGGTAATGAAGTGCTGCTCGGCGAGAATCTCTGTGGGCGCCATCAATGCGACCTGATAACCGGCCTCCAGCGCTTGCAGCGCGGCGAGGGCGGCGACCACGGTTTTGCCGGCGCCCACGTCGCCCTGGATCAGCCGCAACATCGGCTCATGCTGACTGAGGTCGTAAGCGATTTCGTTGCCGACCCGCTGCTGGGCGCCGGTCGGCGTGAAGCCGAGGTTGGCCAAATACTGGGTTGGCAGCTTGGTGGCTTTTGGCATCGCCGGGGCACGCAGGGCACGCATGCTCTCGCGCAGGCGCTGCTGGGACAGTTGATGGGTCAGCAGTTCTTCGAAGGCCAAACGGTGTTGGGCCCAGTGATGACCGAGGGCGAGTTCGTCGACGTCGGCATCGGCGGGCGGGTGATGCAGGTAGCGGATCGCATCGGCCAGCGGCGCCAGTTGATAGTCCCGGGCCAGTTCGGTTGGCAGCCAGTCGGGCAGGCTGCTGGGGCCGAGCAGGGTGAGGGTTTGCATGCACAGTTGGCGCAAACGCTGCTGGGTCAGGCCTTCGGTGAGCGGGTAGACCGGGGTCAGGGTTTCATCCACCGGCGGCGGTTCGTCGCCGGTGATGGCGCGGTATTCCGGGTGGTAGATCTCCAGTCCTGACGCACCGGGCCGCGCTTCGCCATAACAGCGAATGCGCGTGCCGCGTTTGAGGCCTTCTTTCTGGGCGTTGCTGAAATGGTAGAAACGCAGGCTGAGCCCGCCGGTGCCGTCCTGCAGACGGACAACCAGGCTGCGGCGCCGGCCCATGACCACGTCGGCACCGCTGACGGTGCCTTCGATTACGGCGTCTTGCCCGGGTCGCAAATGACCGATCGGGACCACGCGGGTGCGGTCCTGATAACGCAGCGGCAGGTGGAACAGCACGTCCTGGAGATTCTCCAGGCCGACCTTGGCCAGTTTCTCGGCCATGGCTTCGCCGACACCCTTGAGTGCCGTCACCGACACTTGCGACAACTCGGTCATGGCAGCGACTTAACCGGCCACCACCGGCGCTGGCGGCTTGGCCACCGAGCACAGGCGAATGGAGTCGGCGAGGATTTCAATCGCCTTCGGCCGCGGGAAGCTCGCACGCCAGGCGATGGCCACGGTACGGAATGGTACTGGCGCGCTCAGTGGGCGCACTTCGATCACGCCTGGGGCGTAGTGATGGCTGTCGACCGCCGACAGCGGCAGGATCGAAATGCCCAGGCCGGACGCGACCATGTGGCGAATGGTTTCCAGCGAGCTGGATTCCACCGTGGTGTGTTTGGCGCCGTCGTTGCCTTTGGCCAGGGTTGGGCAGGCTTCCAGCACTTGATCGCGGAAGCAGTGGCCTTCGCCGAGCAGCAGCAGGCTCTTGTCGTTGAGCAGGGCGGCGTCGATGGATTCTTTTTGCGTCCACGGGTGCTGGGCCGGCATCAAGACGTAGAACGGCTCGTCGTAGAGCTGCAGGGTCAGTACGTCGGCTTCATTGAACGGCAGGGCGATGATGATCGCGTCGAGCTCGCCGTTGCGCAGTTTGTCGCGCAGCACGTGGGTGAAGTTTTCTTCGATGTACAACGGCATCTGCGGGGCGACCCGGTGCAGTTGTGGAATCAGGTGCGGGAACAGGTACGGGCCGACGGTGTAGATCGCGCCGACTTTCAGCGGCGCGGTCAGCTGGTTCTTGCCGGCCTGGGCCAGTTCACGGATGCCTTGGGCCTGCTCCAGGACTTTCTGTGCCTGGGCGACAATGCCTTCGCCGACCGGGGTCAGGCGCACGGCGCTCTTGCTGCGCTCGAAAATCAGCACACCGAGTTCGTCTTCAAGCTTTTTCACGCCCACCGACAGGGTCGGCTGGCTGACGTGGCAACGCTCGGCCGCATGGCCGAAGTGCTGCTCTTGGGCGAGGGTAACGATGTAGCGTAATTCTGTGAGAGTCATAGCAAGCGTCCATGAAGTTGCGGGCCAAGCATACCGGCTGCAATCGATAGACGCACGTTATCAGACTGAGTGTGCTGAGTGACACAGGGCAATGCAGGTTTGGCGTTTGCGGATATGCAAAAAGGCACCTTTCGGTGCCTTTCATAGGTTTTGTAGCCGCCGAAGCCCGCTCCCACAGGGTTTTGTATTGCGTCTTAACGGCGACGTTCCAGCGAGTAAACAAACGGTGCAACGATTTCGATGGAGCCGTTGTTCAGCATGTCGGCCGGTGGCTTGGGCAGCGGTTGGGCGCGGCGGATCATTTCCAGGGTGGCCCGGTCCAGATCGGCGTTGCCGGAGCGGCCCACCAGTTCGAACGACAACACGTTACCTTCGGCATCCACCACGAAGCGCAGACGGTTCAAGCCTTCTTTGCCCCGTTGCTGTGCACTGGCCGGGTACTTTTTGTACTTGGCCAAGTGAGCGAGCAGGGTGCCTTGCCAACTGGCCTTAGCCGCTTGCTGCGCGGGCGATGGGCCGGGTGCCGGCTGAGCGGATTTCTCCGTCGGTGCCTGGGTCGGTTGCGCGTCGCTCGGTTTTTCCTCGGAGGGTTTCTCCTTCGGCGGCTCTGGTTTTTTCTCCACAGGCTTGGGCGGTTGAGGCTTCGGCTTGGGTTTGACCGGTTTAGGCACAGCAATCTCGGCCTTCGGCGCTTCAGCGAGTTTCGGCAGCGGCAGTTCTTCCACCGGGGCCGGTGGCTGTGGCGGCGTGATCACTTTCGGCGGTGCGGGCGGTGGCGGGGCCGGAAGCGGCGCCAGCTCGACCATCATCGCTTGCGGTGGCAGCTCGATCGGCGGGCGCGACGTCCAGTTCAGCGCCAGCGCAATGGCCAGCGCATGGACGCCCAGCACCACGGCCAGGCTCCCGCTGTAACGCGTCAGCTTTTGGCGCGTGTTGATCATTTCTTGGCTGCCGTCTCGAGTCCGACCAGGCCGACCTTCAGGTAGCCGGCGGCGCGCAGGGCGTCCATCACGCTCATCAAGTCGCCGTAGTCCACGCCTTTATCGGCCTGGAAGAAGATCGTCGTGTCTTTCTTGCCCTTCGTCTTGGCGTCGAGTGTGGCGCCAAGGGTTTCGGCCTTCACTTCGTCTTCGCCGAGGAACAGGCGCTGGTCAGCTTTCACGCTGAGGAACACCGGTTTCTCTGGCCGCGGCGCCGGTTTGGCGGTGGAAGCAGGCAGGTCGACCTTGATGTCCACGGTGGCCAGCGGGGCCGCCACCATGAAGATGATCAACAGCACCAGCATCACGTCGATGAACGGCGTGACGTTGATTTCGTGGTTCTCGGCCAGATCGTCGTCTGCGCCTTCTTTCAAATGCAGGCCCATGGCCGATTACCCCACTTTCACCATGTGCGGTTGCGAGCTACTACGCTCGGCCGGCAGGTGGTCGAGATCACGGCTGACCAGCAGCAGAACTTCTGCCGAGGCGTCGGACACTTGCGCCTTGTAACCGGCGATGGAGCGGGCGAAGACGTTATAGATGACCACTGCAGGAATTGCTGCAACCAGGCCCAGCGCGGTTGCCAGCAGGGCTTCGGCGATGCCGGGAGCTACGACAGCGAGGTTGGTGGTCTGGGTTTTGGCGATGCCGATGAAGCTGTTCATGATGCCCCATACGGTGCCGAACAGACCGACGAACGGCGCAGTGGAACCGATGGTGGCGAGTACGCCGGTGCCGCTGCTCATGTTGCGACCGCACGCAGCGACGAGGCGCTCGAGGCGGAAGCTCACACGTTCCTTGATGCCTTCTTTTTCGCGGCTGTTGGCCGACAGGCGCATTTCTTCCAGCGCGTCGTGGACCAGCAGGTTGGCGAGAGTGCCTTCCTTGGCCGCAGTGGCGCTGGCTTCTTTAAGGGTGGCGGCTTTTTTCAGGTGGGCGATTTCAACGCGCAGACGACGCTTGGCGCCTATGAGCTCGAAGCCCTTGGCGATCCAGATAGTCCAGGTGATGATCGAAGCAATGGCCAGGCCGATCATCACGATCTTCACGATGATGTCGGCGTTCTGGTACATGCCCCACGGCGACAAGTCATGGGCCATGCCCAGCGAGTTGTCGGCTTCGAGGACTTCCGGCACGTCAGCGGCGTCTACGGCCTGGACCGGATCGGTCGCGGCGGGTGTCACGGCAGGTGCAACTGGTGTTTGAGCGGCAGCTGGCTGTGTGGCCGGCGCTTGTGCATCGGCGAAGGCGGCGGTCGGCGCCAGCATCAGGCTGAGCAGCAGGGCGGCCACCGCGCTCCAGGCGCGAGGTCGTTTGGTTGGCGAAGCGGGGAATTGATTGCGTGTCATGCTGGCCGGACCTGAAAGGAAAAAAACGGTAAATGTTCTTCCAGGCCTCGTGAGGCCGAGAACAAAAGTGACCCGCATTATTGCAAGTAATTCTTGTTAACAAAAGTAATAGAGTATCTTTTTTTCCTTCATTGCTAGCCGCGTGTCCTTTGCCGACGCTAGTCTGTAGCTTTCCGATAGGAGTTTTCTGATGTCCGCGCCTTCTGTTTTGATCGCCGGCTGCGGTGATGTCGGCAGTCGTCTGGCCACGCAATTGCTGAATTCAGGGTGGGAGGTTCACGGCTTGCGGCGTGACGTCTCACGCCTGCCCCAAGGGGTGATTGGCGTTGCCGGTGACTTGTTCAATAAAGACTGCCCGGCGACCTGGCCAATCGGAGCGGTGGATTACCTGGTGTATTGCGCGGCGGCTACCGATCACGATGAGGCCGGATACCGCGCCGCTTATATTCAGGGTTTGCAGCACGTGCTGGAATGGCTGGGGGACTACGGGCAAGTGCCCAATCGGCTGCTATTCGTTTCCAGCAGCAGCGTTTACGGCCAGCAAGAGGGCGAGTGGGTCGACGAGAACTCGCCGACCGTGGCGGCTGGCTATTCAGGGCGTGTGATGCTGGAGGCCGAGCAAGTGGCGCGTGATAGCGGCATCCCGGCGAGCATCGTGCGCTTGACCGGGATCTACGGTCCGGGCCGAGAGTTTCTGCTGACCCAGGTCCGTCGCGGTTATCGCGTGGCGATCGATCCACCGTTGTACGCCAACCGCATTCACGTCGATGACGCTGCGGGGTTGCTGGCGTTTCTGCTTGAGGCGGATCGGCGTGGGGTGACGCTGGATGATGACTATATAGGCGTCGACGATGCGCCTGCACCGCTGGCGGAAGTGGTGGGCTGGTTGCGTGAGTACTTGGGCGTGACCGAATGGGCCGAAGACGCCAGTGTGCGTCGTACCGGCAGCAAGCGCTGCAGCAATGCCCGGGCGAAGGCGTTGGGGTGGGTGCCGAAGTATCCGAGTTTCCGCGAAGGTTATGCCGCGATCCTCGAAGGCCGCTGCTGAAATCCAGTTACACCCAACAACTGTGGGAGCGGGCTTGCCCGCGATGAGGCCATAACATTCAACATCCAGGTTGACTGTTACACCGCCATCGCGGGCAAGCCCGCTCCCACAGGGTTATCTGTTGGCTTCAGATTCGGGTTACTGCTTTTCCAGCAACCATTTGCGATCACCCGGCGTAAACGAAGGCATCTCGTCCGCCAGTGCGGTATTCACGGTCTGGAAAATCTCCAGTTCCTTGCCCTTGCGCGCAAAGATCCAGGTATTGCCCTGGCCGTTCGCCTGCAGCCAGATGTTATCGTTGCCGCCGCTCATCGACGCGCAATCGCCCGCCAGGCACAGGGCATAACGATCCGCACCGGGCAGACCGGCAACCTGGCCATCGGCCTGGAATTGCACGGTGTTGCCTTCGCCGGGGCCGCTGAGAATTTTCCAGCTGCCGCCCATATAGGCCGAATACAGCGCCCGCTCGAAACTCGCGCCAATCGGTGCGCCTTCCGGCACCGGGACCGCTGCACGGTCGAAGACTTGCTCCGGCTCGTTGTCGTTGGCGACCTGGCTCAGTTGTTTACCATCACGCTTCAGCTCGCTGGCGGAGCTGCCATAAAAGTCGACTTTCCAGGCGCCGGACTCTTCGCCCAGCAGCTTGCCTTCGACATTTTCAAAACCATTGGTGTAGCGGGCCTGACCGGCTCTGGTGTTGACGTCCCATTCCAGATTCGGGCCATAGGCCTGGAGCGCTTCGCGCAGGGGGCCGCCTTTGGATGCAGCATCGATTGCCGACTGATTGATCCAGGTGCCGCTGATATCACGGTCGGCAGGGTCGCTGGCACAACCGCCCAAGAGAAGGGCGACCAGCGAGAGAGCTAGCGCTTGGCGCATGGTGGAATCCTTTCAGAACGAAATCGGCGCAACCTCTGGGGTTGCGCCGGACACATTACTCGATGACCAGAATGGCATCCATTTCAACCTGCGAACCCTTTGGCAGGGCTGCTACGCCGATGGCGGCGCGGGCTGGATAAGGTTGGTCGAAGTACTTGCCCATGATCTCGTTGACCTTGGCGAAGTGGCTCAAGTCAGTGAGGAAGATGTTCAGTTTGACGATGTCCTTGAACGAACCACCGGCTGCTTCAGCCACGGCTTTGAGGTTCTCGAACACCTGGACGGTCTGGGCTTCGAAGCCTTCGACCAGTTCCATGGTTTTTGGGTCCAGAGGAATCTGACCCGACATGTAAACGGTGTTGCCAGCCTTGATCGCCTGGGAATAAGTACCGATGGCGGCCGGGGCCTTGTCGCTGTTGATAACGGTCTTGGTCATGTATGACTCCTTGTGAAGGGTGGGCTACGCGCGCATGCGGGTGATGCGGATGACCCCGGTCAGGGCGCGCAGTTTCTTGATCACGCGGGCCAGGTGCACGCGGTCGTGCACGCTGACCACCAGTTGGACCACGCTGATACGACCGTCGCGTTCGTCCATGCTGATTTTTTCGATATTGCCGTCGGCCGCGTTGACGCTGCTGGCCAGCAAGGCGATCAGGCCGCGCTGGTGCTCCAGTTCGACGCGCAGCTCGACGTTGAATTCGCCGGTGACATCCTTGGCCCACGAGAGCTGGATGCATTTTTCCGGGTTGTGGCGGATTTCGCTGATGTTGCGGCAGTTGTCCAGGTGCACCACCATGCCTTTGCCCGCGGAGAGGTGACCGACAATCGGGTCACCCGGGATCGGCGTGCAGCACTTGGCGTAACTGAGTACCAGGCCTTCGGTGCCACGAATCGCCAGCGGACCTTCCGGGCTTGGCAGCTGCTCGCCTTCGCCAAGCAGGCGGCGGGCGACCACGTAAGCCATGCGATTGCCCAGGCCGATGTCTTCGAGCAAGTCTTCGATGAGTTCAAGGCGGTATTCGTGGAGCATCAACTGCACGCGCTCTGCCGGGACTTTTTCCAGGGAGCTGTCGAAGCCGTTGAGTACCTTGTTCAGCAGGCGTTCGCCGAGGCTGATGGACTCGGAGCGGCGTTGCAGTTTCAGCGCATGGCGGATGTGCGTCCGCGCCTTGCCGGTGACCACGAAGTTGAGCCAGGCCGGGTTCGGCCGCGCGCCGGGGGCGCTGACGATCTCGACCGTGGAGCCGCTTTGCAGCGGTTCGGACAGCGGCGCGAGACGACGATTGATCCGACAGGCAATGCAGCTGTTGCCCACGTCGGTGTGCACCGCGTAAGCGAAGTCGACCGCCGTGGAGCCTTTGGGCAGCTCCATGATCCGGCCTTTGGGCGTGAACACGTAGACCTCGTCCGGGAACAGGTCGATCTTCACGCTTTCGATGAATTCCAGCGAGTTGCCGGCCCGTTGCTGCATTTCCAGCACGCCTTTGACCCACTGGCGGGCGCGGGCGTGAGTGCCTTTGGGCTGCTCGTCGCCGCTGGACTTGTACAGCCAATGGGCAGCGATGCCGTTGTTGGCCATCTCTTCCATTTCACGGGTGCGGATCTGGATCTCGATCGGTACACCGTGCATGCCGAACAGCGTGGTGTGCAACGACTGGTAGCCGTTGGCCTTGGGGATCGCGATGTAATCCTTGAAGCGACCCGGCAACGGTTTGTACAAATTGTGTACAGCGCCCAGCACGCGGTAGCAGGTATCGACCTTGTCGACGATGATCCGGAACGCGTAGACGTCCATGATCTCGTTGAAGGCTCGACGCTTGCCGCGCATTTTCTTGTAGATGCCGTAGAGGTGTTTCTGACGACCGCTGACCTCGCCCTGGATGCCGTCGATGGCCAGGCAGTGGCTGAGGGATTCTTCGATCTTGTTGACGATTTCCTTGCGGTTGCCCCGGGCGCGTTTGACCGCCTGGTTGATCCGCGCGGAACGCATCGGGTGCATGGCCTTGAAGCCGAGGTCTTCGAACTCTATGCGGATGGCGTGCATGCCCAGCCGGTTGGCAATGGGCGCATAGATTTCCAGGGTTTCCTTGGCGATCCGCCGGCGCTTTTCGCCGGACAGTACTTCCAGGGTGCGCATGTTGTGCAGGCGGTCGGCCAGCTTGACCAGGATCACGCGAATGTCGCGCGCCATGGCCATGGCCATTTTCTGGAAGTTTTCGGCCTGGGCTTCGGCTTTGGTCTCGAAGTTCATCTGGGTCAGTTTGCTGACCCCGTCGACCAGTTCGGCCACGGTTTCGCCGAACTGCGCTTGCAGCGCTTCCTTGGCAATACCGGTGTCTTCGATCACGTCATGCAGCATGGCCGCCATCAGGCTCTGATGGTCCATATGCATGTCGGCAAGAATATTCGCAACCGCGAGTGGGTGCGTGACGTACGCCTCACCGCTGCGGCGGCGTTGGCCATCGTGGGCTTGTTCGGCGTAGAAGTACGCTCGGCGGACCAGATTGACCTGGTCCTTGCCGAGGTAGGTCGATAAGCGATCGGCGAGGGCGTCTATGCTCGGCATGATAATTCCTGCCGTTCGTTGTGACCCCGCGCCGTGCTACGTCGACCAGGCATGGACTTATACTGCCTCGTTGGACTCGTCCTCGAACGCTGCGAACAGCGGTTCGTCTTCGACGATTTCTGCGTTGGCGATGAACTCGTAGCTCATCAGGCCTTCGGCGATTTCACGCAGCGCTACAACAGTAGGCTTGTCGTTTTCCCACTGAACCAGGGGCTCTTTGCCGCCGGTGGCCAGTTGACGGGCACGCTTGGTGGACAGCATGACCAGTTCAAAACGGTTTTCCACGTGGTTCAGGCAGTCTTCAACGGTTACGCGGGCCATGGTATTCCTCGGAGCGAATGCAATATGCGCGCTGCCCGGGTGGGCGAGCGGACTCAACAGTTTAAAAAATCACCAGCGATTAGGGAAGCGCTGATTTTTTGACCAGGCTCTTCAACGCGCTATAAGTGCCAATGTAAAGCCCTTGCAGCGGTTTTGGGAAGAGCTGTTTAGCCGAGCAATTCAGCCAAAAGTTTTCCGTTACGCTGCTGTTGACGCTTCTGATGCAGCTGATTGGCACGGAAAATCGCCTGTAAATCGCGCAGCGCGTGTGCGAAATCGTCGTTGATGATCAGGTAGTCGTAGTCGACGTAGTGGCTCATTTCGCTGACGGCTTCGCGCATCCGGCCTTCGATGACCTCGTTGCTGTCCTGGCCGCGATTGTTCAGGCGCTGACGCAAGGCTTCCAGGGACGGCGGCAGGATGAAGATCGAGCGGGCTTGCGGCATCAACTTGCGTACTTGCTCGGCACCTTGCCAGTCAATTTCCAGAATCAGGTCGTGGCCTTCATCCAGGGTCTGCTGCAGGTGGCTTTGCGAGGTGCCATAGAGATTGCCGAACACTTCGGCGCGCTCGAGGAAATCCCCGTGCTCGATCATCTTCACGAACTCGCTGCGTTCGACGAAGTGATAGTTCACGCCGTTCACTTCACCGGGGCGCATGGCGCGGGTGGTGTGGGAGACCGAGACACGGATCTCCTGATCAGCGTCGGTCAGGGCCTTGACCAGACTGCTCTTGCCCGCGCCCGAAGGGGCGGAAATGATGTACAGGGTGCCGGTGCTGTGGGTCATGTCGGGTTTGCCTTACTCAATATTCTGCACTTGTTCGCGCATCTGCTCGATCAACACTTTGAGGTTGACCGCCGCTTGGGTGCTGCGCGGGTCGAAGGCTTTGGAGCCCAGTGTGTTGGCTTCGCGGTTGAGTTCCTGCATCAGGAAGTCGAGGCGCCGACCGGCAGCGCCACCGGACTTGAGCACCCGGCGAACTTCGATGATGTGAGTGCTCAAGCGATCCAGTTCTTCGGCGACGTCGCTCTTTTGCGCGAGCATGACCATTTCCTGTTCCAGTCGCTGCGGGTCGAGGTCGGCCTTCATGTCGGTGAAGCGGTCGAGGACTTTCTGGCGTTGGGTGGCGAGCATCTGCGGGACCAGTTCACGCAGGATCACCACATCCCCTTCAATAGAGGTCAGGCGCTCGTTGATCAATCGCGCCAGCTCAGTGCCTTCGCGCTCGCGACCGGCCTTGAGTTCTTTCAGGCCCTGATGGAACAGCGCCAGGGCTTCGGCATTCAGCGCTTGCGGGTCGGCGGCATCGGCTACCAGTACGCCGGGCCAGGCCAGGACTTCCAGTGGGTTCAGTGCGGCGGGGTTCTTGATCAGGCTGGCGACCGTCTCGGCGGCAGCGACCAGTTGCGCGGCGCGCTCGCGGTCCACTTGCAGCGGTTTGCCGGTGCTTTCTTCGGTAAAGCGCAGGGTGCATTCGAGCTTGCCCCGGGACAGTTCCTGGCGCAGGGCTTCGCGGATCGCGCCTTCGAGGTCGCGGAAAGATTCCGGCAGGCGCAGGTGGGGTTCCAGGTAGCGGCTGTTGACCGAGCGCAGTTCCCAGCTCAGGGTGCCCTGGACGCCGGCTTTCTCGACGCGGGCGAAGGCGGTCATGCTGTGCACCATGGAGGTACCTCGCAATGCAGGTCGGCGCGTAACCCATGGTTCCGCGGACCCGCTATCTGTGAATTAAAGCCGACAGGCAGCAAAGGCGCAGGATTGTAGCGCAGTGGGGCGGATGCGCCCAAACACACGCTGTGACAAAGAGCTGCAGGCCGTCGGCTAAGCTCTATTCAGGGGCTTCAATCGTCGGGCGATTTTTTTAGAAGTGCCCACTCGCGGCCCACGGCTCTATAATGCTCGGCAGTTTTCCGTCCTCCGTACAGGTAATCCCTATGAAACGTCCAAGTGGTCGCGCTGCCGATCAGCTCCGCTCGATCCGCATTACCCGCAACTACACCAAACACGCCGAGGGTTCTGTGCTGGTCGAGTTCGGTGATACCAAAGTCATCTGCACCGTCAGCGTCGAGAATGGCGTGCCGCGTTTCCTGAAAGGTCAGGGCCAGGGTTGGTTGACCGCCGAATACGGCATGCTGCCGCGCGCCACTGGCGAACGTAACCAGCGTGAAGCGAGCCGCGGCAAGCAAGGCGGCCGTACTCTGGAAATCCAGCGTTTGATCGGCCGTTCCCTGCGCGCTGCGCTGGACATGACCAAGCTGGGCGACGTCACCCTGTACGTCGACTGCGACGTGATCCAGGCTGACGGCGGCACCCGCACCGCGTCCATCACCGGTGCGATGGTTGCACTGATCGACGCCTTGAAAGTGATCAAGAAGCGTGGCGGCCTGAAAGGTGGCGACCCGCTCAAGCAAATGATCGCTGCCGTTTCGGTGGGCATGTACCAGGGCGAGCCTGTGCTTGACCTCGATTACCTGGAAGATTCGGCTGCCGAGACTGACCTCAATGTGGTGATGACCAGCACTGGCGGTTTCATCGAAGTTCAGGGCACTGCCGAAGGCGCGCCGTTCCAGCCGGAAGAGCTGAACGCGATGCTGGCGCTGGCGAAGAAAGGCATGAACGAGATTTTCGAACTGCAGAAGGCTGCACTGGCCGACTGATCGGACCTGCTCCACGCAAGGAGGACGCCATGAGTGACGAGCAACTGCCGCTACCCACACCGAGCCGAGAGGTTCGTCAGTGGGCGATGTTTTGTCACCTGTCCGCCTTGCTGGGGATCTGGCTGCCGTTCGGCACGCTGATCGGGCCGCTGATTCTCTGGCAGATGAAGCGCGAGTCAGACCCGTTCATCGATGCGCAAGGCAAGGAAGCGCTGAACTTTCAAATCACTGTCGCCATTGCTTCCGCCATCTGCTTCTTGCTGATGGTGGTGATCATCGGGTTCTTCCTGTTTGGTCTGGTCGCGATCGGTGCGCTGGTATTGACCATCATTGCCGGCGTGAAAGCCAATGAAGGGTTCCCTTACCGGTATCCGTTCACCTGGCGCTTGATCAAATAATGACCAGCAAAGATTTCCTGTGGGAGCGGGCTTGCCCGCGATAGCGATCTGGCAGGCAACACATCTGTTGACTGTGCGGCCTCATCGCGGGCAAGCCCGCTCCCACAGAAAGCAAATCATTGCCCACAAAAAAGCCGACAGTGATGTCGGCTTTTTTGCATCTGCGAAAAGACGCTTAGATAGTCAGCGTCCAGTCGTAGTCCACGATCAGCGGTGCGTGCTGCGAGAACCGTGGCTGACGTGGCAGGCGTGCGCTGCGTACGAAGCGGCGCAGGCCCGGGGTCAGCAACTGGTAGTCGAAACGCCAGCCCAGGTTGAGCATCTCGGCCTGTTCGTTGTCCGGCCACCAGCTGTACTGGTCGCCTTCACGGCTGACTTCGCGCAGGGCATCGACATAACCCATGTTACCGACAATCTCGTCCATCCAGGCACGCTCAGGTGCCAGGAAGCCCGGGGATTGCTGGCTGTCGCGCCAGTTCTTGATATCCAGCTTCTGTTGCGCCACGTACAGCGAGCCACAATAAATGTACTCGCGACGCTTGCGTCGCTGTTTATCCAGATAACGGGCGAAGTCGTCCATTAGCTTGAACTTCTGGTTTAAATCTTCATCGCCGTTCTGCCCCGAAGGGAGCAGCAAGGTCGCGATGCTGACCTTGTCGAAATCGGCTTGCAGGTAACGCCCGTAGCGGTCGGCCGTCTCGAAGCCGAGACCGCTGATGACTGCCTTCGGTTGCAACCGCGAGTACAAAGCCACGCCACCTTGGGCGGGAACTTCGGCTTCGCAGGCATAAAGGAAGTAGCCATCCAGTTGGAAGGCTGGATCGTCCAGTTCAAAGGCGGAGGCGCGGGTGTCCTGCAGGCAGATGACGTCGGCATTCTGTGCTTGCAGCCAACTGAGCAAACCACGCTCGACTGCAGCCTGAATACCATTGACGTTCACACTGATGATCCGCATAAGTGGCCCCAAAAATCGCGTGCGGGTATGATACACGGCGTCTACCTAATTAGCTAAATCCGTGGTATTTGGGGTTTTTTTCATGCAAGCGTATCAGCGCGACTTCATTCGTTTTGCCATTGATCGTGGCGTTTTGCGCTTCGGTGAGTTCACCCTGAAGTCCGGGCGCACCAGTCCTTACTTCTTCAATGCCGGCCTGTTCAACTCGGGTTCCGCCCTGGCGCAGCTGGGTCGTTTCTATGCGGCAGCCATCGTCGAGAGCGGTATTTCGTTCGACGTGCTGTTCGGCCCGGCCTACAAAGGCATCCCGTTGGCGGCGACTACTGCCGTGGCGCTGGCCGAACATCATGGCCGTGATCTGCCATGGTGCTTCAACCGCAAGGAAGCCAAGGCCCACGGCGAAGGCGGCAGCCTGGTCGGTGCGCCATTGACCGGCGATGTGCTGATCATCGACGACGTGATCACCGCAGGCACCGCCATCCGTGAAGTGATGCAGATCATCGCTTCCCAGGACGGCGCCAAAGCCGCGGGCGTGTTGATCGCCCTGAACCGTCAGGAGCGTGGCAACGGCGAATTGTCGGCCATCCAGGAAGTGGAGCGTGACTTCGGCATCCCGGTGATCAGCATTGTTTCGCTGAATCAGGTGCTCGAGTTCCTGGCGGATGACCCGCAGCTCAAGCAACACCTGCCGGCAGTTGAAGCCTACCGCGCCCAATTCGGCGTGTAACCGCATCCCCTGTGGACGCGGGCTTGTGTGGCGAGGGAGCTTGCTCCCGCTGGGCTGCGTAGCAGGCCCAAGGATTTTGTGAGTGCTGCGCACTCAAGCGGGAGCAAGCTCCCTCGCCACAAAAGGTGGATTGTCACAGGGATTGCAGGCAAAAAAAGACCCCGC
This sequence comes from Pseudomonas sp. TH37, assembly GCF_016650735.1. NCBI lineage: Bacteria > Pseudomonadati > Pseudomonadota > Gammaproteobacteria > Pseudomonadales > Pseudomonadaceae > Pseudomonas > Pseudomonas sp. TH37. The sequence goes on from NZ_JAEKFD010000005.1 coordinate 333,804, forward strand.
TCAGCCAGGCTGAGCGGGGTCTTTTTTTTGTCAGCGCAGTCTTCGCCATTTTCCTATCAGCTTTAGCGTCATCCCCAGGTTGAACAGGGCAAACGCCAGCAGTGCCAGGACAACTAACACGTAAAGCGTACGATCCACGTCGAAATCCCATAGATCCAGCGTGCTGCTGCGCATGATCCGCACGGCAGCCGGCAGGTTGACGTAAAACAGCGCCACGAAGGTGCAAGTCAGCGGCAATGCACAGCTGAAGAAAACATTGATCACCTGTTCCCGGCTGCGTTTTCTCGCCTGCGGACCTGATTGTTTTTCATCCAGTTCCAACGCTTCATGCAGCCTGGGCCACGCCAGATTGAACATGAAGTGGTCAGGGTCAGCAGCAAACCGCTGACCGCGACGATGTCACTGAACGGCATTCAGACCAAGCGTCCTGCATAGCAAGTCGTGAGAGTCTTCGCTGATTTCGAACAGCCCGGCGCTGCCTTTGCGTTTGGTGATGGGCTTGAAGGTCGGCTCGTTCTGGGTGATCAGCATGTTCAGTTCATCACGAATGACGTCGGAGCTGATGACCACCAGGTAAACCGTCTGCGCATGGTCTGCGGTTTCGATCACGGCCCGCATGCTGTTCTGCAGGATATCGTCGAGTTGATTGCGAAACCGCGAGACGGTGTTCTTCAGGAGCGTTTTGCTTTGGCTCTGGGTCAGTTGGAAGATCGTTGATATCTGCGATTCGGTCGGCAGCGTTTGCCCGAAGTAGCTTTGAATCAGATACAGCAGACGATCCTGTTTCGCCTCATCGGCCCTGCTGGGCATGCCGCCCTCGACCAGCATTTTCAAGTATTCGGTCAGACTCGCCTTGGCTATTCGCTGTAGGGCATGAGCTATTTCGTGGTCGGAAATCCTCAGCGTCTTTTTGACCGGTTCCTTTTGTTCCAGGTCGAAGGCCTGGGCGTCGATCGTGAACGAGATCTGCATGGCTCAGTCCTCCAGGATTATTTTTTGCTGGTGCTGCTGAGCGTCTCGGCCTTTTTGATCCCGGCGGGTTTACTGGCTGTCTCTGGGTACGGATCACTAGCGGCATCGCCCTGACCGGTAAGAATTTTCCAGCCATGCCGGGTGTGTGGTGTTTTCCGGAGTTGCGGGCACGGCGGCATTGAGGTTTTGGCTTGGTTCGAATACTCATGACCGCAATCGACGCAGGCATAGGTGCCAGGTGAAACGTCGCTGCCGTATGGGACATAGTCTTTTTGCATGAGGTAGATCTCCTGTGGGTTCAGGGAAAATCCTATGCAGATTGCTTACTTCGCGATGTCAGACGTTTCGCTTAGTCAGGTCAGGCATTTCCTGCGCGCATAAAAAAGATCGCAGACTTCGTCAGCTCCTACAGGGTTTTCGTACATCCGAAAATCCGCTGTCGTAGGAACTGCCGAAGGCTGCGATCTTTTTAAGGTTTGAATCAGTGACGCTTGCGATTGCTGATCAAGGTGCCCACACCGGTGTCGGTGAAGATTTCCAGCAGAATCGCGTTCGGCACCCGACCATCGATGATCAACGAGCTGCCCACACCGCCCTGTACCGCTTCCAGCGCGCAACGAATCTTCGGCAGCATGCCGCCGTAGATAGTGCCGTCGGCGATCAGGTCGTCGACCTGTTGAGTCGTCAGACCGGTCAGAACCGTGCCCGACTTGTCCATCAGGCCGGCGATGTTGGTCAGCAGCATCAGCTTCTCGGCTTTCAGTGCCTCGGCCACTTTGCCGGCCACCAGATCGGCGTTGATGTTGTACGACTCGCCGTTGGCGCCGACGCCGATTGGCGCGATCACCGGGATGAAATCGCCTTTGACCAGCAGGTTCAGCAGGTCGGTGTTGATGCCGACCACTTCGCCCACCTGGCCAATGTCGATGATTTCCGGTTGGGTCATTTCCGGCGTCTGACGGGTAACAGTGAGTTTTTTCGCGCGAATCAGCTCGGCGTCTTTACCGGTCAGGCCGATGGCGCTGCCGCCATGACGGTTGATCAGGTTGACGATGTCCTTGTTGACCTGGCCGCCGAGGACCATTTCCACCACGTCCATGGTCTGCGCGTCAGTCACGCGCATGCCATCGATGAAGTGGCTCTCGATCGACAGACGCTTGAGCAGGTCGCCGATTTGCGGGCCGCCACCATGAACCACCACTGGATTGATGCCGACAGCTTTCATCAGCACGATGTCGCGGGCGAAGCCGGTTTTCAGCTCCTCGCTTTCCATCGCGTTGCCGCCGTATTTGATCACCAGCGTCTTGCCGACATAGCGGCGAATGTAAGGCAGCGCTTCGGACAGGACCTTGGCGGTGTTGGCGGCGGCTTCGCGTTCGAGGGTCATTCAGGGCTCCGGGTGCTTCAGAAGATCAAAACGGTAATTGGAGATCAGGTGCAACGCGTTTCAGCTGGACGTGGAACACATCCTTGATGCGCTGCAGTTCAGCCTCGTCATCGGCCTCGAAGCGCAGCACCAGCACCGGTGTGGTGTTGGAGGCGCGAACCAGGCCCCAGCCTTTGGCATAGTCGACTCGCACGCCGTCAATGGTGGTCAGGTTGGCGCCTTCACCCCATTGCGCATCGTGCAGTGCATCAATGATGCTGAATTTGCTCTCTTCGGTCACATGGATATTGATCTCTGGCGTAGAAATATCGTTCGGGAAGGTCGCGAACAGCTCTTCCGCGGTGGATTTTTCCTTGCTGAGGATCTCCAGCAGCCGCGCGGCGCTGTAAATACCATCGTCGAAACCGAACCAGCGTTCCTTGAAGAAGATATGCCCGCTCATTTCGCCGGCCAACAGGGCGCCGGATTGTTTCATTTTCTTTTTGATCAACGAGTGACCGGTCTTCCACATCAGCGGACGACCGCCGTATTCCTTGATCAGCGGGATCAGGCGACGGGTGCATTTGACGTCGAAGATGATTTCCGCGTTCGGGTTGCGCGCCACGACGTCGCGGGCGAACAGCATCAACAGGCGATCAGGGAAAACGATGCTGCCGGTATTGGTAACAACGCCTACACGGTCGCCGTCGCCGTCGAAAGCCAGGCCCAGGTCGGCGTTGGTTTCCTTGACCTTGGCGATCAGGTCGACCAGGTTTTCAGGCTTGCCCGGGTCCGGGTGGTGATTCGGGAAGTTGCCATCGACTTCGCAGAACAGCGGGATGACTTCGCAGTTCAGGGCTTCGATCAGCTGCGGGGCGATCACGCCGGCCGCGCCGTTACCGCAATCGACCACCACTTTCAGACGGCGGGCGAGTTTGATGTCCTGGACGATTTCAGTGTTGTAGCGGTCGAGGATCTCGACCTTGGTGATGCTGCCCTTGCCGCTGCTCAGGTTGTTGGTCTTGAGGCGTTCATGCAGGGCCTGGATCTGTTCGTTTGCCAGAGTGTCGCCGGCAATGACGATCTTGAAGCCATTGTAGTTCGACGGGTTGTGGCTGCCGGTGAGCATCACGCCGGATTTGCCGGCCAGTACGTTGGCGGCGTAGTACAGCGCCGGGGTTGGCACCAGGCCGACGTCGCTGACGTGGCAACCGCTGTCGGCCAGGCCTTTGATCAGTTGCTCGACCAGTTCCGGGCCGGACAGGCGACCGTCGCGGCCGACTGAAACGTTCGGTTCATCCTGGGCCAGGCTCTGGGAGCCGATGGCGCGACCAAGCCAATAAGCTGTTTCAGCGTTCAAGAATTCCGGGACGGTGCCGCGAATGTCGTAGGCGCGGAAGATGCTGTCGGGGAACTTGGGTGCGACTTGGGCTGGGGTGCTCATTTCTGGAAATGCTCCATCTCTAAAGTGGCTGGACAAGCCTGCGAAAAATTCGTGGGCTGGCTCAAACTGAAGGGTATGACGGCGTTTTCGGCAGAGAGTTCGTGGTGTGTAAATGCCATGCCATCAGCATCGGCGAGCAATTGGCCGGCCAATGCCTTGATTTCCAGTGGTAAACCTTCCAGATGACGTCTTTGCAATTTTCATCCTTAAAATGCAGAGGACAGGTCAGGCCGGGCAGGGCTCCCAGCCTGAGTGCCGATGATCAGTGGCTACCCGAATGGCCGAACCCGCCGGTGCCGCGCTGGGTTTCGACGAACTCTTCGACCATTTCAAAATGCGCTTGAACTACCGGTACCAGCACTAATTGGGCCAGGCGTTCGCCTACCACCATGTTGAAATCGGTCTGGCCACGGTTCCAGCACGACACCATCAGCGGACCCTGGTAATCGGAGTCGATCAGGCCAACCAGATTGCCCAGCACGATGCCGTGCTTATGGCCCAGGCCGGAGCGCGGCAGAATCAAGGCCGCCAGGCCCGGATCGCCGATGTACACCGACAGGCCAGTCGGAATCAGCAGGGTTTCGCCCGGCTTGATGACGGTGTCTTTTTCCAGCATGGCGCGCAGGTCGAGGCCGGCGGAGCCTGGCGTGGCGTATTGCGGCAGCGGGAATTCGGTACCGATGCGTGGGTCGAGGATCTTGGCTTGCAAAGCGTGCATGTAAATTAAACCTGGTTCAGACGTTCGGCGATAAAAGTGATCAGCTGGCGAGCGATTTTGCTCTTGCTGGTCTGGGCGAAGAGTGTGGCGTGCAGCTCACGGTCGATCACGCTGCAGGCGTTTTCTTCGCTGTTGAAGCCAATACTCGGGTTCGCGACGTCGTTGGCGACGATCAGATCGAGGTTCTTGTCTTTCAACTTGCGTGCAGCATAATCGAGCAAGTGTTCGGTTTCGGCGGCGAAACCGACACTGAACGGACGGTCGGGGCGGGTGGCGATGGTGGCCAGGATGTCTGGGTTACGCACCATCTGTAGCAACAAGCCGTCGCCGTTCGTAGGGTCTTTCTTGAGTTTCTGTGGGGCGACGACTTCCGGGCGGTAGTCTGCGACCGCAGCAGAGGCGATGAACAGGTCGCAAGGGATCGCCGCTTCACAGGCAGCGAGCATGTCGCGGGCACTCACCACGTCGATGCGCGTGACGCGATCCGGGGTCGGCAGGTGCACGGGACCTGTGATCAGGGTCACGCGGGCGCCGGCTTCTACCGCGGCTTCGGCCAGGGCAAAGCCCATTTTTCCGGAGCTGTGGTTGGTGATGTAGCGCACCGGGTCGATGTTTTCCTGGGTCGGGCCGGCGGTGATCAGCACGTGTTTGCCGGTCAGCGCCTGGCGCTGGAAGCAGTCTGCCGCGCACTGGGCGAGGTCGGTGGCTTCGAGCATGCGACCCATGCCGACGTCGCCGCAGGCCTGGCTGCCGGAGGCTGGGCCGAAGACCTTGAGCTCGCGGCTTTCGAGGGTTTGCAGGTTGGCCTGGGTCGCCGGGTCGCGCCACATGGCCTGGTTCATCGCCGGGGCAACCGCGACCACCGCGTCGGTGGCCAGCACCAGCGTGGTCAGCAGGTCGTCGGCAATGCCTTGGGCCAGGCGGGCGATCAGGTCCGCGGTGGCGGGAGCGATCAGCACCAGGTCGGCCCACTTGGCCAGCTCGATGTGGCCCATCGCGGCTTCGGCCGCCGGGTCCAGCAAATCGAGATGGACCGGATGCCCGGACAACGCCTGCATGGTCAGCGGGGTAATGAATTCGCTGCCGCCACGGGTCATGACCACGCGCACTTCGGCGCCCTGGTCGATCAGGCGGCGAACCAGCTCGGCGCTCTTGTAGGCAGCAATGCCGCCGCCGACGCCCAGAACGATGCGTTTCCGATACAGCCGCTGCATAGGTCTGCCTTTCATTTCGTTGATGACTGCTTGGCGATACCCCCTCCCCAGGGATGAATTCGCCAGCAAAAAAGATGGGCTACGATATCACAGCGACCGCTATGGAACAGCGGCGCCCACATTCCAGGGAGGTGCTATGAGTATTCGCGATTGGCCGGCGGCGGAGCGGCCGAGGGAGAGGTTGCTTGAGTTGGGCTCGGGGAGCCTTTCGGACGCCGAACTGCTGGCGATTTTTTTAAGGACCGGCGTGTCGGGTAAAAGCGCAGTTGATCTGGCGCGACATCTGCTGAATCAGTTTGGCAGCCTGCGCTCACTGCTAGAGGCCGATCAGGCTGCGTTCAGCAGGCAATTAGGTCTTGGACCAGCGAAATTCGCTCAGTTGCAAGCTGCACAGGAAATGGGCAGAAGGCATTTGGCCGAACGTGCGCGCCAAAAATCGGCGCTGGAGAATCCGCAGGCGGTTCGTGATTACCTGAAGTCGATGCTGCGCCACGAGCCTCACGAGGTGTTTGGGTGTCTGTTTTTGGATTCCAAGCATCAAGTGCTGGCGTTTGAAGTGCTGTTTCGCGGTTCCATCGACAGCACCAGTGTTTATCCGAGGCAGGTGGTTAAACGCGCCTTGGCCCACAACGCCGCAGCGTTGATCCTCTGCCACAACCATCCGTCGGGTAACACCAACCCCAGTCAAGCCGATCGCACGCTGACCAAGCGCCTGCAAGAGGCCCTGGACTTGATTGATGTGCGGGTGCTCGACCATTTCATCGTCGGTGACGGCGATCCGCTGTCGATGGCTGAGTATGGGTGGATGTGAGCGAGGGATTCGAAGTTAAGTGAGTCCCTGTGGGAGCGGGCCTGTGGCGAGGGGGCTTGCCCCTGTTTGAGTGCGTAGCACTCACAAGATTTTTGGTGCATCAGAGATTTTGGGGCCGCTTCGCAGCCAACGGGGGCAAGCCCCCTCGCCACAAAAGCCCGCCCCCACAGGGTTTGTGGTGGTGCTTATGGCTTGAGGCTGACCTTCGAGTAATCCTGACGACCGAACGGGCTGACCTGATAGCCCTGCACATCCTTACGCGTCAGCGCAAAGGCAGTCGGGTGCGCCAGCGGCAGCCACAACGCTTGTTGCTGGATCTGCGCCTGGGCCTGTTCGTAGAGCTTGGTGCGTACACCTTGCTCGCCGGTGGTCTTGCCGGCGCTGATCAGCTTGTCCAGGTCCTGGTTGCAGTAGCGGGCGAAGTTGGTGCCGGATTTGACCCCCGCGCAGGAAAACTGCGGCGTGAGGAAGTTGTCTGGATCACCGTTGTCGCCAGCCCAGCCCATGAATAGCAAGTCGTGCTCGCCGGCCTTGGCGCGCCGAATCAGCTCGCCCCATTCGATCACGCGAATCTCGGCCTGGATGCCGATTTCCGCCAGGTCGGACTGCAGCAATTGCGCACCGAGGCTCGGATTGGGGTTCAGCAGGCTGCCGGAAGGGCGGGTCCAGATGGTGGTCTGGAAACCACTCTTGAGCCCGGCCTTGGCCATCAATGCCCGGGCTTTCTCGACATCATGGGGGTAGCCCGAGAGGTTTTTGGCGTAGCTCCAGGTATTGGGCGGGTATGGGCCATTGGCGGGTTCAGCGGTGTCTTCGAACACGGCCTTGATGTAATTGGCCTTGTCGAACGCCAGGTTGATGGCCTGGCGCACTTCAGGTTTGTCCAGCGGCGGATGCTGGCTGTTGATGCCAACGAATGCGGTCATGAAGGCGTCAGTCTTTTCGACTTTCAGGGTCGGCTCTTTGTGCGCGGCCTGTACGTCCAGCGGTTTGGGCGACAGGGCGATCTGACACTCGTTGCGGCGCAGCTTCTGCAAGCGCACGTTGGCGTCCGGAGTGATGGCGAAGATCAGCGGGTCAACCGACGGCTTGCCACGGAAGTAATCCGGGTTGGCCTTGTAGCGAATCGAGGCGTCTTTCTGGAAGCGCGTGAAGATGAACGGGCCGCTGCCGATCGGCTGGCTGTTGAGTTTCTCCGGGGTGCCGGCCTTCAGCAGTTTGTCCGCGTACTCAGCCGAATAGATCGAGGCGAAACCCATGGTCAGGGTTGGCAGGAAAGTCGAGTCCGGGTGATCAAGGGTGAAGCGGATGGTAAGCGGATCCAATGCGTCGATCTTCTTGATCAACGCCGGTAACTGCATCGACTGGGCGTGCGGGAAGCCGCTCTGGGCGACTTTGTGCCACGGGTTCGCCGGGTCGAGCATGCGGTCGAAGCTGAACTTCACGTCTTCGGCGGTCAGGTCGCGCGTCGGGTTGAAGTATTCGGTACGGTGAAATTTCACCTGCGGGTGCAATTTGAAGACGTAGGTCAGGCCGTCGGGCGTGACTTCCCAGCTGTCCGCCAGGCTGGCGACCACTTTGCCGCTGGCCGTGTCGAAGTCCACCAGGCGGTCCATCAGCACATCGGCCGAGGCATTGGTGGTGGTCAGCGAGTTGTATTGCACCACATCGAACCCTTCCGGGCTGGCTTCGGTGCAGACGCTCAAGGCGGCAGCATGGGCCAAGGGGCTCAGTAGAAGCGGGGCGAGCAGCAGCGGTAGGGCAGCGAGGCGCATGGTCGGATTCCTTTACAGATCGAAGGCCCATCTGCAAGTGCAGTCTGGAAAAGGCTTACCCTAGTGGGCTCTTTTGCAAATGACTATCCCCTTTTTCGTTTTAAGGGGACTATGTGCGCTTGTTTTCGGTGATGCGGGCCGAGGAAAACCCGGAATCGGTCGGTTTGCCGATTCTCTGCGACGAGCGGTCTTAATCGACGACAGCCTTTATCCAAGGCGCCCGGCGCCCGGAAAAGGGGGGATTTATCAAGTTCGCGCACACGGAATGTTGTTGCTCTCCAGTCTTTCTGGTATAAAGCAGCGCTCTTTTCTAGGGGCCCGGTTCCTTCACTGTAGGTGTAGCCGGTAAGACCTCTAAAGAAACGCGGCGCCTGGCGCCAAATGACTGAGAGATTAAGCGGCCAACCCATGCCGGGTTGGGCATGTGGTTTTAGAGGGCTGAGGCATGTCGAGAGTATGTCAAGTTACCGGTAAGGGTCCGGTGACTGGGAATAACATTTCCCACGCAAACAACAAAACCCGTCGTCGTTTCCTGCCGAACCTGCAGCATCACCGCTTCTGGGTTGAAGAAGAGAAACGTTTCGTGCGTCTGCGCGTATCTGCCAAAGGCATGCGTATCATCGACAAGCGTGGCATCACTGTCGTGCTGGCCGAAATCCGCAAAGCCGGCAAGATCTAAGGGAGCTAATCATGCGTGAATTGATTCGTTTGATTTCGAGCGCCGGTACTGGTCACTTCTACACTACCGACAAGAACAAGCGCACTACTCCGGACAAAATCGAGATCAAGAAATTTGATCCGGTTGTTCGTAAGCACGTGATCTACAAAGAAGGCAAAATCAAGTAATTGATTTTTCCCTCTTACGAAAAAGGCCCGTATCGCGAGATACGGGCCTTTTTTGTTGCCTGCGGGTTTTGTGTTGTCTGTCAGGGCCTCATCGCGGGCTTGCCCGCGATGAGGTCGGCCGGGGCAGCACAAATCTTCAAGCCTTCTGTTCAAACACCACATAGATCTTGCGGCACGGCTCCAGCACTTCCCAGGTGCCTTTGAAACCGGCCGGAATCACGAAGCGATCGCCCACACGCAGGGTCTTGGCGTTGCCGTCGCCGTCACGCAGCACTGAAACCCCCTGAACGATTTCGCAGTATTCATGCTCGGTGTAGTTCACTAGCCACTGGCCGACTTCGCCTTCCCAAACACCTGCACTCATCTGGCCGCACGGGCTGTTGTAGTGGTTGTACACCGCTTGCTCGGGGTCGCCCTTGAGGACTTTTGCAGGGTCGGGCCGATAACGATCGGGCTGGGTGTTGGCCTGGCTGAAATCGACGATATCCTGAATGCTCATGCTGGTATTCCTCCGTGATTGCGCTGGAAAATTGAAAGTCTATGTTTATTAAAATGAACATCGCAAGGCCGTTTGCCAGCCTTGTGTCAAATATATTGAAACTTCACCGGCCGCTGGTTTAGGGTAACGGTTGCCTTGAGCCGAAAAACAGGCTGGCCGGGCAGAATTCCTGACAGCACCCGCATAGAACGCGGGGCACTCGTATTCAATAAGAGGAGGACACTCGAATGACCACCCTGACTCGTGCCGACTGGGAACAACGGGCTCGCGATCTGAAGATCGAAGGCCGCGCCTACATCAATGGCGAATACACCGATGCCGTCTCCGGTGAGACCTTCGAGTGCATCAGCCCCGTCGATGGCCGTCTGCTGGGCAAGATTGCCAGCTGTGACGCCGCCGATGCCCAGCGTGCCGTGGACAACGCCCGCGCCACTTTCAATTCCGGCGCCTGGTCGCGCCTGGCGCCGACCAAACGCAAAGCCACCATGATTCGTTTCGCCGGCCTGCTGAAACAGCACGCCGAAGAGCTGGCCCTGCTCGAAACCCTGGACATGGGCAAGCCGATCAGCGATTCCCTGTACATCGACGTTCCCGGCGCGGCGCAAGCCCTGAGCTGGAGCGGTGAAGCCATCGACAAGATCTACGACGAAGTCGCTGCTACCCCGCACGATCAACTGGGGTTGGTGACTCGCGAGCCGGTCGGCGTGGTCGGCGCGATCGTGCCGTGGAACTTCCCGTTGATGATGGCCTGCTGGAAACTCGGCCCGGCGCTGTCCACCGGTAACTCGGTGATCCTCAAGCCTTCCGAAAAATCGCCGCTGACAGCCATTCGCCTTGCGGCGCTGGCCGTTGAAGCCGGTATTCCGAAAGGTGTGTTGAACGTGCTGCCGGGTTACGGTCACACCGTCGGCAAGGCCCTGGCCCTGCACAATGATGTGGACACCCTGGTGTTCACCGGTTCGACCAAAATCGCCAAGCAACTGCTGATCTACTCCGGCGAATCGAACATGAAACGTGTCTGGCTGGAAGCTGGCGGCAAGAGCCCGAACATCGTGTTCGCCGATGCGCCGGATCTGCAAGCCGCCGCCGAAGCCGCTGCCGGTGCCATCGCCTTTAACCAGGGCGAAGTCTGCACCGCCGGTTCGCGCCTGCTGGTGGAGCGTTCGATCAAGGACAAATTCCTGCCGCTGGTGATCGAGGCCCTGAAAACCTGGAAGCCGGGCAATCCGCTGGACCCGGCAACCAATGTCGGTGCGCTGGTGGACACCCAGCAGATGAACACTGTGCTTTCCTACATCGAATCCGGTCACACCGATGGCGCCAAACTGGTGGCTGGCGGTAAGCGAATTCTTCAGGAAACCGGTGGCACTTACGTCGAGCCAACGATTTTCGACGGTGTGAGCAACGCGATGAAAATTGCTCAGGAAGAAATCTTCGGTCCGGTGTTGTCGGTCATCACCTTCGACAGCGCTGAAGAAGCCATCCAGATCGCCAATGACACGCCTTACGGTCTGGCCGCTGCAGTCTGGACCGCCGACATCTCCAAGGCTCACCTGACCGCCAAGGCTTTGCGCGCCGGTAGCGTGTGGGTCAATCAGTACGACGGCGGCGACATGACCGCGCCGTTTGGTGGCTTCAAACAGTCCGGCAACGGTCGCGACAAATCGCTGCACGCGTTCGACAAATACACCGAGCTGAAGGCGACCTGGATCAAGTTGTAGTGTGTAGCGGACCCCGGTTCATATCGAGGCCCGACGCAACATAGATCCCTTGTGGGAGCGAGCCTGCTCGCGATAGCGGTATGACAGTCGACGTCAATGTTGAATGTTGCTCCGTCATCGCGAGCGGGCTCGCTCCCACACTGTTTTGTGCTGTACATAAAAATATCCACAGGAGTGTGGAACATGCGTTGGGCGACGTATTTCGCCGTTTTGGCGTCTGTCTTGAGTGTCGGCCTGGCCCTGGGGGTCAGCATGCCGTTGGTATCGCTGCGTCTGGAAGGCTGGGGTTACGGCTCGTTCGCGATCGGCGTGATGGCGGCGATGCCGGCCATTGGTGTGCTGCTGGGGGCGAAAATTTCCAGCCACCTCGCGGCCCGTCTTGGCACGGCCAATCTGATGCGCTTGTGTCTGTGGGCCGGTGCGGTATCCATCGGTTTGCTGGCAGTATGGCCGAGCTACCCGGTCTGGCTGGCACTGCGGTTGATGATCGGGGTGATCCTGACCCTCGTCTTCATTCTTGGTGAAAGCTGGATCAACCAACTGGTGGTCGAGCAATGGCGCGGTCGGCTGGTGGCGCTGTATGGCAGTAGCTATGCGCTGAGTCAGCTGGCCGGGCCGTTGCTGTTGGGGGCGTTGGGCACCGAGCACGATTATGGCTTCTGGGTCGGCGTCGGTTTGCTCATGACGTCACCGTTCCTGCTGCTGGGCCGCGGCGGCGCACCCACCAGTGAAGCCTGCAGCGTAACCCTCGGTGACTTGTTGACCTTCTGCCGCGGCCTGCCGGCAATTGCCTGGGCGGTATCGCTGTTCGCGGCGTTCGAAGCGATGATCCTGACTTTGCTGCCGGTTTACTGCCTGCGTCAGGGCTTCACCACGGAAATCGCCTTGGCGATGGTCAGCACGGTGGTGGTGGGTGATGCCTTGCTGCAGTTGCCGATTGGCGCGCTGGCCGATCGCTTGTCGCGGCGTACGTTGTTTACCGGCTGTGCGATGCTTTTGCTGCTGTCGAGCCTGGCTATTCCGTTGCTGATCGACACGCTACTGATCTGGCCGCTGTGGGTGTTGTTTGGCGCCAGTGCCGGCGGGTTATTCACCTTGTCGCTGATCCTGATCGGCGAACGTTATCGCGACGATGCGCTGGTGCGCGCCAATGCCCATATCGCGCAGCTGTGGGGTATTGGTTGCCTGATCGGGCCCTTGGCAGCCGGTGCCGGAAGCCAGTGGATCAGCGGGCATGCCTTGCCGTTGTTGATGGCGGCGGGCGCATTGGGGCTGGTGATTCTGGTATCGCGGCAAGGCGCGTTTGGGACAGTTGCCGAACCGGCCTGAGCACTGCACAAACCTGTGGTGAGGGGGCTCACCACAATTCATCACCAGCCTCTTGGCTACAACATCCGCTCCAGGCCGACCATGCTGCTGAGCCATGAATTGAAGTGTCGCCACCACCCCCCCGGTTCTTTGGTCAATGTGTGCTGCTTGCCGTCATCTTCGGTGACCCAGACGATCTGACCCTTTTCCAGTCGGGCCTGATAGCTGAGGGCAGGCGCCATACCCTCCAGTGCCAGTTCGCGCACCCGCCCGGCGAGCTGCGGGTTGTCCACCAGTACCCCGACTTCGGTGTTCCACAGTACCGAGCGCGGGTCGAAATTGAACGAGCCGATGAAGGCTTTCTGTCGGTCGAAAATCATCGCCTTGCTGTGCAGGCTGGAGTTAGAACTACGATAGGAGCTGCTCCCGCTGTGAAACAGACGCGGTCCACTGCCGCTGTCATCGGTGTCGCCGGGCTGTCGGCGTAATTCGAACAGCTGCACACCATGTTCCAGCAAGGCTTTGCGATAAGGCGCGTAACCACCGTGCGTGGCTGGTACGTCGGTGGCTTCCAGTGAGTTGGTCAGCACGCTGACCGATACGCCGGCATCGGCGCGACCGGTCAGGTAAACCAGCCCCGGTTCGCCGGGTACGAGGTAGGCCGAGACCATGATTAGCTCTTTGCTGACCCCATTAAGTTCGGGCGCCAACTGGGTGGTCAGCAGCAAGTGCGGGTCTGGTTCGCCGTCGGACAGCACCTTGCTCGGCGCGTCCCACAATGCCTGGTTCCAGGCCCATATCAACTCACGGCGCCAGACGTCCAGGCGCGGATGAGTGGTGTAGGTCATCAACTGTTGATAGAGCGCGTGGTTCTGTTTGCGCGTTTCCTCCAGGGATTCGTCCAGTCGGGTCCGGGTGTTTCTGAGATCCCTGGCTGTCGGCTTGGTCGAGAGAAACTGCTCGATCGGCTTGCTCAGGGCGCTGTTCCAGTACTGGTCGAAGCTGTGCCCCAGCTGCTCGGCAACCGGGCCGACACTCAGCATGTCGATGTCGGTGAAATTCAGGTTGGGCTCGGCATCGAAATATTCGTCCCCCAGGTTACGCCCGCCAACGATCGCCGCGCTGTTGTCCGCCACCCACAGTTTGTTGTGCATGCGCCGGTGTTGCTGCGACAGGTTGAAGAACCGGCCCATGGTTCGCGTAACGACGGTGCTGCGGCCCAGGTGCAGCGGGTTGAACACGCGGATCTGAATCTTCGGATGTGCGGCGAGGGTCGCGATGATCCGGTCCAGACCATCGCTGGTGGTGTCGTCGAGCAGAATCCGCACCCGTACTCCGCGGTCAGCGGCCTTGAGCAGCTCGCTCACCAGTATTCGAGTGCTGATGCCGTCATGGACGATGTAGTACTGCAGATCGAGGCTGCTTTGGGCGTTGCGAATCAGCTCGGCGCGGGCGGTGAAGGCCTCTGAGCTATCGGAGAGCAAGCGAAAGCCCGATTGGCCCTCATGGGGGGCGGCCTGTGCCTGGATCGAACGGCCGAACGCCGAGTCGGCCGCCGGCAGGGCCTGACTCGGCTCGCGAGAGACATTGAGTGTTGTGCAGCCACCAAGGAGCGAGGTGAGTAACAGAAGAGCAAGCAGGGGCTGTCTGATTCTCACGGAGCGTATTCCGGGTGGTGGCAGTTAGCATATGGACGCCGCTTCCCGAAGAAAGGTCAGTCGGTTTCCGCCAGCAGTTTGATCGCTGTCGCACCGACCTTGCGTACTGCTTCTTCGATCTGCGGGGTTGTTTTGGCAGCGTAGTTCATCCGCAGGCAATTACGGTATTTGCCCGAGGCGGAAAAGATACTGCCGACAGCAATCTGTACGCCTTGATCATGCAGCGCCCGATTGAGTTTCAGGGTATCGAAGCCCTCCGGCAGTTCGACCCACAGCATGAAGCTGCCTTGCGGACGGCTGGCCCGGGTGCCAGCAGGAAAATAGCGGGTCACCCAGTCGATCATCGCGTCGCGATTGCGCTGGTATTGCGTGCGCATCTTCCGCAAATGCGGTTCGAAGTGACCGGCCTTGAGAAATTCGGCAATCGCAATTTGCGGTTGCGGCGCGGTGGAGCCGGTGCTGATGTACTTCATGTGCAGCACCCGTTCCAGATAACGGCCCGGTGCGACCCAACCAATGCGCAGGCCTGGTGCCAAAGTCTTGGAAAAAGAACTGCAGAGCAGGACGCGGCCGTCTTCGTCGAAGGATTTGATCGTGCGCGGGCGTGGGTAGGTGTAGGCCAGTTCGCCATACACATCGTCCTCGATAATCGCCACGTCGAAGCGCTGCGCGAGCGTCAACAACGCGCGTTTGCGTGACTCCGGCATGATGTAGCCCAGCGGGTTGTTGCAGTTGGGGGTCAACTGTATGACCTTGATCGGCCATTGCTCCAGCGCCAGTTCCAAAGCATCGAGGCTGATTCCGGTAAGCGGGTCGGTGGGGATTTCCAGGGCTTTCATGCCCAGACCCTTGAGCGTCTGCATGGCGCCGTGAAAGCTCGGTGAGTCCACGGCCACGATGTCACCCGGCTCGCAGATGGCGCGGATGCTGGTGGACAGTGCTTCGTGGCAACCGGTGGTGATCACCAGATCGTTGGCGCTCAACTGGCAGCCGGAATCGAGCATCAGACGAGCGATCTGTTCGCGCAGTTCGAGGGTGCCGCAGATGTTGTCGTAATACAGACCGGGCATGTCCTGCCGACGGCTGATTCGCGCAAGGTTGCGCAGCAGCGGTTTCATGGTCGGCGTGGTGATGTCCGGCATGCCGCGACCCAGTTGCACGACGTCCTTGCGCGGTACGGCGCGGATCAGTTCCAGCACTTGATCCCACTGCGAAATATCCACCGGTCGTTGGGCTGGCCGGCCAACCACTGGCAGCTCCGGCAGCTCGCGACTCACCGGTACGAAGTAGCCGGACTTGGGTTTTGGCATCGCCAGGCCAACGTCTTCCAGCACTCGATAGGCCTGCTGCACCGTGCTCAGGCTGACCCCGTGTTCGACACTCAGTGCCCGCACCGAGGGCAACCGGTCGCCGGGACGATAGAAGCCCTGTTCGATACGAGTGCCGAGTAATTCGGCGAGGTTGACGTAAAGGGTCATGGCGCAGTCTCGGTGTGGGTGATTCGGTTAACCAGCACAGATGGGGCAAAAATATGTGATTCAGAGGCTGAAATGGAAAATCTGTATGGAATTAATACACCATCGTTGAATCTGTAATGCTTTTCGCCGTCCGCGCATCATGAAACCTCTGGCTACCCAAGTAAACAGGAGCAATGAAAATGAACGGCTTGAGCGATGTGCGGCTGACGTTACACAGTCAGGAACTGGCGGCAGGGCAAAAAAACGGAGCACGCGAGGCGGTCATGCGCAACGCACCGTCCTGCCTGGGTCGCTGGGGCCTGTTCTGGCATCGTCTGCACACGCGCAAGGTGTTGCTGGAATTGACGCCGGAGCAGCTCAGGGATGTCGGATTGAGTCAGGAGCAGGCGTTGGAGGAGGGGCTTAAGCCGTTCTGGCGGATCTGAGATCCAGGGCGTTTTTTCGGGCCTCATCGCGGGCAAGCCCGCTCCCACAGGGATTGGCGGTGAACACAATTCTTGTGAACACCAGCGACCATTGTGGGAGCGGGCTTGCCCGCGATGAGGCCCGAAAGAACGCAGCTAACCGATCAGACCAACTCCTTCATCCGATGCCACAACATCCCCAACGCCAACAACGGCGAACGCAAATGCTTGCCGCCGGGGAAGGTGATATGCGGCACCTTGGCGAACAGATCGAAACCACCGCCTTGCTGGCCGCTGATGGCTTCAGCCAACAACTTCCCCGCCAAGTGCGTGGCGTTCAACCCATGACCGGAATAGGCCTGGGCGTAATAGACATTCGGCTGTTCCTTGAGCCGACCGATCTGCGGCAGGCGATTGGCGCCGATGCCGATCATCCCGCCCCATTGATAATCGATTTTCACCCCGGCCAGTTGCGGGAACACCGCCAGCATCTTCGGCCGCATGTACGCGGCGATGTCTTTCGGATCGCGCCCTGAATAATGGCAGGCACCGCCGAACAGCAAGCGTCGGTCCGCCGAGAGTCGGTAATAATCCAGCGCCACCCGTTGATCGCAGGCCGCCATGTTTTGCGGCAGCAGCGCGTGAGCCTGTTCTTCACTCAAGGGTTCGGTGGCGATGATGTAACTGCCGGCGGGTAGCACCTTGCCGCCGAGTTGCGGATTGAGATCGTTGAGGTAGGCGTTGCAACCCAGCACCAGCGTCTTCGCGCGAACCGAGCCCTGGGCGGTGTGGACTTTGACCACGGGGCCGTAATCGATGCGGGTCACCGCCGATTGTTCGAACAGCTTTACGCCCAATTGTTGGGCGGCGGCCGCTTCGCCGAGTGCCAGGTTCAAGGGGTGCAGATGCCCGGAGCCCATGTCGATCAAGCCGCCGACATAGCGGTCGGATCCCACCACGCTGTGCATTTCGTGGGCTTGCAGCAGACGGGTTTCGTAACGGTAGCCGAGTCTGTGCAACTCGATGGCGTCTTCGGCGAAGCCTTCCAGGTCTTGAGCCTTGTTGGCGAGGTCGCAGTAACCCCAGGTCAGATCGCAAGGGATCTGAAAACGCTCGATCCGCTGTCGGACGATTTCCACTGCTTCCAGGCCCATCAGTTTCATCTGACGCACACCGTCTGCACCGATCACGTTGGCGAACTGATCGAGGCCATGCCCGACGCCGCGAATCAATTGCCCGCCATTGCGTCCGCTGGCGCCCCAACCGGTTTTGTGTGCTTCCAGCAGCACCACGCTGAAGCCACGGTCGGCCAATTCAATCGCGGTGTTCAGCCCGGAGAACCCGCCGCCCACCACACATACGTCCGCAACCAGCTCACCTGTGAGCACCGCAAGATCGGGTTGCGGCAAGCTGCTGGCGGCGTAATAAGAGGCCGCGTGTTGATGGCTCGGGGCTGGTTGCTGAACGGGGGCGTTCATGTGCGTCATCCTGAGTTCGTGTGTTTGAAAAAGTTGACGGAGCATAAGCCGCCGCTTCGGACACGGGCAACACCGGTCGGTTGGCGCTGTCTGGATCGGGGTTTTTGCGTCAGAATCCCGGTCTATTCCGCATTCGGTCACCGCTTCGATGAGTTGCAACAGTCAGAAAATTCGCACGCTGCGCCAGCAGATTCCCTCTTTCGAGTGCGTGCCCGGCTGCCATGACTGCTGTGGGCCGGTGACCACCTCGCCCGAAGAAATGTCCCGCCTGCCGCGCAAGACCCGGGCCGAGCAGGATGCGGCGATGGATGAGCTCAACTGCGTCCATCTGGGGCCCAACGGCTGCACGGTGTATGACGAGCGACCGCTGATCTGTCGACTGTTCGGTACCACCAAGACGTTGCCATGCCCCAACGGGCGGCGACCGGTGGAGCTGATCCATCCGCGGGTCGAGAAGCAGATTCATGAGTACATGGCTTCTACCCGACAGGTCTTGGTCTGACTGTTGCGTGAATCAGGGGCACCGAGTCGACTCCATCGCGGGCAAGCCCGCTCCCACAAGATCGGCGCAACACCTGTGGGAGCGGGCTTGCCCGCGATGGGGCCCGAACATGCACCACAAAGCCTCAATCCGGAATCGGCAGGTTCAAGCTCTCTTTCACTTCTTCCATCACGATATAGCTCTTGGATTCGCGCACATGTGGCAGCTTGAGCAGGATGTCGCCCAGCAGTTTGCGGTACGAGGCCATCTCGGATATCCGTGCTTTCACCAGGTAATCGAAATCCCCTGACACCAAATGGCATTCCAGTACGTGGGGCAGTTTCAACACCGCGCGTCGGAACTCTTCGAAAGTATCGCCGGATTTGTAGTCGAGGCTGATCTCGACGAACACCAGCAAGCTACCCTTGAGGTGCTGCGGATTCAGGCGGGCGTTGTAGCCCATGATGATCCCTTCGCGCTCCAGTCGCCGTACCCGCTCGGTGCAGGGCGTGGTGGAGAGGCCGACCTTTTCCCCCAGTTCGGTGAAGGAAATACGCCCGTCCGCTTGCAGGATCCGCAGGATGTTGCGGTCGATCTTGTCCAGCTCACGTTTGGTCTGAGTGTTGGTCCGCATAGGGGATGCGCCTCCGTGAAAAGGGTTTTTGCCGAGAATTGTCGCCAAATATAGGCACTTATATAGTGAAAAGCACTGGCTAATCTTTTTTAAACTGCCCACATCTTCGGTCTGCACAATAAACGTCAGCGGTAAGCCGCGATGAGGGATATGAAAATGCGCGTTCTGGTCTTGGGTAGCGGCGTCATCGGTACCGCCAGTGCCTATTATCTGGCACGGGCCGGCTTTGAGGTGACGGTGGTTGACCGTCAGCCCGCGGCGGCCATGGAAACCAGTTTCGCCAATGCCGGGCAGGTTTCGCCGGGTTATGCCTCGCCGTGGGCCGCGCCGGGCGTGCCGCTCAAAGCCATCAAGTGGCTGTTGCAGCGTCACGCGCCATTGGCGATCAAGGCCACCGCCGACATCGACCAATACCTGTGGATGGCGCAGATGCTGCGCAACTGCACCGCCAGCCGTTACGCGGTGAACAAGGAGCGCATGGTGCGCCTGTCCGAGTACAGCCGCGATTGCCTCGACGAATTGCGCGCCGAAACCGGTATTGCCTACGAAGGCCGCAGCCTGGGGACTACCCAGCTGTTCCGCACCCAGGCGCAGCTTGATGGCGCCGCCAAAGACATCGCCGTGCTGCAAGAGTCCGGCGTGCCATTCGAACTGCTCGACCGCGCCGGCATTGCCCGGGTTGAACCGGCCCTGGCCAGTGTCACCGACATCCTCGCCGGTGCCTTGCGCCTGCCGAACGACCAGACCGGCGACTGCCAGATCTTCACTACCCGCCTGGCCGAAATGGCCACGAAGCTGGGTGTGGAATTCCGTTTCGGCCAGGACATTCAGCGCCTCGACTTCGCCGGTGATCGCATCAACGGCGTGTGGATCGACGGCAAGCTGGAAACCGCCGACCGCTACGTGCTGGCGCTGGGCAGCTACTCGCCGCAATTGCTCAAGCCGTTGGGCATCCGGGCTCCGGTGTATCCGCTCAAGGGGTACTCGCTGACCGTGCCGATCATCAACCCGGCGATGGCCCCGACGTCGACCATTCTCGACGAGACCTACAAGGTCGCGATCACCCGTTTCGACAACCGCATCCGCGTCGGCGGCATGGCGGAAATTGCCGGTTTTGACCTGTCGTTGAACCCGCGTCGACGCGAAACCCTGGAGATGATCGTCAACGACCTTTATCCTCAGGGCGGCGATCTGCCCCAGGCGAGTTTCTGGACCGGCTTGCGTCCGACCACTCCGGACGGCACCCCGATTGTTGGCGCCACACCGTTCAGAAATCTGTTTCTGAATACGGGCCACGGTACGCTCGGCTGGACCATGGCCTGTGGCTCCGGTCGTTTGCTGGCCGATCTGATGGCGAAGAAAACGCCGCAGATCAGCGCCGAAGGCCTCGATATTTCCCGTTATGGCAACAAACTTCAGGAGTCCGCAAAACATGTCAATCCAGCGCCAGCTCACCAATGAGCGCATGAGCCAGATCGTTGTCCACAACAGTACCGTGTATCTGGCAGGGCAGGTCGGCGATGACATGAGCGCCGGGATTGAACAGCAGACCTGTGACACCCTCGCCAACATCGAGCGTTTGCTGGATCTGGCCGGGACCGACAAGAGCCGTCTGCTGTCGGTGACGATTTACCTGAAAGACATCGACGCGCACTTCGAAGGCATGAATTCGGTGTGGGACCAGTGGCTGCCAAAGGGCGTCGCCCCGGCCCGCGCTACCGTTGAATCGAAGCTGTGCGAACCGGAAATCCTGGTTGAGCTGTCGGTTGTTGCCGCGCTGCCATAACGCTCAGCCAGAAAGATCCCTCTCCCGGCGCTGTTGGCGGTTCGCTGTCAGCCAGCGCCGGTTTTTTTTCAAATGACCGACTAGAAGTCTGCCGCCATGCGTCCAGCCCGTGCCCTGATCGACCTTCAAGCCCTGCGCCACAACTACCGGATCGCCCGTGAAGTCACGGGGGCCAAGGCCCTCGCGGTGATCAAGGCCGATGCCTATGGCCATGGCGCGGTACGCTGCGCCCAGGCGCTGGAAGCCGAGGCGGACGGGTTTGCCGTGGCGTGCATCGAAGAGGCGTTGGAGCTGCGTGCCGCCGGCATTCGTGCGCCGGTGTTGTTGCTCGAAGGTTTTTTCGAAGCCGATGAGCTGTCGCTGATCGTCGAGCATGACTTCTGGTGCGTGGTGCATTCGCTGTGGCAGCTCGAAGCCATCGAAAAAGCCGCGCTGAGCAAACCGATCACGGTATGGCTCAAGCTCGACTCGGGCATGCATCGGGTTGGCTTGCACCCGGCGGATTACCAGGCGGCCTATCAACGGCTGCTGGCCAGCGGCAAAGTGGCAAAGATCGTGCTGATGAGTCACTTCGCCCGCGCCGATGAACTGCACTGCCAGACCAGCGCCGAGCAGGTCGCGGTGTTCGAGGCGGTGCGTCAGGGGTTGTCGGCTGAAATCAGCCTGCGTAATTCGCCGGCGGTGCTCGGTTGGCCGCAGATTCCGAGCGATTGGGTGCGCCCGGGCATCATGCTCTACGGCGCAACGCCTTTCGAAGAGGCCAATGCCGTGGCGTCCCGCCTGCAACCGGTGATGACCCTGGAATCGAAAGTGATTTGCGTGCGTGAACTGCCGGCCGGCGAGCCGATTGGTTACGGCGCGAAATTCGTCACCCCCAAGCCAATGCGCGTTGGCGTGGTGGCGATGGGGTATGCCGACGGCTATCCACGTCAGGCACCGACCGGTACGCCCGTGATGGCCGCCGGGCAGCGCAGCCAGTTGATTGGCCGCGTGTCGATGGACATGCTCTGCATCGACCTGACCGACGTGCCGCAAGCCGGCCTCGGTTCGCCCGTCGAGTTGTGGGGCAAAAATATCCTCGCCAGTGACGTTGCGACGGCCGCGGGCACGATTCCTTACCAGATCTTCTGCAACCTGCGTCGAGTGCCGCTGCTCTATTCCGGGGCCTGACGAATAACGTTCCCGACCGAAAGTCGCTTCGCCAAACAGGATTCAGGTCCAAGTGTTGTAAATACTGAACGCTGTCGCCATGATAACGCTCAATATTCCTGCAAACCTGAATCCCTGGAGGCTCCAGCATTGGACGTCGGTGAACGACTGCAATCGATCCGTAAGCTTAAAGGTCTTTCCCAGCGTGAGCTCGCCAAACGCGCGGGTGTTACCAACAGCACCATTTCGATGATCGAGAAGAACAGCGTCAGCCCTTCGATCAGTTCGCTGAGGAAGGTACTGGGCGGGATTCCCATGTCCATGGTCGAGTTCTTTTCCGAAGAAATCCTGCAGGAAAAACCGACTCAGATCGTCTACAAAGCCCACGAGCTGATCGATATTTCCGATGGCGCAGTGACCATGAAACTGGTCGGTCGGGCTCACCCGAGCCGGGCTATCGCGTTCCTCAAC
Organism: Pseudomonas sp. TH37; assembly: GCF_016650735.1. NCBI lineage: Bacteria > Pseudomonadati > Pseudomonadota > Gammaproteobacteria > Pseudomonadales > Pseudomonadaceae > Pseudomonas > Pseudomonas sp. TH37. Next base: position 356,017 of record NZ_JAEKFD010000005.1, read on the forward strand.
GAAATCTACCCGCCAGGCGCCGACACCGGTGACGAGATGCTCACCCATGAGGGCGAGGAAACCGGGATTCTGGTGGAAGGTCGGCTGGAGCTGGTGGTCGGTCTCGAAACATTTGTGCTCGAAGCCGGTGATAGCTACTACTTTGAAAGTACCAAGCCGCACCGCTTCCGTAATCCGTTCGATGCCCCGGCGCGACTAATCAGCGCAGCTACCCCAGCGAACTTCTAAGAGAAGAGGCGTCCTGCCCGGATTGTGGAGACGCCCATGCTGTATTCCATTCCACGACAAGACCCCTTCGACTTTGGGGTTGTTTCAGTGTGGCGGGCTTACCGCTATACTTGCGCCCGCCTGCGAACCGTGGCCGTGGGCGTGACTAGCCACCATTGAGGGTGAACGCGTGAATCTAATTATGAAAATGCTGGCCGTACCAGCAACCGTATTGGCCCTTTGGGCAGTCAGCGCACAAGCAGCGACCAACGACGATATTGCTAAACGTCTTGAGCCAGTCGGCCAGGTTTGTGTGCAGGGCAAAGAGTGCAAGGGGATGGAAGTCACTGCTTCTGCGGGGGGTGGTGATGCCAAGACCCCTGACTCGGTGATTGCAAAACATTGCAACGCTTGCCACGGTACCGGCCTGTTGGGCGCACCGAAAGTCGGTGATGCCGCAGCCTGGGGCGAGCGCGCCAAGAAAGAAGGCGGCCTTGACGGCTTGCTGGCGAAAGCGATCTCCGGCGTCAACGCGATGCCACCAAAAGGCACCTGCGCCGATTGCTCTGATGCCGATCTCAAGGGCGCCATCCAGAAGATGTCCGGTCTGAAGTAAGCCCGGTCTTCGACGAAAAGCCGCTTTCGAGCGGCTTTTTTGTGCCTGCGATTTTTCCCTGAGGCTATTCTTTGCTGCAAAGACCCAACCCCAATTCATGGAACGGGCGGGAGGATCAGATGGTGCAGTTGTGCTCTATCGAGCAGGCGGTCGATGACGTTCTGGCGCGGTTGCCGGCGCACATTCATATGGGATTGCCGCTAGGGCTGGGCAAGCCCAACCACTTCGTCAACGCGCTGTATCAACGGATCGCGCAACTGCCCGGGCGGCAACTGACGATTTACACCGCCCTATGCCTCGGACGCCCGCCATTGGGCGATGGCTTGCAAAAGCGCTTCCTCGAACCCTTCATCGAGCGGGTGTTTGGCGATTACCCTGAACTGGATTTCCTCGCCGACCTGCATCGCGACAGCCTGCCGACGAACATTCACGTCCATCAATTCTTCCTTCAGCCAGGCAGCCTGCTTAACAGCGCACCGGCCCAGCAGGATTACGTCAGCAGCAATTACAGCCACGCCGCCCGGGACATCAATGCCGCTGGCTTGAATCTGGTCGCGCAACTGGTCGCCAGCCACAGCGAGCATCCCGATCGCTTGAGCCTGAGCTGCAACCCGGACATCACCCTCGACCTGTTGCCGATGATCGCCAAACGCCGGGCGGCGGGGGAAACGATCCTGCTGGTGGGCCAGGTACACAACGATTTGCCATACATGCCTGGCGATGCGGAAGTTGGCATCGACAGCTTCGACCTGCTGATCGACGCGAAGGACAGCACCACCCTGTTTTCCACGCCGAACATGCCGGTGGGTTTCCAGGATCATTTCATCGGGCTGTACGCCAGCACGCTGGTGCGCGACGGCGGTACCTTGCAGATTGGCATCGGCGCCATGGGCGATGCCCTGACGGCAGCGTTGCTGGCGCGGCAGGCTGACAGTGACGGTTATAAGGCGTTGCTGGCGGACCTGAATCTCAGCCAGTGGGCGCAGTTGATTGAGCGAGAAGGAGGCATCGAACCGTTCGCCAAGGGCCTTTACGGTTGCAGCGAAATGTTCGTCAACGGCTTGTTGGTGTTGGCGGACGCGGGGATCGTGCGGCGCAAGGTTTACCCGGACGTGCCTACCCAGCAGCAGGCAAATGCCGGAACGCTGGACGAGGCCACGCAGACTGACGGCATCTCGGTGCATGGCGGGTTTTTCCTCGGGCCGCGCAGTTTCTATGAACGCCTGCGGGAGATGCCTCAAGGCAAACGGCTCGAATTCAACATGACCCGCATCAGCTACATCAACGAGCTCTACGGTCAGGAAGAACTCAAACGCTTGCAGCGCCTTGATGCGCGCTTCATCAACACTGTCTTCACCATGACCTTGCTCGGCGCCGGCGTGGCCGATCAACTCGAAGACGGGCGGGTGCTGAGCGGTGTCGGCGGGCAATACAACTTCGTCGTCCAGGGCCATGCGCTGGAAGGTGCGCGTTCGATCCTGCTGCTGCGCAGTTGGCGCGAGTCGGGCGGTGAAGTCAGTTCGAATATCGTCTGGCAATACGGCCACTGCACGATCCCACGGCACCTGCGGGACATCGTCGTCACCGAGTACGGCATCGCCGATTTGCGGGGCAATACCGACGCGGCGGTGATCGAGGCATTGCTGAATATCAGCGACTCACGCTTCCAGCCGGGGCTGATCGAGCAGGCGCAGAGCGTTGGCAAATTGCCGAAGCATTTTCGCCTCGATCCGCGTTTCGCCGACAACAGCCCACAACGTTTGCAGGCCATTCAGGCGCGGCATTCGAATCTGTTTCCGGAATATCCGCTTGGCTGTGATTTCACCGCTGAGGAACGGGATTTATTGCGGGCGCTGAACTGGTTGAAGAGCAAGTTCAAGCTCACGGAGATTCTGGAATTGGGCAAGGCTGCGCTGGATGCGCCAGCGGCTTCGGAATTTCCGGTGCATCTGGAAAGGATGCAGCTGACCAACCCGGAAGGGCTGAAAGAGGATTTGTTTCAGCGGTTACTGCTCACCGGTCTCAAAGCCACTGCGCAATAACAGCCACCACAAAAACCTGTGGGAGCGGGCTTGCCCGCGATGGCGGTGGAACAGCCAACATCAATGTTGAATGTCATGACCTCATCGCGGGCAAGCCCGCTCCCACAGGTTCGGTGATGCAGCTGGTTTATTCGATGAAGGTTACAACGCCATCCTTCAGCGACTGCACCCGAGCCAACGATTCAACGCGATAACCCTGGGCATCCAGTTCCGCACGGCCGCCCTGAAACGACTTCTCGATCACAATACCCAAGCCTGCAACGGTCGCGCCGGCCTGTTTGATGATCGAGATCAGCGCTTGCGACGCCTTACCGTTAGCCAGGAAGTCGTCGATGATCAGCACGCGGTCGCTGCTGGTCAGGTGGCGCGGGGAGATCGCCACGGTGCTTTCGGTTTGCTTGGTGAACGAGTAGACGGTCGCCGACAGCAGGTTTTCAGTCAGGGTCAGGGACTGATGCTTGCGGGCGAAAATCACCGGCACGCCAAGGTTCAGGCCGGTCATGATCGCCGGGGCAATGCCCGAGGCTTCGATCGTGACGATCTTGGTGATGCCCGAATCCTTGAACAGCGTGGCGAATTCGTCGCCGATCAGCTTCATCAGGGCCGGGTCGATCTGGTGGTTCAGAAAGGCGTCGACTTTCAGAACCTGGTCGGAAAGCACGATGCCTTCTTCGCGAATTTTCTTGTGCAGTGCTTCCATGAAGCTTTCCTCTACTGGCGCCATGTGCGCCTAGCTCGTAAAAAGTGTTCGGCTAAAAAGTGCTCAATTCTAGCGCTTTAACATCGCGCGTATATCCGCCAATGCGGTATTACCGCGAACGGCTTTGACTTCAACGGGAGTGTCGTCATTGCCTTCCCAGGCCAGGTCGTCCGGCGGCAGTTCATCGAGGAAACGGCTAGGCGCGCAGTCGATGATCTCGCCGTATTGCTTACGCTTGGCGGCGAAGGTGAATGCCAACGTCTGACGCGCTCGGGTAATCCCGACGTAGGCCAGGCGGCGTTCCTCTTCGATGGTGTCGGCTTCGATGCTGGAGCGGTGCGGGAGGATTTCCTCTTCCATGCCCATGATGAACACGTAAGGAAATTCCAGACCCTTGGAGGCGTGCAAGGTCATCATCTGCACACCTTCGGCGCCGTCTTCCTCTTCCTGCTGACGCTCCAGCATGTCGCGCAGAACGAGTTTGCCGATGGCGTCTTCGACGGTCATCTCGCCTTCTTCGTCTTTCTCCAGCGTGTTCTTCAGCGCCTCGATCAGGAACCAGACGTTACCCATGCGGTAATCGGCGGCCTTGTCGCTGGAGCTGTTGGTACGCAGCCAGTTCTCGTAGTCGATGTCCATGACCATGCTGCGCAGGGCGGAGATCGGGTCTTCGCCGGCACACTGCTCGCGGACCTTGTCCATAAAACGCTTGAAGCGCGACAGGCGATCGGTGAAGCGCGTGTCCAGATGCTCGCCCAAGCCGATTTCGTCGGTGGCGGCGTACATCGAGATTTTTCGCTCGGTGGCGTAGTTGCCCAGCTTTTCCAGGGTGGTCGAACCGATCTCCCGGCGCGGGACGTTGATCACCCGCAGGAAGGCGTTGTCGTCGTCCGGGTTCACGATCAATCGGAAGTAGGCCATCAGGTCTTTCACTTCCTGACGTCCGAAAAAGCTGTTGCCGCCGGACAGGCGATACGGAATCTGGTGGTGCTGCAGCTTCAACTCGATCAGCTTGGCCTGGTAGTTGCCGCGATACAGGATCGCAAAATCGCTGTATGGCCGATCCGTGCGCAGGTGCAGGGTCAGCAATTCGACGGCCACGCGCTCGGCTTCGGCGTCTTCGTTGCGGCAACGGATCACGCGGATTTCGTCGCCGTGGCCCATCTCACTCCACAGCTGTTTTTCGAATTCGTGTGGATTGTTGGAAATCAGCACGTTGGCGCAGCGCAGGATGCGGCTGGTGGAGCGGTAGTTTTGCTCCAGCATCACCACTTTCAGGGACGGATAGTCGTCCTTGAGCAGCATCAGGTTTTCCGGGCGGGCGCCGCGCCAGGCGTAGATCGACTGGTCGTCGTCGCCCACCACCGTGAACTGGTTGCGTTTGCCGATCAGCAGTTTCACCAGCAAATACTGGCTGGCGTTGGTGTCCTGGTATTCGTCCACCAACAGGTAGCGGACCTTGTTCTGCCATTTTTCCAGGATATCGTCGTGTTCCTGGAACAGTTTTACCGGCAGCAGGATCAGGTCGTCGAAGTCCACCGCGTTGAACGCCTTGAGCGTGCGCTGGTAGTGGGTGTAGACGATGGCGGCGGTCTGTTCCTTGGGGTTGCGGGCGTTTTCCAGGGCTTCGGGCGGCAGGATCAGGTCGTTTTTCCACGAGCCGATCATGTTTTTGATCTCGTCGACGCCGTCGTCGCCCGAGTATTCCTTCTGCATGATGTCGGTCATCAGGGCTTTGACGTCGGTCTCGTCGAAGATCGAGAAGCCCGGTTTGTAGCCCAGCCGCACGTGTTCCTTGCGGATGATGTTCAGGCCCAGGTTGTGGAAGGTGCAGACCGTCAGGCCGCGGCCTTCGCCGCCTTTGAGCAGGGTGCCGACCCGTTCCTTCATCTCTCGCGCGGCCTTGTTGGTAAAGGTCATGGCGACAATGTATTGGGCTCGGATGCCACAGCTCTGGATCAGATGCGCAATTTTGCGGGTGATCACGCTGGTCTTGCCGGAGCCTGCGCCGGCGAGCACCAAAAGAGGGCCGCCGACATAGCTCACGGCTTCTTGCTGCCGGGGATTGAGTCGGGACATACGAAATCAGGGAGTCATTAGCGAAATGGGCCGGCATTTTAACAGGCTCAGCGAATTGTGCTGCTCTCTCCGACTTGTGACCCAACACGCTATCTCTATTTGCCGGTTTTGCTACTTTCACGCAGGATGCGCAGTGAATTTGCGTCTAATGTTCGTATTCAATACGCCAAAGTCGTGTTTGATAACCGATGTCATGTTGTCATTGGTTATCTGCGCGGCATAATGCCCGCCGCCTACATCTTTGCAGAGTCTAGGGAGCTAGCTTGTCTACGCCTGTCGAACCCTTGCGTTTGCTGCTACTGGCCGAAGAGCCGGCGTGGGCAGCGTTGTTGCGCGAGTGTCTGGCTCCGATGGGGAGTTCGGCTGTGCTGCTCAGCGCGCCGAGCTGGGAGTCGGTCAGCAACCTGTTTGATGACAACCGCAGCGCGGTGTTGTTGACAATTCCTGCTCTGCAGCCGGCACCCGGCCGTTGCAACCTGCCGACGGTGTTGCTGCTCGAACACGAGCCACTGGCGCCGCCCGACGGTGTGAGCGACTGGCTGGTGCGCAATCTGCTGGATCCCGGCATGTTGCGCCGCTGCCTGCGTCATGTGCGTGAGCGCGGCGTGCTGGAAAACACTTTGCAGCGCCTGGCCGAGCAGGATCCGTTGACCGGTATCGCCAACCGTCAGGGTTTCCAGACCTTGCTGGCGGCGCGTCTGGCCGAAAACGAAGGTCGCGGCCTGGCCCTCGGTCACCTCGATCTCGACAACTTCCGACACGCCAACGACGCCCTCGGCCACCAAGCCGGCGATCGGTTGATCCTGCAAGTGGTCTCGCGGCTGAAAAGCCAACTGGAGGCCAGCGATCAACTGGCGCGGCTGGGCAGCGATGAATTCGCCCTGCTGATCGACACCCGCCGCGCCCCTCAGCGCGCCGAATGGATGGCCGAACGCATTACCGAAGCCCTGTCCGAACCCTATTGGGTCGACGGCGAAAGCCTGTTGATCGGTTCCAGCCTTGGCATCGCTCACGCACGAGCGCAGGCCGGCCCCGACCCGTTGATGTGGCACGCGCACATCGCCATGCAGCAGGCCAAGAGCACTCAGGGCTGCACCTTTCACATCTTCAACGAGCGGATCAATCGCAATGCCCGCAGCATCGCCGACCTCGAAAGCGAGCTGCGCCGGGCCTTGCGTCGCGATGAGCTGGAATTGCATTACCAGCCACGCCTGAACCTCGAGGACGGCCAGATCGTCGGCCTCGAAGCGTTGGTGCGCTGGCGTCATGGCGAACGCGGCTTGCTGCCCCCCAGCGAATTCGTGCCGCTGGCCGAGCAAAGCGGCTTGATCGTGCCGTTGGGTTACTGGGTGATTTCCCGGGCCCTGCGAGACATGCAGGCGTTGCGCGAACGAGGTCTGCCAGCGCTGCACATGGCAATCAACCTGTCGTTCCGGCAGTTTCAGGACAGCCAGTTGCTGTCGACCCTGAGCCGGCTGATTGCCGAGCGAGGCGTCGAGGCGCAATGGCTGGAATTCGAACTGACCGAAACCGCGGTGATGCGTCGCAGCGATCTGGTCAAGCAGACCATGGACGCCCTTGGGCGTTTGGGCGTGCGCTTCTCGCTGGACGATTTCGGCACCGGGTTCTCTTCGTTCGTGCACCTCAACAGCCTGCCGATTGCGTTGTTGAAGGTCGACAAGAGCTTTGTCGGCGGCATGGAAGAACGGGAAGAGAATCGCAAACTGGTCCACGCGATGATCAACCTGGCGCACAACCTCAATCTCGAAGTGGTTGCCGAAGGAGTGGAAACAGCGGAGCAGCTGGATTTGTTGCGCGGGTTTGGTTGCGATCAGGTTCAGGGGTATCTGATCAGCAAGCCGTTGCCGTTGGCGGAGTTGGTGGAGTACCTGACGTTCGGTTCCAGTCAGATGGCTGTGGTTGAGGCCATTTAAAAGATCGCAGCCTTCGGCAGCTCCTACAAAAGCGCGGTCATGCGCGATCCTGTAGGAGCTGCCGCAGGCTGCGATCTTTTGATCTTAATCCGGCTGAATCACTTGAAAGCTGCCTTGCGCTGACGGCTCCCGCCGAATCATCCGCTTTATCTTCCACTCAAACGCCAGCGTCAGACTCACCGCCGCACACGCCAGCCCCAGCGCCAGGCCCCACCAGACCCCCGTTGGCCCCCAGTTCAAATGGAAGGCCATCCACCAAGCGGCCGGTGCGCCGATCAGCCAATAGCAACCCAAACCCACCAGGAACGTGGTCTTGGCATCCTTGAGCCCGCGGATGCAGCCCATGGCGATGGTTTGCGTGCCGTCGAACAGCTCGAACCACGCCGCTACTGCCAGCAGGCTCACAGCCAGGTTGATGACTTCGCGGAACGCCGGGTCGTTGTGGTCCAGGAATAAGCCGATCAACTGATGCGGCAGCAGCCAGAAGACCATCGCGAAGCCAAGCATTGCCGCAGCCCCGAAGGCGATCCCGACACGTCCGGCCAGCCGCGCATCAAGCAATTGCCCGGCGCCGTAATGCTGGCCGATGCGCATGGTGATCGCGTAGGAAAGCCCCGCCGGAATCATGAACGCCACCGAGACGATTTGCAGGGCGATCTGATGCGCCGCCAGTTGCGTACTGCCCATGGTGCCCATGCACAGCGCAGCGAAGGCAAACAGGCCGACTTCCACCGCATAGGTGCCGCCAATCGGCAGGCCCAGGCGCCACAATTCCTTCAAGTACTGACGGTTGGGCCGCGACAGACCCTGACTCAATGGATACGCGTCGTAGGCCGGATGCCGACGAATGTGCAGCGCGAGCGCCAGTGCCATGAGGTTAGCGACGATCGCCGTGACCAGACCGATGCCCACCAGGCCCATTTTTGGTAGGCCGAACATGCCGGTGATCAAGGCATAGTTGAGCAGGAAGTTGGCCACAGTGCCGGCGAGGCTGATGACCATCACCGGTGTCGCCCGGCCGATGGCGCTGGTGAAACCGCGCAGCGCCATGAAGCTCAGGTAGCCGGGCAGGGCGAACGGCAGAATCAACAGAAACTGGCCGGCAGCCTGGACGTTGGTTTCGGTCTGGCCGAACAGCAGCAACACCGGTTTCAGGTTCCACAGCAGCAAACCCGCCACCAGCGCCATCAACCATGCCAGCCACAACCCGGCCTGGGTCAGCCGCGCCGCGCCAATGATGTCGCCCGCGCCCTGACGGATCGCCACCAGGGTGCCAACGGCGGCGATTACGCCGATGCAGAAAATCGACACGAACGAATACGTCGCCGCACCCAGACCGCCACCGGCCAGCGCCTCTGGGCTCAGGCGAGCCATCATCAATGTGTCGGTGAGGACCATCAACATGTGCGCCAACTGCGAGGCAATCAACGGCCCCGCCAGCCGCAGGATGGCCCAGAGTTCAATACGCGCTGGATGCTGCATGATCATCACGCTCGATTGTGAGAGAGAACAGGAAGCGTCGATTCTCGGCGCTCTGCAGGGTTTTCACAAAGGGATAAAAAGGATGGGTGGCATGATTAAAACTCATGCTGGGGAGTTTCTGATAAGTTGGTGCAATCGCGCTATAGGAGCTTTCCTGATGTCTCGTCGTCTTCCTCCTTTGTATGCCCTTCGAGCATTCGAAGCGGCGGCGCGGCATAGCTCGTTTACCCGCGCCGCCGAAGAACTGTCGATCACGCAAAGTGCGGTCAGTCGGCACATTCGTACGCTCGAAGAGCATTTCGCCTGTCGGCTGTTTCATCGCAGCGGGCGCAACCTGCAACTGACCGAATCGGCGCGGCTGATCCTGCCCGGCATTCGCGAAGGCTTCACCGCCCTCGAACGGGCCTGCAATACCTTGCGCGCCGAGGACGACATCCTGCGCATGAAAGCCCCGTCGACCCTGACCATGCGTTGGTTGTTGGCGCGGCTCAGCCGTTTTCGGCACCTGCGACCGGGGAACGAGGTGCAATTGACCAGCGCCTGGATGGACATCGATACGGTGGACTTCAACCACGAACCCTTCGACTGCGCTGTCATTCTCAGCAACGGGCATTTTCCACCGGACTGGGAGGCAACTTTCCTGTTCCCCGAAGAGCTGATTCCGGTGGGCGCGCCGAATCTTCTGAAGGATCAACCGTGGGACGTTGCGCGCCTGGCCAGTACCGAGTTGCTGCACCCGACGCCGGACCGCCGTGACTGGCGCAATTGGCTGGAGCGCATGGGCCTGACCGATCAAGTCTCGCTCAAGGGCGGGCAGGTGTTCGACACGCTGGAGCTGGGCATGATCGCCGCTGCCCGGGGTTACGGCGTGTCCATGGGCGATTTGCTGATGGTGGCGGAGGATGTTGCGCAGGGACGTCTGAGTTTGCCGTGGCCGACGGCCGTCGCCAGTGGTGAGAATTACTACCTGGTCTGGCCGAAAACCCGCCCCGGCGGTGAGCGTTTGCGCCGCCTCAGCGATTTCCTGCAAGGCGAGGTCCGGGCCATGGAATTACCGGATGTCGAACGTCTGGGCTGAATCGATGGAGCCGCCGCAATGGCGGCCTTGAGCCATATCCCCGTTAATTACTCAAGTATTCAGCTTTGCCGCCGAAAATCTGCTGATGGGACCTTCGTGCAGGTTCCATGTTTTCCCCACAATCAGAAATTTTGCCGAGTGTGCGATGGGATCAAAATGATCCGGCCACTGGGTCAGGAGCTGTCATGTCTCAACCTCGTGCTCGGATTGCCTCACAGCTGGGTCTTGCGCTTGCCGTGATTCTGGCGATTGTCATCAGTGGCAGTACAGTATTCGCCCTGCGCTCGCTGGACACCGCCAACCTCGCCACCCGCGAAGAGCATCTGGCCAGTGAGGCCCGCTTGCTTGCCGATCAGCTGAGCACCTTTCACGGCACCTTGCGTGAAAGCACCCAGCGCCTGGCCGGCCTGTTCGAGAAGCGCTTCAGCGCCGGTTTGAGCGTGCATCCGGATGAGCCGGTGACCGTGGCGGGTGTGCAGACCCCGGGCCTGCACTTGGGCAATGAAGTGTTGAACAACAACTTCGCAGAAGTCGACGAGTTCAAGCAGATGACCGCAGGCGTCGCGACCGTGTTCGTGCGCAGTGGTGAGGAGTTCATTCGGGTCAGCACGAATGTCAGCAAACAAGATGGCAGCCGTGCCATCGGCACTCTGCTCGACCACGCGAACCCGGCTTACGCCCGTTTGATGGCGGGGCAGAGCTACGTGGGTCGAGCTTTGCTTTTCGAACGCTTCTACATGTCGCAGTACACCCCCGTACGCGACAGCAGCGGTAAGATCATTGCCGTGCTGTACGTAGGATTCGATTACACCGACGCGCAGAACGCGCAGTTCGCCAACCTCAAACGCTTCCGCATCGGCCAGACCGGTTCCTTGGCGTTGCTGGATGAACAAGGCAAATGGCTGGTGCCGATTGCAGGTGTACAAGCACTGGATCAGGCGGTCTCGAGCATTGTCGGTCTGGCCAAGACACCGGGCAAAGGCGACTTCTGGAACGACAAGTCGCAAGACTTTTACAGTGTTGCCGTGCCGTTCGAAGGCGGACCGTGGTCGGTGGTGGCGAGCATGCCGAAAACCGAAATCCGCGCCGTGACCTGGAGCGTCGGTATTCAATTGGCGATCGGCAGTCTGCTGGCGATGCTGCTGGCGGTCGGTGCGGCGGTCTGGTTGCTGCGCAGCAAACTGGCGCCTCTGGGCGATCTGGTGCGTCAGGCCGAAGCCTTGGGTGCCGGTGATTTGAGTGTTCGCCTGAACGTGTCGAGCAATGACGAAATCGGTCAACTTGCCCGCGCCTTCAACCAGATGAGCCAGGCCCTGTCGACCATGGTCGAGCACATCCGTAAAGCCTCGGGAGAGGTCAACAGCCGTGCCCAGGCGTTGTCCGGTTTGTCCGGTGGTGCCTATGAAGGGATGGAGCAGCAGTCCGGCGAAATCACCAGCATGGCTGGCGCCGTAGAAGAATTTAGCGCCACCTCGCTGAACATTGCCGACAACATGGGCAACACCCAGCGTCTGGCGCAGGAAAACGCACAGCAAACGCAGATCGGTCGTACGTCGATGGACGAAGCGTCCTCATCCCTGGAGCAAATCGCCGGTGCACTGAACAGCACCGCGACGGTGATCAATACCTTGGGGCAGCGCTCCCAGGAAATCGGCGGCATTGTCGGGGTGATTACCGCGATCGCCGAGCAAACCAACTTGCTGGCGCTCAACGCCGCCATCGAAGCCGCCCGCGCTGGTGAGCAGGGCCGTGGGTTTGCGGTGGTGGCCGATGAGGTGCGCAACCTGGCCTCTCGCACCCGCCAGGCCACTGACGAAATTTCCGGGATGATCCAAAGCATCCAGCAGGAAACCGGCAACGCCATCAGCACCATGGAGCAAGGCAACGTGCTGATGCAGGAAGGCCTGTCGCGCAACGCCAACGTCGCCTCAGCGCTGGCACGGATCGATGAACAAAGCCGCTCGGCCGGTCAGCAATTCGCTGCCATCACCACCGCGACCCAGGAACAAAGCAGCACCGCGACCTTGCTCAGCAGCAATCTGCAAAGCATCGCTTTGGCGAACAGTGAACAGCGGGAAGTGGTGTCGAACCTGGCTGTGACCGCCAAAGAGCTGGAGAAGCTCGCGGCGGATTTGCGGCATGAGGTTGACCGGTTTCGTTGAGTCACCTCTGAAATCGCCTTCGCGAGCAAGCCCGCTCCCACAGTAGATCTGCGGTGAACACAGTATTTGTGAACGCTGGAGATCATGTGGGAGCGGGCTTGCCCGCGAAGGGATCGACTCGATTCCCAATTTGTCTCAAAGCTGTGGATCAATTCCTCACTAATAGTCTTCCTTGGCACTTAGCACCAGTGTCTCGATTTTTATGCTTGCTGAAACGTTTCTTCAAGTCTATAAAATTGGCACAACTCCAAGAAAGGCTGCTGCCATGACCCCGCTCAAACTCTTCGTTGCTATCAGCGCACTGTCCGCTGCCTCCCAAGCCATGGCCTGGGACTACGTCCTGCTCGACACCGATAAAGCCGCCCAGAACTGGCAAATCACCAGCCAGCAACTCGGCGTAAAAACCGACAAACCCTTCAGCGTGACGCTGCGCACCTTGCACGGCGGGCGGCAAGAGGGCGTCAGCATCGTCGACATCGATAACGGCACGATGAAACTTTCGGTAGTACCGACTCGCGGCATGAACGTCCTGCAGGCCTCGGTCGGCGATGTGCGCATGGGCTGGGATTCGCCGGTCAAGGAAGTGGTCAATCCATCCTTCATCGAACTCAACGGCCGTGGTGGCCTGGGCTGGCTGGAAGGTTTCAATGAGCTGGTCACCCGCTGTGGCTACGAATGGGTCGGCCACCCCGGCATCGACAACGGCGAACTGCTGACCCTGCACGGCCGGGCCGCCAACATCCCTGCGAACAAAGTCACCCTGCACATCGACGAAAAACCGCCGTACGCCATCACTCTGCGCGGCGAGCTGAAAGAACAGGCGTTCAAGAAAGTCGACTTCTCCGTCGCGACCGAACTGGTCACCGAACCCGGCAGCGTAGCGTTCGCCCTCAACGACACCCTGACCAACAACGGCGACTATCCGAAGGAATACCAGGCGCTGTATCACAGTAACTTCAGCACCCCGTTCCTGGAGCAGGGCGCTCGCTTCGCCGCGCCGGTGAAACAGGTGTCGCCATTCAACGACAAGGCCAAGGGCGATCTACCCGACTGGCAAACCTACCGCGCACCGACCAAGGACTACGACGAAACGGTCTACAACGTGGTGCCGTATGCCGATGCCAAGGGCGATACGTTGACCGTGCTGCATAACAAGGCCGGCAGCTTGGGCGTTTCGGTCGGCTTCAACACTCAAACACTGCCCGTGTTCTCCCTGTGGAAGAACACCGATACCCAAGGGCAGGGCTATGTCACGGGGCTGGAGCCGGGGACGAGTTTTTCCTACAACCGCCGGTATCAGCGGCCACTGAATCTGGTGCCGACGATTGGGCCTAAGGAACAGAAGCAGTTCGGGATCAGCTACAGCTTGTTGGCGGATAAGGCTGCTGTGGATAAGGCGTTGAAGCGGGTGAGCGAAATTCAGGGCGGGCGGGAGACTGAGGTGCGGCAGACGCCGTTGGTTGATCTCACCAAGGGGTGATGCCTGCTGATTTGTGCTCGGCCGGTATTGCAGTACCTCGGCCAAGTGCTCGCGGGTAATTCCATCGACTTGCTCAAGGTCCGCCAACGTGCGCGCTACTTTGAGCAGTCGATGGGCCGCTCGAAGGGACAAGGTCAGCCGTTCACACGCCGTTTCCAGCCAGGTTTGGTCGGCAGTGACGGGAGTTGCGCGAGCCCTCCCAAATTCCCTACCGGGTTTTCAGTGCATTGGCCAGGCGCAGCACGGCCGCTTCGATTTCATAAGCGGTCAGCGACGAGTAACCCAATAACCAGCCTTGTTTCTTCTCCTCACCGGCGTACAACCGGCTCAGACCGGAAAGCTGAACGCCCGCGCTGGCTGCTTGGCGGATGGTTTTTTCTTCAGACCAGCCATCGTGCAGCAGGCAGGGAATTTGTAGCCCGCCAGGAGGGCGCAAGGCGGTAACGATGCCGTCCAAGTGCTTACCGATCGTGTCGAGCATGATGGAGCGGCGTCCGGCATACAGCTTGCGCATGGCTCGGACGTGGGCGTTGTAATGGCCGTCCTCCATAAAGCGCGCCAGGGTCAGTTGCAGAATTTGGGGTGTATGGCCGTCAATCATGCTGCGGGCGTAGGTAAAAGCCTTGATCAGCTCGTGGGGCAGTACCATGTAACCCATTCGCAAACCGGGGTAGAGGGTCTTGCTGAAGGTGCCGATATAGAGCGTACGCTGATACTTGTCCAGACCCTGTACGCAGGCGGTCGGTTGCCCGTCGTAGTGAAACTCGCTGTCGTAATCATCTTCGATGACCCATTTGCCTTTCTCCGCTGCCCAGTTGATCAACTCAAGACGACGCTCCAGTGGCAAGGTTGCGCCGGTGGGGTATTGATGAGAAGGCGTGACATAAACGCAATTGGCGCCGCTGCGGTCGGCGTACAGCAGGTCGGTGCGTATGCCCAGTTCATCGACATCGATGGGAAGAACGTTGGTCTCGGCGGTTTCAAAGGCTTTCTTGGCGCCATAGTAACCCGGGTTTTCCAGCAGGATCGGTTTGCCGGCGTCCACCAGCAACTGCGCACACAGAAAAAGAGCCTGGCGAGTGCTGCTCAATACCATGATCTGGTCGGGGGAGCATTTGGCCCCGCGCTCGAGGTTCAAGTAGGTGGCGATGGCCTTGCGCAGCGGCTCGGCGCCTTGCGGATCGCCGTGCAATAACACGTTGGCGCGATAGTCCTTCATCACTTGGCGTTGCAGGCGCTCCCAGACATCGGTGGGGAAGGTGCGGGTTTCCGGCAGGCCGGTCGCGAATGCCTTGATTACCTGCTGATCGTTCACGCCGCCACTGTCGAAGATCATCCGCCCGCGCTGGCTCAATCCCGCCCCCGGTGCCGCCTGACTGCTTTTGACTTCCTGCGCCTTGATGCGTCGGCGCGCTGCGCCGCGCAATTCGGTGCCCAGCGTTTCACAGACATAACTGCCAGCCCCCTCGCGCCGCACGATAAAACCGTCGCGGTGCAGTTGCACGTAGGCGTTTTCAACGGTGTCGCGGGCAATCCCGAGTGACTTGGCCAGGACCCGGGTCGCGGGCAGCTTCAAGCCTGGGGCAAGGGCGCCATCGAGGATCAATGCACGCAGTGCGCGCTGAATCCGCTGATGCAGATTCAACAGCTGAAACTCAACATCGATGAGGCGCATTTTCAGCGTTTCCAGCTCGAACGTTTTCGCCATGCGGTCTGCCTGATCTTAGTAAATTGGCCTGCAAAGGCAGGCCAGTCTATCCGTAGAATCCGCCCCACGTCACTGCCTTTGCGCTTGGTGATCGGTCGATGCATTGAGCGACTTCATGAAGAGTTTTGCCCGCGGGCTGAGGCAGGGATCGCTTTCAGTCACAGCAAGCAGTCTGGTAAGTGGTCTGGCCTTCTGCGAGAAAGTGTGGGGGCAAAACATGCCATTTCAACGTTATAAATCCGCCCTTATCCGGGACAGGCACCTCGTTTTGCAAGGAGCAAAGCCATCATGTCGTCTTCAGCATTGCCATCGCCCCTGCGTCTACGGGACCTTCTGCATCCGATTGTCGCCGGGCTGATTTCAGTCATCGTCAACTATGGCGGCACTTTCATCCTGGTCTTTCAGGCCGCCAAAGTGGCCGGGCTCAGCCCAGAGCTGACGGCGTCGTGGGTATGGTCGGTGTCGATTGGCGTGGGCATTACCGGGCTGTTTCTGAGTTGGGTGAGCCGTGAGCCGATCATTACCGCCTGGTCGACACCCGCGGCGGCTTTTCTGGTCGTCGCGCTGTCCACCACGCCTTACGCCGAGGCGGTGGGTGCGTACATTATTTCGGCCGCCGCCTTCGTGCTGCTGGGTTTGTCCGGTTGCTTCGAAAAACTCATCCGCCTGATTCCGTCGGGTGTGGCTGCGGGCCTGCTGGCCGGTATTTTGCTGCAGTTCGGAATCGGCGCGTTTGGCGGCATGAGTCTTGACCCGGTGTTGGTCGGGTTGCTGATTGCCGCCTACGTTGTGCTCAAGCGCTTTACCGCACGCTATGCGGTGGTGGGCATTCTGGTGCTGGGGCTGGCGTTTCTTCTGACGCAGGGCCGTGTAGAACTGTCGGGACTGGCGCTGCAATTCGCGGCACCGGTATTCACCCAGCCTGAGTTTTCGATCAATGCGCTGCTCAGTGTGGCACTGCCGCTGTTCCTGATCACGCTCACCGGCCAGTACATGCCGGGCATGCTGGTGCTGCGCAACGATGGCTTCAGCACCAGCGCTAATCCTATCCTGACTGTCACAGGGCTGGGCTCCTTGCTAATGGCGCCCTTCGGTTCTCACGCCTTCAATATCGCGGCCATCACGGCGGCCATCTGCACCGGCAAAGAAGCCTCGGAGGATCCGTCCAAGCGCTGGATCGCCGGGGTTGCTGCGGGACTGTTCTACATCCTCGTAGGGATTTTCGGGGTGACCCTCGCTGCAGTGTTCATGGCGTTACCGGCCACCTTCATTACGACGCTGGCCGGGCTGGCCCTGCTCGGCACTATCGGCGCGAGCCTGGCCAGCGCCATGGCTGACGTCAAAACCCGCGAAGCCTCGCTGATCACCTTTCTGGCGTCCGCCGCAAACATCACCTTGCTGGGGATTGGTGGGGCGTTCTGGGGATTGCTGATCGGTCTGGCGGCTTACGCCTTACTCAATGGCCGCTTACCGCGTCGCGAGACGATGGTCATTCCGGCTGCCGACGCTGTTGTGACGACCAAAGGAGCCACCCACTGATGTTTGATCAATTGGAAAAAACCGTCACCCTGCACGAGCGTCATGGCCGTTACCCACAGGCCACCAGCGTCGAGGACTTTCGCCGCAACCTGGCAGCCGTGCAGCAGCGGATCGCTAACGCCTGTCAGCGGGTTGGACGTGATCCGGCGAGTGTGCGCCTGCTGCCGGTCAGTAAAACCTTTGACGAAGCTTATCTGCGTCTGGCCTACGCTGCCGGCTGCCGGCTACTGGGTGAGAACAAAGTGCAGGAAGCGCAGCGCAAATCGCAGGCCATGGCCGATCTGGCCGACCTGCAATGGTCGGTTATCGGCCACCTGCAAACCAACAAGGCCAAGCAGGTGGCGCGTTTTGCCAGTGAGTTTCAGGCGCTGGACAGCCTGCGAGTGGCCGAGGCCCTGGATCGTCGCCTGCACATCGAGGGGCGCCAGCTGGATGTGTTCGTTCAGGTCAATACCTCCGGCGAAGCCAGCAAATATGGCTTGACGCCCGAAGCCGTCGCGGACTTTTTGAACGCCCTGCCGGCGTTCCCGGCCTTACGGGTGCGTGGGTTGATGACACTGGCGTTGTTTTCGGCCGACGTGGTCCGTGTCCGCCCTTGTTTTGTACGGCTACGCGAACTGCGCGAGCGCTTGCGCCAGCGCGCCCCGGCGGGCGTCGGGCTGGAGGAACTGTCCATGGGCATGTCCGGTGATTTCGAAGTCGCCATTGAAGAGGGGGCCACCGTGGTGCGTGTCGGTCAGGCCATCTTCGGCGCACGTGCCATGCCGGATGCCTACTACTGGCCGACCGCGGATGCCCGTCCGGGAAGTGATGAGTAGTCGTCGCTGACATTCCCCTTAACATCTTGATCCAGCTCTACAGGAAGCCAATCCGATGTACGACTCAACGCTGACCCTTAAAGCATTCGACGCCGAGCTGTGTGAGGCGATTCATAACGAAGAACATCGTCAGGAAGACCACGTCGAACTGATCGCTTCTGAAAATTATGCCAGCCCTCTGGTGATGAAAATCCAGAGCACCGTGCTCACCAATAAATACGCCGAAGGCTATCCAGGCAAGCGCTACTACAGCGGCTGTGAGTATGTCGATGTGGCCGAGCGCCTGGCCATCGAGCGGGTCAAGGTCCTGTTCAACTGCGACTACGCCAACGTGCAGCCGCATGCCGGTGCCCAGGCGAACGCCGCGGTATTCCTGGCATTGATCAATCCCGGCGACACGGTGATGGGCATGAACCTGGCCCAAGGTGGCCATCTGACCCACGGTAATCCTTCAAACTTCTCGGGCCGTCATTACAAGATCGTTCCTTATGGCCTTGACCCGGAGACGGGCTTTCTCGACTACGACGAGATGGAGCGTATTGCTCTGGAAACTCGACCGAAGATGCTAATCGGTGGTTTTTCTGCCTACTCTCGGTACAAAGACTGGGCGCGCATGCGGGCCATTGCCGACAAGGTCGGGGCCATTTTCTGGGTCGACATGGCCCACGTCGCAGGGTTGGTGGCCGCGGGAGAATACCCGGACCCATTGCCGCATGCCCATGTGGTCACCAGCACTACGCACAAGACCCTGCGGGGCCCACGGGGTGGCTTGATTTTGTCCAAGGGGCAAGATGAAGCATTCTACAAAAAGCTCGATTCTGCGGTATTCCCGGGTGTCCAGGGCGGCCCATTGATGCACCAGATCGCCGCCAAGGCCGTCGCTTTCAAGGAAGCACTGAAGCCAGAGTTCAAAACCTATCAGGCCCAGGTGGTGATCAACGCCCGGGCCATGGCGGCCGTGCTGCAAGAGCGGGGTTACAAGATCGTCTCCGGTGGCACCGATAACCACATGATGCTAATCGACCTGTCCGACAGGCCTTATACCGGCAAGGAAGCCGATGCGGCCCTGAGCAATGCCTATATCACCGCTAACAAGAACTCGGTGCCCAACGACCCGCGGTCACCGTTCGTGACCTCCGGGTTGCGCATCGGTACCCCAGCCATCACCACCCGTGGTTTCGGCGTGATCGAATGTGAACAATTGGCGGGCTGGTTGTGCGACGTACTGGACGCCCTGGAAAACGGCAACAGTGAGAAGGTGGGGCATCACGTACGTGAACAGGTGGTGGAGCTCTGCCGCCGTCATCCTGTCTATCGTTAACCCTGTTACTCCGGGCTATTACCCGGCTGATGTCATCATTTGGGCGAAAAACCAGACGCTTGGGACGACCGGGTGCACTCGATGCCCATCTCTCTAGCTGGATGCGGATGGCCGATATTGCAGTGCTTCGGCGACGTGGCTGCGACCGATAGCGTCTACTTGTTCCAGATCCGCCAGGGTACGGGCGACTTTCAGTAGGCGGTGAGCGGCACGAAGCGAAAGGGTTAGTCGCTCGCAGGCGCTTTCCAGCCAGCCTTCATCGGCTTTGGATAACGCGCAATGCTGGCGCAGCCCTGGCAGGTCGAGAAAGGCGTTGGCGCAGCCCTGACGCTGTTGCTGACGCTCCCGGGCCTGGGCGACCAGGGCAGAAGCGCTGGCCGTGTCGTCACCGGTTTTGATCGGGTTCAGCGCCGTGCTTTCCCGGGCCACGGTTAGATGCAGATCGATGCGGTCCAGCAAGGGCCCGGACAATTTGTTGCGATAGCGCTGAACCATGTCCGGCGTGCAGGAGCAACGGCCACTTGGCTCGCCAAGATATCCACAGGGGCAGGGATTCATCGCGGCGACCAGCTGAAAGCGAGCCGGGAAGCGTACGCGGTCCTTGGCGCGGGAAATCACGATATGGCCGGATTCCAGTGGCTCTCTCAGTACTTCCAACACCTTGCGATCAAATTCCGGGAGTTCATCGAGGAACAGCACACCATGGTGGGCGAGTGTGATTTCGCCGGGTTGCGGTTTCGAGCCGCCGCCCACCAGCGCCGGGCCTGAAGCGGAGTGGTGTGGTTGTCGGAAGGGGCGTTGCGGCCAATGACTCAGTGGCACACAACTGGCGACGGATTGAATCGCCGCGACTTCCAATGCTTCGCTCTCGGACAATGGTGGTAACAGCCCCGGCAGACGACTCGCCAACAACGTTTTTCCCGTGCCGGGTGGACCACTAAACAGCAGGTTATGACCTCCCGCGGCAGCGATCAGCAATGCGCGTTTGGCTGCAAGCTGACCCTGCACTTCATTCAAGTCTGGATAAGGTTTGCTGGCGTAGAGCAAGCCATTGGAAGCGTAGGGTGCGATGGGCGTGTGGCCGTTGAAATGCGCGACCGCTTCCAGCAAATGATCCACCGCAATCACCTTCAACCCCGAAGCCAGGCAGGCCTCCTCGGCATTCGCTCGCGGCACCACCAGTGTGCGTCCGGCCTTGCGCGCCGCCAGCGCTGCGGGCAATACACCCCGAACCGCCCGCACCGCACCCGACAGTGCCAACTCCCCAAGACACTCCACATCATCCAGCGTCAATGTTGGCACTTGCACACTGGCCGACAGAATCCCCAGTGCGATCGCCAGATCGAACCGTCCGCCGTCCTTCGGTAAATCGGCCGGGGCGAGATTCAAGGTGATACGCCGCGCCGGAAATTGCAGCCCCGAATTGATGATCGCGCTGCGCACCCGGTCCTTGCTTTCCTTCACGGCGGCTTCAGGCAAACCGACCATGGTCAGCGACGGCAAGCCATTGGCCAAATGCACTTCTACGGTAACGGCGGGCGCTTCCACGCCGACCTGGGCGCGGCTGTGGACGATGGAGAGGGACATGGTCGTTCCTTGAGCTGAAGAGCACCGCTTCCTGCGGTTTTTTGAAGGGTAGTTGGCGGAGGAAGTTCTGGTGGGGTGGTTTAGGTGACAAACTTTCACTGGATGTTGCAAGTACGAAGCAGACCAATCGCGAGGCACAAAAAAACCGCCGCTCGGGCGGTTTCTTCGGGGAGCCTAGTCAGGCTCGTGCACCTGCAAGCAAGCCATCAGGTTCAAGTTCTTTGCCATATGTTGCCGCCACTTTAAAAAAGCGATGTTGGCTGGCAGAAACGTTTCCGGCTAAACGGAGCGCCTCGGCATGATACTCAGCGATCATTAACGGCTTCGCTTTTTGCTTTTTGCGTTTCATAGACACCTCGCGTGCCTGGATGAGTGTTCGAGTCAATCAGCTTAAGAGATGTGCTTACTTGTGAGGCAATGGGAATTGGAGGTTTTTTTTGTAGGAATCAGCTTGGTTTTGAAGACCTTCTGAAGGGCGCAGGTAGTCCTTTTCTTAGATTTTTAAGGGAGGCCAAAAGTCAAAACAGCACGTTTGCATTTGTGAATTCAGGTTATACACTCAAGATTAATGCATAACGTTAAGCTTTAAATTATGATCGTTAGCTTTAAGTGTTCTGAGACCAAGTACCTGTTTCGCAGCGGAAGAACCCGTGTGTGGTCAGCCATTTTGAATGTCGCGGAACGAAAGCTGACGATGCTTGATGCCGCAGCTGTGCTAATAGATCTCCGATCACCGCCGGGCAATCGTCTGGAAGCGCTCGAGGGTAGTCGCAAAGGGCAGCACAGCATCCGTATCAACGCCCAATGGCGAATTTGCTTTATCTGGAGTCCTAACGGACCGGAGAATGTCGAAATCGTCGATTATCACTGAGGTGAGTAATGACTAAGAATGGTATGCGCCCGGTTCATCCCGGCGAGATCCTCAAAGAGGAATACCTGGAGCCTCTGAACCTTACAGCTGCTGCTTTGGCCAGGGCATTGAGCGTCTCGACTCCGACGGTGAACGACATCGTGCTTCAGCGTAGGGGCGTCAGTGCAGACATGGCGCTCAGGCTTTCCATCTGCCTGGATACGACCCCAGAATTTTGGCTGAACCTGCAATCGACATACGATTTGCGCAAAGCCGAGATTGAACGGGGTGCCGTGATTCGAGATCAGGTTGAGCGTATTTCTCACTGCGCCTGATCTTTCGTATTAACTGAACCCCACGTCTAAAGCGTGGGGTTCTTTTTTGGAGATCAGAATGCTTGGAGCACCTTCGATACTCGCTTCCACCAAGGTTCGTTGACGGCGCTTCGTGGTCGATCCTGGTCAGGCAACATCTGCGGAACGTCTTGCAACCGAATCCACGGCTGGTTATTCCAGTGCAGCAAACTCAACGACATTTCCGGCCAGTTCAGCAGGCTCAGGATCGGGCGTTCGGTTGAGGTGGGTTGCTGGGCGTCTCTGAGCGCCGGCACCACGTCGTGGGTCAGCCATTCGCGCAGGCCTCGGTATTCGGGGCAGTAGTGGTAGACCAGTAATGCGTAGACACCGGATTCGCTGATGAGCAGGGTGTTTTCGACGGTGCCATGGATGAGCATCTGTAGGGTTTGGTGTTGGTCGGGGTCGAGTTTGCGGACGGCGCGTTCGTCGAGGAAGAGGCGCAGGAGTCGGCCGAGGTCTCGGGCGCTGAACCAGGGTTGGTTTCCGAGGAGGAGGGCGTGGAGGTGGAGTTTGTGGCGGGTGAATATGTGTGGTGTCAGATAGTTTTCGTCCATAGTGCAGTGCCCAAATTCGCTTGATAGATGACTGCCTCTTATCGTCGCCAAACAATAAAGGTGGCAGCTGCGTGCGGGTTGGCGAACCGGCCAAGCGAATACCGGCAGACCCGAAGGTCTCCCACACACAGCCGCCATATAACGAATCGAGAAAAATACCCGATATCGAATGACGTTGCGTGCATAGCTTGGTTCCAGGTCGCCAAACCTAGTGCTGACATTCAGCATCAGGTGAGCTTAGGAGCCGGGGCTTTGCGACGCTATCGGACGGCGGTGCTGATCTTTGTAGGAAGTTGCCGGGATGTTTGCGGGGCTTAAGATCAAAAGATCGCAGCCTTCGGCAGCTCCTACAGGGGTGGTCGTTCCAGCGAGGGGCTGCTGGAACACCGTGGTGACTCTATCGCGAGCAGGCTCGCTCCCACATAGACCCCATTGTCAAAGGGGATCGGCGGGGTTACTCGGTCGGTGGATTGAGCTTCGCTTCCAGCTCAGCCACTTTCGCCTCTAGGCTCTCCAACCGTGCGCGGGTCCGTGCCAGTACGACCATCTGGCTATCGAACTCTTCCCGGCTCACCAGATCCAGCTTGCTGAAGCCACTCTGCAACAAAGCTTTGAACTGGCTTTCGATTTCGCTTTTTGGCAGTGGGGTGTCGCCGCTGAAGAGGCGGGAGGCGGTGCCGCTCAGGGCGTCGAGGAAGTCTTTGGGCGCGAGCATGGGAAATGTCCTGTCAACAATGGCGGGCAGTGTATCACGCAGTGTCTATAGTCAATCTCGGCGACTGCGATGCACGCTTTTCGCGCATGTGAGTGGACGGCCGCGCACTGTTGTTGTGCGTAACTGTTGCGTCAATTGAGCGAAAGGGTCTGCGGCAGCGGCCAAGCACTTGAAATCAATGGGTTTTGGATAGATGGCAAGCTTTCTGCTTAGTCGCTGGTGACCCATGCACTGATGCAGTCGCTGTGACGAATGCAGTGCGCCAAGCGGAACGGGGGAAGTTTCGTGCGGAGTGGTTCGCTGGCGTCGGACGGGCAGGTAAGGCCGACGATGCGTTACAAAGCCAGGCACTGCGCTTAGACTTGAGTCGGGTTTGTTTTCCTGGGGCAAGTCCACCAATTCGGGAGAGAGTTTTCATGAAGCTAGTCACTGCCATCATCAAGCCGTTCAAACTGGACGACGTGCGCGAGTCGCTGTCCGAGATCGGCGTGCAGGGCATTACCGTTACTGAGGTCAAAGGCTTCGGTCGGCAGAAGGGTCACACCGAGCTGTATCGCGGCGCGGAGTACGTGGTCGATTTTCTGCCCAAGGTGAAGATCGATGTCGCCATTGACGACAAGGATCTGGACCGGGTTATCGAGGCGATAACCAAGGCCGCCAACACCGGCAAGATCGGTGACGGCAAGATCTTCGTGGTCAATCTGGAACAGGCGATTCGCATCCGTACCGGCGAAACCGATACCGACGCAATCTAAGCCGCCACAAACCCAACGCCCCAGGAGAAAACAATATGACTCTGCGTAAATTCGCAGGGCTAGGAGCCCTGTTGTCCCTCGTAATGCCCGGCCTGGCCATGGCGGCAGACGAAGTGGCGGCCCCAGTCCTCAATTCCGGCGATACCGCCTGGATGATGACCTCGACAGCCCTTGTGCTGTTCATGACCATTCCCGGTCTCGCGCTGTTCTACGGCGGCATGGTTCGCTCGAAAAACATTCTTTCCGTGATGATGCAGTGCTTCGCCATTACCGGTCTGATCAGCATTCTGTGGGTCATTTATGGCTACAGCATTGCGTTCGACACCACCGGCATGGAGCAGGGTGTCGTCAACTTCAACTCGTTCTTCGGTGGCATGGGCAAGGCGTTCCTCGCCGGTGTCACGCCTTCGAGCCTGACCGGCCCCGCGGCGCTGTTCCCCGAGGCGGTCTTCATT
This sequence comes from Pseudomonas sp. TH37, assembly GCF_016650735.1. Classification (NCBI taxonomy): domain Bacteria; kingdom Pseudomonadati; phylum Pseudomonadota; class Gammaproteobacteria; order Pseudomonadales; family Pseudomonadaceae; genus Pseudomonas; species Pseudomonas sp. TH37. The sequence continues at coordinate 380,455 of NZ_JAEKFD010000005.1, forward strand.
ACCTTCCAGATGACTTTTGCCATCATCACCCCAGCGTTGATCGTCGGTGCTTTCGCCGAGCGGATGAAGTTTTCCGCCATGCTGATCTTCATGGGCATCTGGTTCACCCTGGTTTACGCACCGATTGCGCACATGGTCTGGTCCGGCAACGGCGGTCTGATGTGGGATTGGGGCGTACTCGACTTCGCCGGCGGCACCGTGGTGCACATCAACGCCGGTGTGGCCGGTCTGATTGCCTGCCTGGTGTTGGGCAAGCGTAAAGGTTTCCCGACCACCCCGATGGCTCCGCATAACCTCGGCTACACCCTGATGGGCGCCGCGATGCTGTGGGTCGGCTGGTTCGGCTTCAACGCCGGTTCTGCTGCCGCCGCTAACGGCACTGCCGGCATGGCGATGTTGGTCACCCAGATCGCCACTGCCGCTGCGGCGCTGGGCTGGATGTTTGCCGAGTGGATTACCCACGGCAAGCCAAGCGCACTGGGTATCGCTTCGGGTGTTGTGGCCGGTCTGGTTGCAATCACTCCGGCGGCCGGCACCGTGGGCCCGATGGGCGCTCTGGTGATCGGTCTGGCGGCGGGCGTGGTGTGCTTCTTCTGCGCAACCACCCTGAAACGCAAGCTCGGTTATGACGACTCCCTGGATGCCTTCGGCGTGCACGGTATCGGCGGTATCCTCGGCGCGATCCTGACTGGTGTGTTTGCTGCACCATCGCTGGGCGGTTTCGGCACCGTTACCGACATCGCTGCTCAAGTCTGGATTCAGTGCAAAGGCGTGGGCTTCACGGTGATCTACACCGCGATCGTCACGTTCATCATCCTTAAGGTCCTGGACGCCGTCATGGGGCTGCGTGTCACCGAGGAAGAAGAAGCTGTCGGCATCGATCTGGCGCTCCACAACGAACGCGGCTACAACTTGTAAGCACGCGCATAAAAAAATTGCCCGGCTTGCCGGGCATTTTTTTGTCTGGAATTTGTCAGTGGAGGAAGGGCTGAAAGGTTTTTTCTCACACGTTCAGTCGCGTTTACGACGGGCGTTTTTCTACGGCCAATGGCTTACACGATTGAAGGAATATTAGGGCCTTTGTTTTTTCACAGAGCGCGCTAGAATGCGCCCCGAACGTGCGGAGAACTGTATGTGGCAACAGACTCTGATTACCCTGCGGGCACGGCCCCGGGGCTTTCATCTGGTAACGGATGAATTACTCGCCGGCTTGCCTGAACTCAAGGCGTGTCGGGTCGGTCTGTTGCATTTGTGGCTACAGCATACCTCGGCGTCGTTGACCATCAACGAGAACGCCGATCCGGCGGTACGTCGCGACTTCGAACGATTTTTCAATCGTCTGATCCCACAAGGAACAGACGGCTATGAGCATAACGACGAAGGCCTGGACGACCTCCCGGCGCACTTCAAGGCCAGCGTACTTGGCTGTCAGCTCAGTTTGCCGATCTCGGCAGGCCGACTGGCGTTGGGGACCTGGCAAGGTGTTTATCTGGGCGAGCACCGTGATCATGGCGGTGCCCGTAAAGTCCTCGCCACCGTGCACGGTGAAGGGGCATGAAAACCGCTGGTTACCAGCGGTGGTTGATTTTTTTCCGGCAGCCGTCGACAGACGGCAAAGCTGGGCTATAACTAATCTGCTTTTCGCAAGTCATGAGGTAGAACATGAGCGACGATGATCTGGAAAACGACGACCTCGAAGTAGGCGACGAAGACGAAACCGAAGAAGGCCTTGAAGCGGCGGCAGAAGACGTCGCTGAAGATGACGGCGGTGATACGCCCGTTCCGACTGCCAAAGGCAAGGCCAAGGCTGCGGTATCGGTCGATGAGCTGCCGAGCGTCGAAGCCAAGAACAAGGAACGCGACGCCCTGGCCAAGGCCATGGAAGAGTTTCTGGCACGGGGCGGCAAGGTGCAGGAAGTGGAGGCCAATGTGGTCGCCGATCCTCCCAAGAAGCCTGATAACAAGTACGGCAGCCGGCCTATCTAAGCGCCTGCTTCTTGCTTGCTGAAAAAGCCCGCCGTCGCTGCGGGCTTTTTCATGGGTGAGGATAAAAAATCAAAGTTTACGGTGACCCCTGTGGGAGCGGGCTTGCCCGCGATGAGGCCGTCACATTCAAAATTTATGTTGGATGAAACACCGCCATCGCGGGCAAGCCCGCTCCCACAGGTTATGTGTCAGGCGGAAGCCGAATTCCACCGCGCCAACAACCCCGGCAATTCGTTCAGGCTACGAATCTCGGCATCTGGCGCCTTCTCGACTTCCCACGCTTTGCCCGCCGGGTTAAACCAGATTGCCCGCAACCCCGCCTGTTGGGCGCCGGCAATGTCATCACCGGGATGGTCGCCGATATGCACTGCGGTTTCGGCCGTCGCGCCACCCCGTTGCAACGCTTCGTGAAACAGTCGCGCATCCGGCTTGGCAATGCCGATGTCTTCGGCGCACAGGGCAAACTTGAAGTAATCCGCCAGCCCCAATCGACGCACATCGGCATTGCCGTTGGTCACCACGCCAAGCGCATAGTGATTGGCCAGAATTTCCAGGGTCGGTTGCACCTCCGGGAAGATCTCCAACTGATGCCGCGCATGCAGAAACACTTCGAAACCCTGATCGGCCAGGTCGAATGCTTCGGTATGTCCGTAACCGGCTTCTTCCAGCGCATGGAACAACACCCGCCGACGCAGGGCGCTGATGCGGTGCTTGAGGCTCGGTTCGTTGCTCAGCACTCGCTCGCGAATCGACCACAGATGTTCCACCGGTACCGCGCCCAGGTTCGGTGCATGCTCGATCAGCCATTCACGCAGTATGGCTTCGGCGCTGACGATCACCGGGGCGGTGTCCCACAGGGTGTCGTCGAGGTCGAAGGTGATCAATTGGATGGTCATGAATCATCGCCTTTAATGCGTTTGGCCCGTGGATGGGCACTGTCGTAGACCGTCGCCAGGTGCTGGAAGTCCAGGTGGGTGTAAATCTGGGTGGTCTTGATGTCCGAGTGGCCGAGCAGTTCCTGCACCGCCCGCAAGTCCTGAGAGGACTCCAGCAAATGGCTGGCGAAGGAGTGTCGCAACATGTGCGGGTGCAGGTTCTGCCCCAGTTCGCGCTCGCCGGCGGCCTTGACCCGTACCTGAATCGCCCGAGGGCCGAGGCGCCGTCCTTGCTGGCTGACAAACACTGCGTCGTCCGCCGGGTTGGTCATGGCTCGTAGCGGCAGCCACAACTCCAGCGCTTCGCGAGCCTTTTTGCCCACTGGCAACAGTCGAGTCTTGCTGCCCTTGCCGAGCACCTGGACCATGCCGTCAGCCAGGTCCAGCTGATCAAGATTGAGCCCGGTCAGTTCCGAAAGCCGCAAGCCGGAGGAATAGAACAGTTCCAGAATCGCCTGATCCCGACGCGCGAGAAAATCATCCTCTACCGCGCCTTCAAGCAGTTGCAGTGCGCGGTCGGTGTCGAGGGTCTTCGGCAGGCGACGTTCGCCCTTGGGCGGTGCCAGGCCATTGGCCGGGTCGTGATCGCACAGACCTTCGCGGTTCAGATAGTGATAGAGCCCGCGCACTGCCGACAGCAGCCGCGCCAGGCTGCGGGATGACTGACCTTGGGAATGCAGGCGAGCGATCAGGCTGCGCAGGCGCTGGATATCCAGCGCGGCCCAGCTGTCGATGTTCTGTTTGACGCACCAGCCCAGCACTTTGTCGAGGTCGCGGCGGTAGGCGTACAGCGTGTGTGGCGACACCTGCCGCTCACTGCGCAGGTGTTCGCAGTAAGCGTCCAGTTGTCGTTCCATGGTCAGCGTACCGAGCGCAGGGAGCTGTTGACCCGTGGCAGCACGCGGCCCATGACTTCGGCGATGTAACTCAGGAACAGCGTGCCCACCGAGCTCTTGTAGTGCTGCGGGTCGCGGCTGGCGATGGCCAGAACGCCGTGGATGCCCTGGTGGCTGATGGCGACGACGGCAGTGGAGCCGATCTGCTTGCGCTGTTCTTCGCCGAACAGGAAGTCCAGTTCATGCTCACGCAGGCTGCCGCTGACGCTTTTGTCTTCCGAGAGCAAGCCGCCGATGGCCGTTTGTGCGTCGGCATGCGTCACCCAACGGCCCACCGGCATCGGGTTGTCGCCCAGCAGGATCAGGCTGACGAAGGGCACCTGGAAGTCTTGTCGCAGACTGTCTTCAACGCTGATCACCACATCTTCCAGGCTGGTGGCGTCCATCAGCGCGAGAATCAGGCGGCGGGTCTTGTCGAAGAGTCGATCGTTGTCGCGGGCCACGTCCATCAATTGCGAGAGGCGGTGACGCATCTCGATATTGCGGTCGCGCAGAATCGTCATCTGGCGTTCGACCAGCGAAATGGTGTCGCCGCGCTGGTGCGGAATGCGCAGGGCCGGGAGCAGTTCTTCGTGCTCGATGAAGAAATCCGGATGAGCCTCCAGGTACGCGGCAATCGCCGCCGCCTCAAGGCTTTCGGAAGGAGATTCGTCGGGCTGTAGGGCGGGAACCTGAGGCTTGTCGGTCATGGATTTCGCTCACTCAAAGACGCACTTGTCCTTCGTATACGCGCACTGCCGGGCCGGTCATCATGACCGGTTGGCCAGGGCCTGCCCATTCAATGGACAGACGCCCGCCGGGCAGGTCGATCAATAGCGGCGAATCCATCCACCCCTGGCTGATCGCGGCCACTGCGGCAGCACAGGCGCCGGTTCCGCATGCCTGGGTTTCCCCGGCCCCGCGCTCCCAGACGCGCAACTGCGCGCGGCTCCGGTCGATGACCTGGAGAAAACCGACATTGACCCGCGCCGGGAAGCGCGGGTGATGTTCGATTTTCGGCCCCAGTTCATGCACCGGTGCGTTGTTGATGTCGCTGACCCGCAACACGGCATGGGGGTTGCCCATGGACACTGCGGCCAGTTCGACCGTGGTGCCGTCGACGTCGACCTGATAGCTCAGGGCCTGGCTCGGGGCTTCGAACGGAATCTCGGCCGGTACCAGGCGCGGGGCGCCCATGTTGACGCTGATCTGGCCATCGTTGCGGATGTCCAGTTCGATGATGCCGCTTTTGGTCTCGACGCGAATCAGCCGCTTGGCGGTCAGGCGCTTGTCGAGCACGAAGCGGGCGAAACAGCGCGCACCGTTGCCGCACTGTTCCACTTCGGAGCCGTCGGCGTTGAAGATCCGGTAGCGGAAATCCACGTCCGGGTTGCTGGGCGCTTCGACGATCAGCAACTGATCGAAACCGATCCCCGTGTGCCGATCGCCCCATTGCTTGGCGTGTTTTGGCAGGATGTGCGCGTGCTGGCTGACCAGGTCGAGAACCATGAAGTCATTGCCCAGGCCGTGCATCTTGGTAAAACGCAGCAGCATGGTTTTACTCCGGCAGCAGGCTTTCGCCAGCAAACAACTCGGCTACCGTCTCACGGCGACGCACTTCAAATGCCTGATCACCGTCCACCAACACTTCAGCGGCACGGCCGCGGGTGTTGTAGTTGGAACTCATGACAAACCCATAGGCACCGGCCGAATGCACGGCCAGCAGGTCGCCTTCTTCCAGGGCCAACTGACGATCCTTGGCCAGGAAGTCGCCGGTTTCGCAGATCGGGCCGACGATGTCGTAGGCACGAGCGGCGCTGTTGCGCGGGCGCACGGCGGTGACGTCCATCCAGGCTTGATACAGCGCCGGGCGGATCAGGTCGTTCATGGCTGCGTCGACGATGGCGAAGTCTTTGTGCTCGGTGTGCTTGAGGTACTCGACCTGGGTCAGCAGTACGCCGGCGTTGGCGACGATGAAACGGCCCGGCTCGAACACCAGCGCCAGGTCACGACCGTCGAGACGCTCGCGCACGGCTTTGATGTAGTCGGCGGCCAATGGCGGCTCTTCATCGCGATAACGCACGCCCAAACCACCACCGAGATCGATGTGGCGCAGGTAGATGCCGCAATCGCCGAGACGGTCGACCAGGCCCAGCAGGCGGTCGAGGGCGTCGATGAATGGCGGCAGGGTGGTCAGTTGCGAACCGATGTGGCAATCGACGCCGACCACTTCCAGGTTAGGCAGTTGCGCGGCACGGATGTACACGTCTTCGGCGTCGGCGATGGCGATGCCGAACTTGTTTTCCTTGAGACCGGTGGAGATGTACGGGTGAGTGCCAGCATCGACGTCCGGGTTCACGCGCAACGAGATCGGCGCGCGAACGCCCAGCTCGGCGGCCACTACTTGCAGGCGTTCGAGCTCATCGGTGGACTCGACGTTGAAGCAGTGCACGCCGACTTCCAACGCACGACGCATGTCGTCACGAGTCTTGCCGACACCGGAGAACACGATCTTGTCGGCAGTGCCGCCAGCGGCCAGTACGCGTTCCAGTTCGCCACGGGAAACGATGTCGAAACCGGCGCCCAAACGCGCCAGGACATTCAGTACACCCAGGTTGGAGTTGGCCTTGACCGCAAAGCAGACCAGGTGCGGCATGCCGGCCAGCGCATCGGCGAAAGCCAGGTACTGGGCTTCGATGTGGGCACGGGAGTAGACGTAGGTCGGTGTACCAAAGCGTTCGGCGATGGCGGACAGTGCAACACCTTCCGCGAACAGCTCACCGTCACGGTAGTTAAAAGCGTCCATAGCGTTCCCTTAGTAAACGTCGTGCTTGTGTGCCTTGGAGGCAGGCTGCTGTTGCGAGGACTTGGCCTGCTCGGCAGGATCCTGGTTCTCATCAGGCAGGTACAGCGGGCCTTTTTGACCACAGGCCGACACAAGACAGGCAACCGCGACGAGCGCAGCAAGGGAAGAGATCAGGCGCTTCATGGCGAAATCCTTGAAAATGCGTTAATTGCGCCGGAGTATACCGGCCACCCGGCAGCTTGCCTATGCGACGCGCCTCCCGTCCGGCGGGGCTTGGCACGATGTCGGTCAGCCAAGCGCAATCCCTGTGGGAGCGAGCCTGCTCGCGAAGGCGTAGTGTCAGTCAACATTGATGTTGAATATGATGGCCTCTTCGCGAGCAGGCTCGCTCCCACAGGTTTCGTGATAGCCATGGGTCGTTATTCTTTGCAATCACCGGGGCTCGCCCGTATCTTGCGGCGCTTGAGCGTGAGTAGACACTTTTTGAGGTTCCCGCAATGAGTTTGACCGAAGCCCGTTTCCACGACCTGGTCGATGCAACCCAGCAGTCGCTGGAGGATATTTTCGACGAGAGTGGCCTGGATATCGATCTGGAGAGCTCGGCCGGTGTGCTCACCGTCAAGTTCGAAAACGGCAGCCAATTGATCTTCAGTCGTCAGGAACCGCTGCGTCAGCTGTGGCTGGCGGCCGTATCGGGTGGCTTCCACTTTGATTACGACGCAGAAACCGAGCGCTGGATGTGTGACAAAAGTGAAGAGCAGCTTGGTGAGATGCTTGAGCGCATCGTCAAGCAGCAAGCCGACGTCGAACTCGATTTCGAAGGTCTGTGAGATCGTGACCCAGCCTGCGCCCGTTCGTCCGCTCAAACCGCTTTACAGCAATGTCAGCCCGGCGGTGCCTTCGCCGTGCAGCGGTGTGTGTCGGCTGGATGAGCAGAAGGTCTGCCTGGGATGTTTTCGCCATGTCGAAGATATTCGCGAATGGCGTTCGGCGGATGATGAACGGCGGCGGGTGATTTGTGCGCAGGCGTCGAATCGTAAGGCCACCGCCAGTTCACTGTAGGAGCTGCCGCAGGCTGCGATCTTTTGGCGGCGCTGAAGATTGCTGTAGAGCAAGATCAAAAGATCGCAGCCTGCGGCAGCTCCTACAGGGGCGGAAAACCGTCCGCCGCTCCTGACTTGTATATTTATTGAGCTGTGATAGTGTCCAGAGACGCCTCAACCCATCGAGGCTCGTGAAAACCCCGCCTTTTTCTGGCGGGGTTTTGCTTTTTTCGTGCAGAAGAAAGGAGTCTGCCCTGATCATGACCGCACCTTCCATCACCCTTACCCGTCTGGACGTACAACGTCTGGAGCGCCTGATCGACAGCCTGGATGACACGCTGCCGGGCGTTATCGCGCTGCAAACCGAACTGGATCGCGCCGATACTCTGGTCGGTCACGATGAAGTGCCCGCCGATGTCGTGACCATGAATTCCCGTGTGCATTGCCGTGAAGAGAGCAGCGGCAAGGACTATCACCTGACTTTGGTTTACCCCAAGGATGCCAACGCCGACGAAGGCCGGATTTCCATTCTGGCGCCGGTGGGCAGTGCGTTGCTGGGCTTGAAAGTCGGTCAGCACATCGACTGGCCGGCACCGGGCGGCAAGACCTTGAAACTGACCCTGCTGGAAGTTGAATCGCAGCCTGCTCATGGCGGCGACTTCCCGGAATAACATCCCTTCAGACCTGCTCGAGCGCCTCGTTCAGTGCGCGTTCCAGGTCGGCCTTGTAGCGTAGATACAGCTGACTTGAACCCTGACCATCACCGAGCAGGCCCGACAGGTCCAGGTCGGTGATGTAGCAGCGATAGCGTTCGGTCCCGCGGCGCTGCTCGACGATTTCCCAGGCGACTACGCTGAACAGTTGGTCGCCATGTTCCAGCTCTGAAAATTCCCGCTGATTGCAATACAGAGTGACCTGCACCTGCCCTGGTGCGGCTTTGCCGACGATGGCCTGCACGTCATAGAACGGTTTGTTGACCGGCGTTAGTGGCGCCGGCCGGGCTTCGACCCGACGCGCCCGTGCGGTACCTGAAGGCAACAACTGGTAATACAAAGTGTCCAGGCTCAGTGGCTGGGCTGCGTCCATCGGCAGCAAGGCATCGCGCCGGTACTGGATCGATTGCAGGAAGCGTTGCAGCGGCACCAACAGGCTTTGTTCGTCGTGATAAGGCAAACGCTGCTGCCACAGGGCATTGAATTCATCCAGTACATACAAATCGGCCTGGTGTTCGTTGATCCGGTAGAACACCTGAACGCAGTCGGGTTGCCCCATGGGCAGGATCAGCGCCAGGTCGTGGTCTTCCAGTGCCATCGGATCCAGATGAAACGGGCTGTAGCTCGCCAGTTCTTCGCCGAGGTAGTCGAACAGCGCCGGCAGAGTGGCGAGGGCGACATGATTGACCTGGCCCGGCACCAGCTCCAGCACGTGGTAGTGCTGCTGGACCTGAATCAGGTAACGATGATTGAGTTTGCTCAGCAGCAGGTTCTGCGCGGTGTCGAGGATTTCTTCGACCCGCCGGGCAATGAATTGCGCGCGGTTGTGGCAGAAGCACCGCACCCGCAGCTTGGGCTGTTGTGGCCCGTCCGGCAGATTGTTGAGGTAATCGCGCAGGCAGTCGAGCAGGGCGTGGGGGCCGTCAAAACGGCTGACCAGCACCTCGTTCCAGCTATTGAGTGTGACCTGATCCAGAGTCAGCACCAGGTTTTCCCGCACGCCGGCGTAACTCAGGGAATCGGTGCGCTCGGTGGTCATCAGAATATTCAGGTCGCGATGGTGCTTGAGCGGATCGATGCCGACGTTCACCAGAATCAGTACTTCGCTCGGCACACTGGCGCGCAGTAAAGGCTCTTCGGCGACTGTGGTCAGGGGCAGGGCGATGCTTTGTTGCAGGCTGCCAAGCAGGTTGAACAGTTCGAACTCGCTCAAGTCGCTGGTGCCGGGGTGCAAGGCCAGGCGGGTGCTGCTGTCGATCACGCCGTTGCGGTGGCACCAGGTGAGCAGTTCCAGCAGCTGGCGGCTGCGCTTGATCGGCGCGAAATGCTCCCACTCGTGGGCGGCCAGGCTGCCGTTGTACAAACCCCATTGGGTTTGCCCCGGTTCTTTCTTGTTGGGTGCCTGCACCAGCGTCAGGGTGTCTTCGGCCAGATCGGGGGCGATGCCCGGGTTGATGAATTCGACCTTGTCGGCCTTGCGCTCGAAGGCCGCATACAGCCGCCGGCCCAGCACATTGAGGTCGCGCTTGTTGATCAGGCTGACGGTCTGCTCATTGCGGGCAAACTGCGTCAGGAAGCGATAGCTGTAATTCAGCTCGCCGACCAGGGCTCGGCGTTCGGCGCTGACCTGGCGGACTTTCCACTGACTGCGGCTGTCGAGCAATGCGAGCTGACGCTGATCCCAATGCCATTCGTTGGCCAGGCGTTCGAGCAATGAACGCTGCCAGCTCTGGGTGCGACCGCTGCTGCCGGTGAGCTTGCGGTTGACCTTCAAGTACAGCGCGCGGCGTACCAGCTCCAGCCGTTCCGGTTCGCCCCGGGCCGTGAGGTATTCCTCGATGCGCCGGTAAACCACGACGTATGGATCCAGTTCGTCGAGGTCCAGTCGATTGGCAAACACTGCCTGCTTGAAGCGCAGGCTCAGGCAGTGGACCTTGGGGTGTTCGCTGGCGTAGACCTCGGTCAGCAGCAGTTTGAGCACTGATTTGTACGGTGACTCGATGCCTTTGAACAACTGCCAGAGCCCGGCTCCGATGAATTCCCCGGGCGGGATGTACGCTAGATGTCCCAGGTCCAGGGTTTCGTCGGCACGGATGAAACGCTTGGATAACAGCGTGTGGGTATACCGGTCGTACGCCGCCTCTTCATAAACCGGCACCAGCCACCAGATGGGTGTACGGCCGGCCAGCCAGATCGCGGTGCGGTAGAACTCGTCCAGCAGCAGATAGTGCTGGGTGGTGCCACAGTCTTCCGAACTCAATTGGGTATCGCGCTCACCGAGCACGAAGCGAGCAGGGTCGATCAGGAAGAAATGCGCCTCGGCACCCTGGCTGGCGGCCCATATCTCAAGCAACTGGCATTTCTTGCGCAGCTCTGTGAGCTCGCTTTCGCTCAAGTCCGGCCCGTGACAGACCCATACGTCCATGTCGCTCTGATCGGCCTGGGCCAGGGTGCCGAGGCTGCCCATCAGGAACAGGCCGTGAATCGGTCGCGGCGGATTGCTGCCGTGGCGCGGCTTGTAGGAAAACGAGCGAGTCAGGCGCTGGGCTTCGGCGAGGGCGTTGGCGTCAGGTTCGAAATTCGACAGCCCGGCCGGGGTGCTACCCGAAACGTAACCCGGCAATAGCGGATGATTGACGTGGAAAAACAGCGGCAGCAGGGTCAGAACCGTTTGCTGGCGGGTCGACAACCCTTCCATGGCACGGGCCATGCGACCCTCGTTGAGCTTCAGAAAACGGGCGCGCAGCTGGCTGAGAACCTTGCGGTCGATTCCCTCGTCCAGATCGGGGCGGATTTCATGGGTACGGGTCATGTCAGCTCAATCCGGCTCGCGGGGCTCGGACGTGGAGGGCTCGGGATGAGGGGCAGTTTAGCGCCTCGGCCCCGGGACTTTTAAGCTGATTTTGTATTTCTGACGTCAGGTTCCTATCGCAGGGCGACAGCGGGCACCAAAGTGTGCCCGCGGAAATCCCGTGACAGAGGTTTCCGTGGGCGATGCGGTGAGGCTCAGGCTGTTTCGCGCACGGACAGAATGGTTAGAACGGTTTGCACATTTTGTGCAGCGTCACGCCCCAGGCTGGTCAGATAACCGCCATCGGGCTGGGTGATCAATTCTTTGTCGAACAGTCTTTGGGCAGCGGAAATGGCTTTCGGGGCAGCGGTCTGATGAATTTTCAAACCTTCCTGGGAACTGTCCAGGTTGAAGAGGGCGAGGATTTCCAGTTCGGCAACCAACTCAGGGGTAAGCGACATAAGGACTCCAGACTTTCTAGGAATTGGACGATAGCGCTCCTAAGGTGATCCCACTCGCGCAGCATGTCCAGTGCTCGTAACAGGGTTTTTTCGCCTCGGGGGGAGCATTCCCTGGCGGGGGCGTGGTTTCTGTAGGAGCGAGGCTGCCCGCGAAGAACGATATCGCGGTCTTCCTGAAAAACCGCGTCATCGTTCTTCGCGGGCAAGCCTCGCTCCTACGGATCTGGGGAGTTATTTCTTTTCCGGCGGCAACTCTGGCAGAGCGCGCAGCGCAGCTTCGTACCATTCGGTGTTGAACGCGCGGTCTTCTTCGAGGATCGCGTCGATTTCCACCGCCAGCACGTGAGCCATCAGGCTGAGGATTTCTTCACGCTCGTAGCCGACCAGGGTCAGCTTGTTGAAGGTCGCCTTGGCCGCTGGCGGGTTATCGCTTTCGATCTGGTTCTCGATCGCTTCGATCAGCGTCGTTTCGGTGAACTCTTCTTCGTCGTTGTCGATATCGTTAGGCTCGCTCATGGCAGGCTCCTCAAGGAAAGGCGCCAGTTTACCTGCATTCAGCGCTGTGATGCTGCTGGCAAGAAGTACCCGGGCGTTCTATAACTGGCGCTGCCAACCCCCTGCACGGCCTGGAGGCTATGTAATGCTCAAGCTTTATGGATTTTGCGTCAGCAACTACTACAACATGGTCAAGCTGGCGTTGCTGGAGAAGGGACTGCCATTTGAAGAAGTGCCGTTTTACCCAGGCACTACCCCCGAGACGCTAGCCATCAGCCCACGTGGGAAGGTTCCGGTGCTGGGCGTCGAACAAGGTTTCATCAACGAAACCAGCGTGATTCTCGAGTACCTCGAGCAGAGCCAGAAAGGCACGCCGCTGCTGCCGAGCGAGCCCTTCGAGCGAGCGCAGGCGCTGGCTTTGGCCAAGGAAATCGAGTTGTACATCGAACTGCCGGCGCGCGCCTGCTACCCCGAAGCGTTTTTCGGCATGTCTGTGCCGGAGGCGATCAAGGACAAGACCAAGGCCGAGCTGCTGCTGGGGTTCGCCTCACTGGGCAGGCACGGCAAGTTTGCCCCTTACGTAGCGGGCGACAGTCTCAGCATTGCGGATTTGTATTTCTTGTACAGCGTGCCGATGGCGCGTGCCGTGGCGCAGAAGCTGTTTGATATCGATCTGTTGGCTGAAATGCCGGCGGCCAAGGCGCTGCAGGAGCGTCTGGAACAGAACCCGCATGTGCAGCGGATCGCAAAGGACAAGGACGCGGCGATGCCTGCGTTTCTGCAGATGATCGCGTCGAAGAAGTAAGTTTTGTAGTGCTCTGACGTCAGTCATCGCGGGCAAACCCGCTCCCACAGGTTTCTCTGTCTGCCATAGATTTTGGCCAGTCGGAGATTCTTGTGGGAGCGGGCTTGCCCGCGATGCTTTTAGCGGCTGGCGAGCAACGCCTGACCGCGAGCAACAGCCTTCTTGACCTGCGCCGGCGCAGTGCCGCCGATGTGGTCACGAGCATTCACCGAGCCTTCCAGGGTCAGCACGGCAAATACGTCCTGCTCGATCTGATCGCTGAACTTGCGCAGTTCTTCCAGACTCATTTCCGCCAGGTCCTTGCCGCTTTCCACGCCGTACTTCACGGCATGGCCAACGATCTCGTGGCAATCACGGAACGGCAGGCCACGGCGCACCAGATAGTCGGCCAGGTCGGTGGCGGTGGAGAAACCGCGCAGAGCCGCTTCGCGCATCATCGCGTGCTTGGGCTTGATCGCCGGGATCATGTCGGCAAAGGCCCGCAGCGAATCGCGCAGGGTGTCGGCGGCGTCGAACAGCGGTTCCTTGTCTTCCTGGTTGTCCTTGTTGTAGGCCAGTGGCTGGCCTTTCATCAAGGTCAACAGGCCCATCAGCGCGCCGAATACCCGGCCAGTCTTGCCGCGAACCAGCTCCGGCACGTCCGGGTTTTTCTTTTGCGGCATGATCGAGCTGCCGGTGCAGAAACGGTCCGGCAGATCGATGAATTGGAACTGCGCGCTGGTCCACAGCACCAACTCTTCGGAGAACCGCGACAAGTGCATCATCGCGATGCTCGCGGCCGAGCAGAACTCGATGGCGAAGTCGCGATCGGACACGTTGTCCAGGGAGTTACCGCCGACAGCGTCGAAGCCCAGCAGTTGAGCGGTGTATTCGCGGTCGATCGGGTAAGTGGTGCCCGCCAGTGCGGCGCTGCCCAGCGGCATGCGGTTGGTGCGCTTGCGGCAGTCGACCAGACGCTCGTAGTCGCGGCTGAGCATTTCGAACCAGGCCAGCATGTGGTGCCCGAAGGTCACCGGCTGCGCGGTTTGCAAGTGAGTGAAGCCCGGCATGATGCTGGCGGCTTCGCGCTCGGCCTGCTCCAGCAAGCCTTGTTGCAAGCGGGTGATTTCGCTGAGGATCAGGTCGATCTCGTCACGCAGCCACAGGCGGATGTCGGTGGCGACCTGGTCGTTACGGCTGCGGCCGGTGTGCAGCTTTTTACCGGTCACGCCGATGCGGTCGGTCAGACGCGCCTCGATGTTCATGTGCACATCTTCAAGGTCGATGCGCCAGTCGAACTGGCCGGCCTCGATTTCACCCTGGATGGTGTTCAGGCCATCGATGATGCTGTCGCGCTCGGCATCGGTCAGCACGCCGACCTTGGCCAGCATGCTGGCGTGGGCGATCGAGCCCATGATGTCGTGGCGATACAGGCGCTGGTCGAAGGTGACGGAGGCGGTGAAGCGGGCGACGAAGGCGTCGACGGGTTCACTGAAGCGGCCGCCCCAGGACTGATTGGTCTTGTCAGTGCTCATGAATTCGCTCGTATCGGCTTGAAGAAAGATGGCGTGAAACGCTGACGCGGATAATAACAGGGTTGCCAATCCTGTCGCTGACACTGGTCGACAGGTTTTTTTCTCATCGTGCGACCCCTGCTCGAAGCAAACGATACGGAAATTGCGCAACGATATTTTTCAATTGAGCAATATCGTCCCGGCAACCGTCTACAGTTGGACAGAGGATCAGCGCACTTCTCGATGCTGCAGCTGACTATAGAGAGAAGAGGGGTGTTCATATTGTGTATCAGCAAACCCTACGGCGATGCCTCGCCAGTGCGGGCCTGGGCCGCCAGTCACGCGGCAGATAAAAATTTAGCCGCCGGTCTCGCGGCACTTTTTGGCCCTCGCGCTAGTCTTAGCGTGGATCGCGGTGACGGACGTCACTTCACCTGTCTACGCTATCCTTGTGCGAGACTCACGCAGGAATCCAGCGCAATATGAATGTCCTGATCGTTGATGACGAACCCCTGGCCCGCGAGCGCCTGAGCCGAATGGTCGGCGAACTCGAGGGATACAATGTCCTGGAGCCCAGCGCCACGAACGGCGAAGAGGCGTTGGCACTGATCGACAGTCACAAACCGGATATCGTGCTACTCGATATTCGCATGCCGGGCCTCGATGGCCTGCAAGTGGCTGCACGATTGTGCGAACGCGAAACCCCGCCCGCCGTGGTGTTTTGCACCGGGCCCGATGAATTTGCCGTGGAAGCCCTACAGGCTAGCGCCGTGGGTTATCTGGTGAAGCCAGTGCGCACAGAACAGTTACACGAAGCATTAAAGAAAGCCGAGCGACCCAATCGCGTCCAACTCGCGGCCTTGACTCGCCCGGCGGCCGAAACCGGTAGCGGCCCGCGCAGCCACATCAGCGCCCGCACCCGTAAAGGCATCGAGCTGATTCCGTTGGGTCAGGTGGTCTACTTCATTGCCGACCACAAGTACGTCACCTTGCGTCATGAAGGCGGTGAAGTGCTGCTCGACGAACCACTCAAGGCCCTCGAAGACGAATTTGGCGACCGTTTCGTGCGGATCCACCGCAACGCACTGGTGGCTCGCGAACGCATCGAACGGCTGCAACGCACGCCCCTGGGGCATTTCCAGCTGTTTCTCAAAGGCCTGAACGGCGATGCCCTGATCGTCAGTCGACGCCATGTGGCCGGCGTGCGCAAAATGATGCAACAGCTTTAATCCGTCATTCAGGGCGGATTTCTATCCTGTTACCGGACATTGAGGGCCAGGGAGGCCACGCAGTTTCTGATACAAGTCAAAGTGGATTTGGCTGAGCTGTTATTATCTGCCGTATCTATTCAGTACGGATTGATCCATGTCCTCTCGCGAAATCCGCATCGCCACCCGCAAAAGTGCTCTCGCCCTGTGGCAGGCCGAATACGTCAAGGCTCGTCTGGAACAGGCCCATCCGGGCCTGCTCGTGACGCTGGTTCCCATGGTCAGTCGAGGCGACAAGCTGCTCGATTCGCCGCTGTCGAAAATCGGCGGCAAGGGCCTGTTCGTCAAGGAACTGGAAACCGCGCTGCTGGAAAACGCAGCCGACATCGCCGTGCATTCCATGAAAGACGTGCCGATGGACTTCCCCGAAGGTCTCGGCCTGTTCTGCATCTGCGAGCGCGAAGACCCGCGTGATGCATTTGTCTCCAATACCTATGCCAGCCTGGATGAGTTGCCGCCAGGCAGCGTTGTCGGTACTTCCAGCCTGCGTCGTCAGGCGCAGTTGCTGACCCGCCGCCCGGACCTGGAAATCCGCTTCCTGCGCGGCAACGTCAACACTCGCCTGGCCAAGCTCGATGCCGGCGAATACGACGCCGTCATCCTCGCCGCAGCGGGTTTGATTCGCCTGGGCTTCGAAGACCGCATCACTTCGGCCATCAGTGTCGAAGACAGTCTGCCGGCCGGTGGCCAGGGCGCGGTCGGTATCGAATGCCGTAGCGCCGACACTGAAATCCACGCGCTGCTGGCGCCGCTGCATCATCAGGACACGGCTATTCGTGTTACTGCCGAACGTGCTCTCAACAAACATTTGAATGGCGGCTGCCAGGTGCCGATCGCTTGCTACGCCGTGCTTGAAGGCGAGCAGATCTGGTTGCGTGGGTTGGTGGGTGATCCGAGCGGCGGCCTGTTGCTCAGCGCCGAGGCCCGTGCGCCAAGGGCTGATGCCGAGGCATTGGGTGTGCAAGTGGCCGAAGACCTGCTGAGCCAGGGCGCCGCCGACATTCTGAAAGCAGTCTATGGCGAGGCAGGTCACGAGTGACTGGCTGGCGCCTGTTGCTGACGCGTCCTGCGGATGAATCGGCGGCGCTTGCCCGTGTGCTGGCTGACGCGGGGGTTTTCAGCAGCAGCTTGCCGCTTTTGGATATCGAGCCGATTCCCGCCTCTGACACAATGCGTGAAGTGATTCAGAACCTGGATAGCTATTGCGCGGTGATCGTGGTCAGCAAACCGGCCGCCAGAATCGCTGTCGATCTGCTCAACCAGTACTGGTCGCAGCCACCGTGCCTGAAGTGGTTCAGCGTGGGCGCGGCGACGGCGCAGATTCTCGAGGATAACGGGTTGGATGTGAGCTTCCCGGTCGACGGCGACGACAGCGAAGCCTTGCTTGAGCTTGCGCCGTTGCGCGAGTCTGTCGCCGGCCCCGATCCGCGAGTGTTGATCATGCGCGGGGAGGGTGGGCGCGAGCTGCTGGCTGAGCGTTTACGCGAGCTTGGTGCTAGTGTCGAGTATCTGGAGTTGTACCGACGCGGTTTGCCGCAGTACCCGTCGGCAACGCTGTCTGACCGGATCAAGGCGGAACGCTTGAACGGGCTGGTGGTCAGCAGTGGACAGGGTTTTGAGCACCTGCACCGATTGGCTGGCGATGCCTGGCCGAGCATGGTGCGGCTGCCGTTGTTTGTTCCAAGCCCCAGGGTCGCCGAGCTGGCACGCGCCGCCGGGGCCCAAACAGTTGTGGATTGTCGTGGCGCCAGTGCCGCGGCATTGCTGGCGGCGTTACGGGAACACCCCGTGCCCGTTTTCTAATGCAAAGGATGGATACGTGAGCGAAACAGCCTTGCCTAAAGATGACGTCCGGCCCGTGCTTGATGCACCGGCTGATGCACCGGTTGAAACTGCGCCACCTGCTGTTGAGCAGCGCCGAGGCAATGGGTTGGCAATCGTCGCGCTGCTGTTGGGCGCTGCCGGTGTTGCCGTGGGCGGTTGGGGAGTCTGGCAGGTGCGTCACCTGCAAGCCAATAACCAGCAACAGTTGAGTCAGGTTCAGGCGCTGAACGATCAGGCCCAGAGCTTGAAACTCAACGAGCAACGCCTGACGGCTCGCCTTGAGCAAATGCCGGCCGCCGAGGAACTCGACGCGCGCAGTCGCTTGGTCACCCAACTTCAAGGCGATCAGCAACGCTTGAATCAACGCCTGGAAACCGTCCTCGGCGCGAGCCGCAAGGACTGGCGTCTGGCTGAAGCCGAGCACTTGCTGCGTCTGGCCAGCCTGCGTCTGTCGGCGTTGCAGGACATCAGCAGCGCCCAGGCCCTGGTGCAAGGCGCCGATGAAATTCTCCGTGAACAGAACGACCCGGGGGCTTTTGCCGCTCGCGAGCAAGTGGCCAAAACCCTGGTAGCCCTGCGCAGTACCGAACAGCCGGATCGCACCGGATTGTTCCTGCGACTGGGTGCCTTGCGCGACCAGGTGATCAGCCTCACCGAGCTGGCGCCTGAGTACAAGGACCGTGGCGAATCCCTGCTGGGCCTGACCGCCGATGGCGACGGCGCCAGTCGCTGGGCGCAATGGTGGGATCAGATCTCGCGTTATATCCGCATCGATTTCAACGCCGACAAGAATGTCCGGCCGTTGCTGGCAGGGCAGAGCCTGAGCCAGGTGCGTCTGGCCCTGAGCCTGGCGCTGGAGCAGGCGCAGTGGGCCGCGCTCAATGGCCAGGCCGCGGTTTACACCCAGGCGCTGGCCGAGGCGCGGGACGTGCTCAAGGGCAACTTCAACCCGGACAACCCTCAGAGCAAAATCATGCTCGAGCAGGTGGTCGAGTTGAGCAAGCAGCCGGTCACGGTGGTCACGCCAGATCTGACGGGCACGTTGAGTTCGGTGCAGGCCTACCTTGAGCGGCGCAACGTCAACGCCGAGGAGTCGGTGAAACCTCTGGCCAAACCTGCCGCGAGCACTATGCAGGAGGCCACGCCATGAAGCGCCTCTATGTGATCGTGTTCGTGGTTATCGCCGCTGCCGCTGCGCTGGGATTGGCGATTGCCGAGCATTCCGGCTACGTGCTGATCGCCTACAAGAGCTTCCGTTACGAATCTAGCTTGTGGGCAACCCTGGCCCTGATGGTGGTGCTGTGGCTGGTGTTCTGGGGCATCAAGGCGTTGATCGAGCTGGTGACGACTTCCGGTGGAGTGGTCAATCCATGGTCACGGCGCAATCGCAGTCGACGGGTGCAAGTAGCGATCGAGCACGGTCAGCTGGATTTGGCCGAGGGCCGTTGGGCCAGTGCGCAGCGTCATCTGTATCGCGCAGCGGAAGCCGAGCGCCAGCCGTTGCTCTACTACCTCGGTGCCGCCCGCGCCGCGAACGAACAAGGTCACTACGAGGAAAGCGACAACCTGCTGGAGCGCGCCCTCGAGCGGCAGCCCCAGGCCGAACTGGCGATTGCCTTGAACCATGCCCAATTGCAGACTGATCGCGGCGACACTGAAGGCGCGCTGGTGACCCTGCAAGCCATGCACGAGCGTCATCCTCATAACGTCCAGACCTTGCGCCAGTTGCAGCGCCTGCTTCAGCAGCGGGGCGACTGGTCGGCAGTGATTCGCTTGTTGCCGGAGTTACGCAAGGACAAGGTGTTGCCACCGGCCGAACTGGCTGAGCTGGAGCGCCGGGCCTGGGGTGAAAATCTTTCGTTGGCGGCGCACCGGGAAGAGGACGGAACGGTCGGTTTGCAATCGCTCAATCGCGCCTGGCAGCAACTCACCGCTGCTCAGCGCCAGGAACCGCAACTGGTGCTGGCCTATGCCGATCAATTGCGGCAACTGGGCGCACAGGTGGAGGCCGAGGAGGTCCTGCGTGCAGCCCTCAAGCACAAATACGACAGCCATCTGGCACGCCTTTACGGGCTGGTTCGCGGCAGCGATCCGGCCAGGCAACTGCACACCGCCGAGGGTTGGCTCAAGGATCATCCCGCCGACCCGAGCCTGTTGCTGACGTTGGGCCGTTTGTGTCTGCAAAGCAGTCTGTGGGGCAAGGCCAGGGATTATCTGGAGAGCAGCCTGCGTGTACAGCGCAACCCTGAAGCCTGCGCCGAGCTGGCGCGGTTGCTGGCGCAACTGGGTGACACCGAACGCAGTAATCAGCTGTTCCAGGAGGGCTTGGGTCTGCTGGATGAGCGCTTGCTGGCGGCACCGCTGCCGGTGCCGGCTCACGCCTGATTTCCTGAGCCAGACCTATGTAGCAGCTGCCGAAGGCGGCGTTCGGCTGCGCAGCAGTCGTAAATCAGGCGCCACGGTTTGATCAGGTGGATCGCATAAATCTGGACGACTGCTGCGCAGCCGAACGCAGGCTGCGCCAGCTGCTACAAGGGGCAGGAATCGATTCGAATCCGCCACTGTTTCAGCGTTGTAATCCTTCGCCGGCAAAGTCCTACAGAGGACTACATCAAATCCTCTCGACCCTGTCGGGAATTCCCTACACTTCTGGTGAAGTGTCCGTGGTGGTCTGCCTTGAAAGGCTGCCGCGCTTTCCTCTACCGTAACCGCCTGTCTCTACTGTTACGGAAAAGCCATGTCTTTGGCCTGCTCACGCTCCTTGTTTTTCATGGTTTTCATTGCAGGTGCCCTGGCCTTGGGCGTTTCCTATTACCTGGAATATGCGGTCGGCCTCAAGCCTTGCGGGTTGTGCCTGTTGCAACGGGTTTGCCTGGCACTGCTCACGGGTGTCTGCCTGGTGGCTTCAGTGCAGGGGCCTGGCCGCTTCGGGTCGTTCCTGTATTGGCTGTTGGGTCTGCTCTGCAGTCTGGCGGGGACCATCACTGCATGGCGGCAGGTGGTGTTGCAGAGCGATCCGGTGCATCAGCTATCGGCATGCTCGACTGATCTGGCCGATCTGTTCGCCAGTAGGCCCTGGCTGTGTGTCGTGCAGCGAATGTTCAAAGGAACCGCCGATTGCGCGGAAATTTCCTGGACGCTGTTCGACCTGAGCATTCCGGAGTGGAGTCTGCTGTTCTTCGTTGCGATGATGATTCTGGGCGGGCATCAGTTGCTGCGCCTTGTCTGGATCGCGTGTCAGCGACCGCTCAGCGGCGAGTCGTCGCACCGGGTACTGGCGGGCGATTAAACACTTGTATGAACTTTATCTCCTGCGTACCTTGAAGCCATAGGCGCGCGGGCATAATCTGGCCCGCACGTGTCATTGGATTTATGTTGCTCGAATGACGCTCTGCCTGGTCGATTCTTGATCTTCAAGTGTGCGACAGGTGTAGAGCAGCATGACCCACAAGGGAAGAGAGAATCACCATGCTCGAAAGTTGTCAGAATGCTCAGGAACGCTGGGGTGGAGTGCATCTGCTGATCGATCGCTGGTTGCAGGAGCGTCACGAACTGGTTCGGGCCTATGATGCTCTCGGCGCCAAGCCCGAAGCTTTGGGCGAGAACCGAAAACCGTTGCAGGAATTCTGCGGTGTGCTGGTCGACTACGTGTCTGCCGGGCATTTCGAGATCTACGAACAGCTGACCGGCGAAGCCAAGGCGTTCGGTGATACTCGCGGTCTGGAGTTGGCCGAGACGATCTACCCGCGCATCGACGTCATTACCGAGAAGCTGCTGGCATTCAACGACCTGTGTGATGCCGGTAAGTGTGTCGCGGAGAAATTCAAGGAGCTGGGTGGCTTGTTGCACGAACGCTTCGAACTGGAAGACTGCCTGATCGAAGTGCTGCACACCGCTCACAAGGAAGAGGATTCGGTTCAGGCCTGAACCTTATCCAGCAACACCCTCAAAAAACGGTGCGCCAATGCGCGCCGTTTTTCGTTTCCGGCTTTCAGCTTGTAGCACCACGCAATTCGACTTCGAATACCAGTGGTGTGAACGGCGCGATCAGGTCGCCGGCACCGTCGGCACCGTAGGCTTGGGCCGATGGAATCACCAGGCGCCATTTCGCACCGACCGGCATGTTTTGCAGCGCACTGCGCCATCCGCTGATTACGCTATCAAGACTGAACCACTGCGGCTGGCTGTTCTGGTCGAACACCGAGCCGTCAGGCAGGCGTCCGATATACAGCACCTGGACCTTCCCATTCGGACCGGCCTTGGCACCGGTGCCCGGCGCCAACTCTGTCAGCAATATTCCATCGGCCAGTTCGCGAACGCCGGGTTTGGCTTTTTCCTCGGCGAGAAAACGTCTCTCGTTTTCCAAAGCCAATTCGCTTTGCGGCACAGGCGATTGCATGGCAACCCGGGCTTCATGCTCAGCCAGAATCTGTTCGATCCGTTCATCTTTCAGTGCCAGCGGCTTGCCCTGATAGGCTTGTTGCAAACCTTCGAGCAGGGCCTGGAGTTGCAGGTCCGGAACTTCCTGGCGCAAGCGTTCGCCAAGGCTTGCACCCAAGCTGTAAGCGAGATCGTGAGCGTCATTTGCGGCGTTTTTTTCGGCGGCCTGGGCCACGGAAAAAAACACGCACAGCGATAAAAAAAGGTAGCGCGACATGGGCACTCTCCGACCTGAGATGCGCAGGATTATGCCAGTGCGAATGCGCTCGAAGGTGAACTGGTTTTACCTAAGCGCAGAACTTTTTTGATTCGTTGCAACGGAGTGCTTTCGATACTGTCAACATGCCCTAGCGGCGGTTGCAGCAGAGGTCTAGTATGAGCCGCATTCACGTCAGCCAGGAGGTAAACCATGTCGGCCACCAAGAAGCCTGTAAATACTCCGTTGCACTTACTCCAACAACTCTCGGGCAGCTTGCTCGAGCATTTGGAAAACGCTTGTTCCCAAGCTATGGCTGATGCTGAAAAACTGCTCGCCAAGTTGGAAAAGCAGCGCGGAAAAGCGCAGGAAAAACTGCACAAATCCCGGACCAAATTGCAGGACGCTGCGGCGGCCGGCAAAGCCAAGGCGCAAGCCAAGGCTAAAGAGGCGGTGAAAGAACTTGAGGACTTGCTCGATGCCCTCAAGGATCGCCAGTCCGAAACGCGCAGCTACATCCTGCAACTCAAACGCGACGCTCAAGAAAGCCTGAAACTGGCCCAGGGTGTCGGTCGTGTCCAAGAGGCTGTCGGCAAGGCGTTGTCCCTGCGTTCGGCCAAGCCAGCTGCGGCACCTGCGAAGAAAGCCGCCGCCAAACCAGCTGCTGCAAAAGCACCGGCCAAGCCTGCTGCCAAAGCCCCGGTGAAAGCCGCAGCCAAGCCAGCCGCAAAACCGGCGGTGAAAAAACCAGTCGCTGCCAGTGCTGCAAAACCAGCGGCTAAAACGACGGCTGCCAAACCTGCCGCCAAGCCAGCTGCTGCCAAAACAGCTGCCGCTAAACCAGCTGCAAGAACCACGGCTGCCAAACCCGCCGTGGCAAAAACCGCAGCGGCAAAACCAGCGGCTAAATCTGCTGCCAAGCCAGCCGCTAGAACTGCCGCCGCTAAACCGGCTGCCAAGCCAGCCGCCAAACCTGTCGCGGCTAAAACCGCCGCAGCCAAGCCAGCTGCCAAGCCAGCTGCCAAACCAGCTGCTAAACCCGCTGCAAAAGCTGCGGCCAAACCCGCCGCTAAACCGGCTGCCAGAACTGCTGCTGCGAAACCTGCTGCCGCTGCCAAGCCAGCCACTGCTGCAAAACCAGCCGCTGCAAAACCGGCTGCAAAACCAGCAGCAAAACCGGCCGTGAAAAAGCCAGTCGCCGTTGCCAAACCGGCTGCTGCGCCAGCGATCAAGCCAGCAACTCCGGCCCCGGCTTCTTCGGCTTCGCCCGCGCCTGCAGCAACCACCTCGACCACCACGTCTGCGCCAACGCCAGCCGCGTCCTCGAGCACCAGCACTACCCCAACCAGCGCTTCCTAAGTGCCGGTTACCGCGACGCGCAGCTGATGCAGCGCGTCGCGGTCCAGGTTGGCGGCGCTCGCCGCCACACCTTCCAGCCAGGCCGAGAGATCGGTCGCCTCATCCTGCGGCCAGCTCTTTGCCGACCGCTCCAGTCGCAACAACAACTGTCGCTCGGCTTGCAGTTCCAGGGTTTTGACTTGTTCGCGCAACGTATTCAGTTCGGCATCCTCGGCCGCGCCGGCTTTCCATTGCCTGCGCAGCGCCCGTAGCGGTCGCACGACCTCCGCGTCCCAGGGCGCGGCCACGTAGCGAAGTTGCTGTAATCGTTGCCCGTTGCAGGCGACACCTCGCTGTCCAAGCCACAATCCACAGAGCAGCAGGCACACGTTCACCCCTGCCGACTGTAATTGCAGGCAGGCATCTTCAACGCCGGGACGGGCGTAAGTGCCAAGGGAAAAGCTCCACAGGTCAGAGGACATAGTGCTACTCGCGCCAGTTGCGAGCGAAGCTGGTAGACTCCGCCGCCATTATGATTCGACTTCAGAACCTGACTTTACAGCGTGGCCCGCAACGTCTGCTAGAAGACGCCGAGCTGACCCTGCACGCCGGCCACAAAGCCGGCCTCATCGGTGCCAACGGCGCCGGCAAATCGAGCCTGTTCGCCTTGATTCGTGGCGAACTGCACCCGGACTCGGGTGACTGCTTCTTGCCGGCCGACTGGCGCATCGCCCACATGCGCCAGGAAATCGAGACGCTCGAACGCATTGCGGTCGACTACGTGCTCGATGGTGACCTGCGCCTGCGCGAGGTGCAACGCGACCTCGCCGCAGCCGAAGCGGCCCATGACGGTGCTGCTCAGGCCCGCCTGCACTCGGAACTCGACAGCGCCGACGGCTACACCGCCGATGCCCGGGCTCGAAAGCTGCTGGCCGGCCTTGGGTTCACCAATGAGCAGATGGATCGGCAAGTAGGAGATTTCTCCGGTGGCTGGCGGATGCGTCTGAACCTGGCGCAGGCTTTGATGTGCCCTTCGGACCTGTTGCTGCTCGACGAACCGACCAACCACTTGGACCTCGACGCCATCATCTGGCTCGAAGAGTGGCTTAAAAGCTACCCCGGCACTTTGATGCTGATTTCCCACGACCGGGACTTCCTCGATGCCGTGGTCGATCACGTAGCCCACGTCGATCAACGCAAGATCACCCTGTATCGCGGTGGTTATAGCGCCTTCGAACGCGCCCGTGCCGAACGTCTGGCCCAGCAACAACAGGCCTACGAGAAGCAACAGGCGCAACGTGCGCACATGGAAAGCTATATCGCCCGCTTCAAGGCCCAGGCCACCAAGGCCCGTCAGGCCCAGAGCCGGATCAAGGCGCTGGAGCGGATGGAAGAGCTGTCCGCCGCGCACGTCGATTCTCCGTTTGATTTCGTCTTCCGCGAATCGACGAAAATTTCCAGCCCGTTGATCGATCTGTCGGATGCTCGACTGGGTTACGGCGACAAAGCCATTCTGGAGAAGGTCAAGCTGCAACTGACCCCAGGCGCGCGGATCGGCTTGCTCGGCCCGAACGGCGCGGGTAAATCGACCTTGATCAAAAACCTCGCCGGTGAGCTTGAGCCGTTGGCCGGTCGCCTGACGCGCGGTGAAAACACCGTCGTTGGCTACTTCGCCCAGCATCAGCTCGATTCCCTCGACTCCAAGTCCAGCCCGTTGCTGCACTTGCAGCGCCTGGCGCCGACCGAGCGTGAGCAGACCCTGCGCGACTTCCTCGGCGGGTTCGACTTCCGCGGCGCGCGTATCGATGAGCCGGTACTGAATTTTTCCGGCGGTGAGAAGGCGCGTCTGGCCTTGGCATTGATCGCTTGGGATCGACCGAACTTGTTGCTGCTCGACGAACCTACCAACCACCTGGATCTGGAAATGCGCCTGGCGCTGACCATGGCCCTGCAGGAATTCAGTGGCGCGGTACTGGTGGTCTCACACGATCGCCATCTGCTCAAAAGCACCACTGACAATTTCTATCTGGTGGCAGACGGCAAGGTCGAGGAATTCGACGGCGACCTGGAAGACTACGCCCGTTGGCTGGTCGAATACCGTCAACGCAATGCCCCGGTCAGCAATACCCCGGTCAATCCGGACAAGACCGACAAGAAGGCCCAGCGCCAGGCCGCTGCTGCATTGCGTCAGCAGTTGGCACCGCACAAGCGCGAGGCCGACAAGCTTGAAGCCGAGCTGGGCAAGCTGCACGAGAAGCTGGCGAAGATCGATACCAGCCTTGGCGACAGCGACATTTACGAGCCGATGCGCAAGAACGATTTGCGTGATTTGCTGGCTGAACAAGCCAAGCTGAAGGTGCGTGAAGCCGAACTGGAAGAAGCCTGGATGGAAGCGCTGGAACTGCTGGAAAGCATGCAGGCGGAGCTGGAGGCACTGTCCTGATGGAAGCCTTCAAGCTGCCTTTGCCGGCTGGGTGGGGTGAGCCGCTCTGGCTGGTCGTGCAAATCCTGCTAATCCTGCTGGCCGGCTATATCGCCCAGCGTGTCGTCGCTAAATGCCTGACTCGATTGGGTGAGCGCTACCCGTTTCCGCCGCAGTTTTTCATGCCGCTGCGCGGCGGTTTGCGCTGGCTGATCATGGGCAGCGCGCTGATCTTCGTGTTGGAACGCCTTGGCGTGTCGGCCACGGTGCTCTGGACGGCGTTGTCCGGTTTCGTCGCGGTAGCCGCCGTGGCGTTTTTCGCCATGTGGAGCGTGCTGTCCAACCTGCTGTGCGCGATCCTGATCTTCACCGTCGGCCCATTCCGTATCGGCGATGTGGTCGAGTTGGTGGATACCACCGACAAGCCCGGCGTCAAAGGCCGGGTGGTGGCGATCAATCTGCTCTACACCACGCTGATCGAAGCCGAAGAACTCGGCACCGGCAGCGCCATGGTTCAAGTGCCCAATAGCCTGTTCTTCCAGCGCTCGGTTCGACGCTGGCGTGGCACTGATGTGTTCTCTTCGAACGGGTTCGAAAAATAGACGCTCTGTAGCCCGACACACCGCAATCGCGAGCAGGCTCGCTCCCACATTGATCCTCAGCGAACCTGTTTTCTGTGATCAACCGAGCACCACAGCCTGCTGGCGATGAGGCTTTACAGCCGTAAACGCTGGTCGGCAGTGGCTCTGTCCTACAAAAAAACGGTAGTCATTGGCCCAAAGGCGCATTAGCTTAGACGTCTGTCACGAGTCTGAGTCGAGGTGTGCGATGGTGCTTCAAACATGGCTGGCGTTTTTTGCCGCTTGCTGGGTGATCAGTCTTTCTCCCGGAGCCGGCGCCATTGCGTCGATGTCCAGCGGTTTGCGTTATGGTTTCTGGCGCGGTTACTGGAACGCCCTGGGGCTGCAACTGGGTCTGGCGTTGCAGATTGCGATTGTTGCTGCCGGTGTCGGTGCGATCCTCGCGGCCTCCGCTACGGCTTTCTATGCGATCAAATGGTTTGGCGTGGCCTACCTGGTCTACCTCGCGGTCAAGCAATGGCGCGCGCTGCCCAATGATATGAACGACGACGCGGCCATTCGGCAGATCGGCAAGCCGATGGCGCTGATGTTCCGTGGTTTTCTTGTAAACGTCAGCAACCCCAAGGCCTTGGTGTTCATGCTCGCGGTGCTGCCGCAATTCATCGACCCCCACGCGCCGCTGGTAGCCCAGTACCTGATCCTCGGCGTGACCATGATCTGTGTCGACCTGATCGTCATGGCCGGTTACACCGGGCTGGCGGCCAAAGTGCTGCGATTGTTGCGCACACCCAAGCAGCAGATACGCATGAACCGCACCTTTGCCGGGCTGTTCATCGGCGCGGCGGCGTTCATGGCGACCCTGCGCAAAGCCGCGGTGTAAAACCTTCAGGCACGAAAAAAGGCGACCTTTTCAGGTCGCCTTTTTCATCTGTGGCGAGGGGGCTTGCCCCCGTTGGGTCGCGAAGCGGCCCCAAAACCAGTCACCTCAATTTCCCGGATATACCGCGTACACAGGACTTACGACTGCTTCGCAGCCGAACGGGGGCAAGCCCCCTCGCCACAAGGTGGCCGACCTGAATCTCAGTGCAGAATGACCGGCGCGGTGTCTGCTGGCAGGTTATTGCGCAGCGGCGCCTGCCCCGGCTGCTCATAGCCACCGCCACCGAGCTGTTGGCTCAGTTGCGCAGCCACATCCTCACCCAGCGCCTTGGACACATCACGTACCACCCGTGGGCGGTTCAGCGAAATCTTGATATCCCGGCCATTCACCAGTTTGGTGTCCTGACCTTCGCCCATCGCGGTGAAGGCCGAGGTGATCTCATAGGTCTTGGTGTTGATCAGACTGAAATCCGCCACCAGCGTCAGCCCCAGCACTGCCGAATAGCTGTCGGTGTTGGCCAGCTCGTTCATGTCGCGGGTGAAGTCGATGTCTGACACGGTGCCGAACAGCACGTAGTCGGCACCCTTGAAGCTACCGGCCTTGATGCGCTTGATCACGTCATACACGTCACCTTTGGACGATGCTGTGTACGGCGTGCCTTGCACCAGTTGGAACATGCCGGTGCGCAGAATCTCGCCCTTGATGTCGCCGGTGAATTTACGCAGCTCGCCTTGCTCGATGTAGCTGCTGGTTGCTTCGTACTCGTCATAACTGGACGAACCACTGGCGCCGTAATAGCTCTGGCTGTGGTTGCTCTGGGCCGAAACAGTGTGGACGTATTGTTCCACCCGTTCCTGATACGCCAGGTCCGCTACTGCGACTTTCGGGGCCGCTTGCACGCTGAACGCGCAAGCCAGGGCCATCATGCCAATCCATGTGCGCATCGATTAACGCTCCGTGGTTTTGCGAATCTCTTTTTCGTCCATCCACTCGGCCAGACCGCTTTCAACGTCGATCAACTGCAGGCTGAATTTGTAGAAGACGTCCTTGTAATCGCTGCTGCGCTTGACGATCGAGCTGATCGAGCCTTCGATGCGATACTTGGCTGCGATCATGTTGCCAGTCTTGGCGACGGTGCTCTTCTTGTACAGGCCGCTCTGGTTTTGCAGCTTGAGCTGGTCAACCTGGCTTTGCATGGCAGTGTTGTCGCTGGCGAAGCGGGCGACGCCGGTCTTCATCAGCTGGGTCTTGATGCTGGTGGTGATTTCGCGGGTATCGATGTACTCGCTGGTCTTGTTCTTCACGTCGTAAACCTGAACCACCGGACGGCCTTGCAGGATGCCGGACTGGGCCAGGGAGCGGGTCATGGATTCGGCGATCATCTGCAGGTCGGTGGAGCCGAACTCGTTGGTCACGGTTTCCACGGCCTTGGTGTCACCGTAGCTGATGTTTTTACTGCCCAGGGTCGGAGAAGTGTTGGCGCAACCGCTGGCCAGGAGGGCGATGACGGCGATGAACGAAAAGCGTGCAAACATGGGAATGCTCTCTAGAACTGAACGAATGGTGTAGGGCTTAAGGCGTTTTGATTTCGAGACGGAAATCCACGGCTTTGGCGGTTGGCGCAATGGCCTGAATGAAACTGGTCTGCTCGCCATACATCATCTGGCTTTTCCAGGTTTCTTCTTCGGCAACCGGGAAACCTTCAGGGCCGAGCCAGGCAAAACGGTAGTAGAAGGTCTTGTTGTTGTAGCTGGTGTTGCTCAGCTGCGCATTGACCGTCATGAAGCCGTTTTCCCGGGCCACGCGCATGGCGCCGACTACGATGTTCTTGAGCTTGCCCATGGCCACGACCTTGCTGGCAGCGCTGCCTGGCTCCGGCGGTGGCGGGGTGGCGCAGCCGGCCAATAAGGCGAGGGCGACGACAGCGATGAATTTGAAGCGCATGCAAAGACTCCGTTCTTAAGGTTGTTTGAGGCTGGCCACGGCGGTCGGGTTGGCGCTCGGGATCACGTGCGCAGCCACGCCGCTGGCGAATACTTGATTGCCCACGGCGCGCAGGGTGATGACCTGAAAGCGTTGATCGACAGTGACCTTGACCACCGAGCCGCCCACGGCGCTCGGCAGCGTGACGCTATGCTCGCCTTTCTTCAGACGCAGACGCACCACCTGAGTGTTGTCCGGCAGCGTGCGCCACGTACGGGTATCGGCACCTTCGAGTACGGCTGAAGTGATGCCGACTGCAAGCCCCGCCAGTGGGTTGGTTTCGTTGATCTGTTTCTGTGCCACACCACGAGTGATCGCCCGCACGGTGGTGCGCAGGATGATGCCTGGCATGTCATCACGCAGCGCGCGACGGGACATGGCAGTGGTGCTGTTGAGTTGGGTCAGGTCCAGCTGCTGACCGTCCACGCCGATCTGGGCGAAGGCGGCAGTGGAGGTGTCCGGTTTGATGATCGGGAACGACAGCGGCGTGATCACCACGTTGTTGCTGATCGGCAATGGCAGCGGAATGCGGATGGAATCACGGGACGGCGCCAGACCGCTTTGCACAACGATCAGGATGTCGCTGTCATCGTTCTTGGCGGGTTTGTCGAGATTCACCAGTGCCTGTTCCAGCAGCGGCGTGTTCGGACGCAGTTCGGCGGCCTTGCGATAACCCGGCGCCGCCAGATCTTTCTCGCCCAGGGCTTCATAAACGAAGCCGGCCAGGTAATGGCTGAACGCACTCTGGTAGCTGTTTTTCAGGCTGACCACTTCCGGTGCGTCGAGGCTGGCCACCGGGTAACCCTGAAGATCCTTGTACTGGGTTTTGACGCCTTCTTTCTCGGCTTGCTCTTCGCTCTTGAGGTATTCCTTGTCGCGCAGGTCGGCGATCACCGCTTCACGCTCGTGAGTCTTCTTGATCGCGGTGCGCGCGCCGTCGAAGTCGTTCACCGCCAGCAGGTTGAGGGCCATCTGCGTGGTCAGCATGACTTTTTCGTAGTCGTAGCCTTCGTAGCGACGAACCTTGTCGTTGACCAGGAAGCTGCCGAACTGAGCCAGGTATTTGTCGGTATCGAGTTTGACCGCGTCTTCCCACTTGCCCACCACCTG
This sequence comes from Pseudomonas sp. TH37, assembly GCF_016650735.1. Lineage (NCBI taxonomy): Bacteria > Pseudomonadati > Pseudomonadota > Gammaproteobacteria > Pseudomonadales > Pseudomonadaceae > Pseudomonas > Pseudomonas sp. TH37. The sequence goes on from NZ_JAEKFD010000005.1 coordinate 410,900, forward strand.
ATCGGCGCTGGTCCAGGCGTTCTGGCTGCCGGACAAGTCGCCCTTGGCGCGCAGCAGTTCACCTTTCTCGAAGTAATAGAGCAGGTCTTTGTCTTTGCTGGTGTTGTTCTTTTCCAGCAGGGTCAATGCGGCGTCGACGTTGCCGGAAGCCAATTGCTGGTTGGTTTGTGCAAGTTCCGAATCGTAGTTACGAAAGGCCGAGCAGCCGGAAAGCAACGTGACAGCGCTGAGCGCGATCAAGGTGGGGGCACGGAATGCCATAAGGGGTACGTCTTCCCTGAATATAAGCAGCCGCGTGCTGGTCGGGCTGTTGGGACCCATCGGCAGGGTTGTTGGCCTCCTGCCAATTCCTCATAAAAAAAGGAGCTTAAATGCCATATCGCAATAACGACGGCGCGGCATTATAAACAGGGATGCTGGCTATGTAATGGCTTTTTAATTACATAATTTCACAACGTGCCACTACTTATTTCAGACCGGATACCGCACTGCTCTCAGGCGCAATGGCAGGTTCGAAAGCCACTCCGTTGCTGTAAATCCGCTCGCCCAGCGCTCGCAGGCCTATGACCTGATGGTTCTGCTCGATGCGGACTTTCAGGGGCGCGGCGCCCGGCGCGTTGGGCAGACTGATCAGGTGCTCGCCTTTTTTCAGGCGCAGGCGCGCCACCAGGGTGATGTTGGGCAAGGTACGCCAGGTTCGGGTGTCTGCGTGCTCAAAGCCATCGTGCTGCGTCACGTAAGAGGCTTTGCTCGGGTCGCGTCGGTTGTCTGTAGCCTGAACAGAAGCAGCCAGGTAGGCGCGATGCGCGGTGCGCTGAATGATGCCCGGCATATCGTCGCGCAACGTGCGCAAAGACATGTCGGTGATGCTGTTAACAAGGATCAGTTGCTGTTTGCGACCGTCGATCGTCATCTGCGTGAACGCCGGGGTCGACGTGTCGGGAACCATCACCGGAAACGATACGTTGGCGACGATCACCTGATTGTCTTCCAGGCGCACCGGGTAGGGGACACGAACCGAACTGCGCGCCGGCGCCAGGCCGCTTTGCACGATGATCAGCACATCACTTTCATTTGCCTTGGCTGCGGGCTTGTCGAGTTCGCGCAATGCCTGCTCGAAGAAGGGCAGGTCGGGTCGCAACTCGATGGCCTGGCGATAACCCGGCGCGGCAAGATCACGCTCACCCAGCGCTTCATACGTAAACCCGGCCAGGTAGTGACTGAATGCACTCTGATAGCCGTTTTTCAGCGCGATCACGGCGGGCGCATCGAGGGTCATCACGGGATAGCCCTGGAGATCCTTGTAGTGCACGCGAACGCCCTGAGCCTTGGCTTCTTCTTCAAGTCGCTCGTATTCCTTTTCCCGCTGACGGGCAATCAGTGCTTCACGTTCGTGGGTTTTCTTGATGTCGGCGCGAGCACCGTCGAAGTCATTCACGGCCAACTGGTTCAGGGCCATTTGCGTGGTCAGCATGACTTTTTCGTAGTCGTAGCCATCGTAGCGCCGCAGTTTGTCGTTGATGATGCTGCCCCAATGATCGCCCATCGCGGACAAGAGCTGTGTGCCGGCAGACTCGACGGTGTCCTGGCGCTGGATCACCATTTGCTCTGCACTACGCCAGGCAACCTGGCTTTGCGGCAGCGCACCACCGGCACTCAGGACTGCGCCTTTTTCGAAGTAGTAGAGCAGATCCCGTTCTTCTGACGGATTGTGCAGCTCCAGCAGTTGGAGAGCGCCCTGCGGATTTCCCGCTTTCAACTGGGCGGTCGTTTGCTCCAGTTCCAGGTCGTAGTCGCGGTAGGCGGCGCAACCGGTCAGTTGCAGGGCAAGGCTTAACAGCAGTGAGAAAAACAGGTGTGAACGCATGGACGTTGATTCTTCCCTGAACGAAACCGACGGAGGGTGGCAATTGGCCGCTGAATTTATACGCAGCTACGCAGGAAATACCAACAAAGCTTGAGTGAAACTCATTGGGAGTGAACAATGTGTTACTTCGTATTTCCATTTGAGATTTATTCATGATTGCCTCCTCTCGTTTTCTGGCGTGGCTCCTGCTGCCGGTGATCGCGTTTTGCAGCTTCAATGCGCTGGCCGAAACCGCGGAAGGTGCGCCAAAGGCCCTGCATTTGCTCGATTATATTGGCGCTGATTACCCGGCGACGGTCGAGGCGGGCAAAGTCATCGATGAGTCTGAATACCGCGAACAGCAGGAATTCCTCAAGGTGCTGCAAGGTTTGATCGCCGATTTGCCGGCCAAACCCGAACGCGCAGAGCTGGAGCAGGGCGTCGGTAGTCTTGGCGCTGCAATCGCCGCTCGCAAAGATGGCGCAGAAGTCGCCCGTCAGGCGCGGCAGCTGGGGGCAAAACTGGCGGTGACCTATGAGGTCAGCCAGGCCCCGGTCATCACTCCAGACCCGACTCGCGGCGCGCCGCTGTATACCCAGCAATGCTCGGTGTGCCATGGCGATGCGGGTGCCGGTGACGGCCCGGCGGGTGTCGGCATGACGCCACCGCCGGCCAATCTGCGCGATGCCGTGCGACTGGACCGTCTGAGCCTCTATGCGATCTACAACACGCTGGGCATGGGTGTTGAAGGCACCGACATGCCGGCCTTCGCCGATCAACTGGATGATCGTCAACGTTGGGACCTGGCGACCTATATCGCTAGCTTCAGCGCCGATCCGGCCGCGGCAAAATCCGAGAAAACCTACAACATCGCCGACCTCGCACGTCAGACGCCAGCCGAAGTGCAGGCCGCCGAAGGTCCGCAAGCGGCCGCGACCTTCCGCGCGCAACGAGCGCAACCGCCGCAGGTCAAGCGTGGCCCGGGGCAGTTGCTGGATTACACGGCGGCCACCTTGGACAAGAGCATCGCCGCCTACCGCGCCGGCGATCACGACCAGGCCTACGACCTGTCGGTGGCAGCGTACCTGGAAGGCTTCGAGCTGGTCGAAAGCTCTCTGGACAACGTCGACGCCAACGTGCGCAAAGACACCGAGAAGTCCCTGATGGCTTACCGTCAGTCGTTGCAGGACGGCTTGCCGGTGGCCCAGGCCGAGCAGCGTCTGGAGGCGGCCAAGGCCAAGTTGAAAGAGTCCGCTGGCCTACTGGGCAGTGATGGCTTGAGCTGGTCGCTGAGCTACATTTCCGGTCTGTTGATTCTGTTGCGAGAAGGTCTGGAAGCGATTCTGGTGCTCGCGGCGATCCTCGCGTTCCTGCGCAATACCGGTCAGCAATCGGCGGTGCGCAGCGTCAACATCGGTTGGGGCCTGGCGCTGCTGGCCGGGCTGGCGACCTGGGCGGTAGCGGCGTATGTGATCGACGTCAGCGGTGCCCAGCGTGAATTGCTGGAAGGCGCGACGGCGTTGTTTGCCAGTGTCATGGTGCTCTGGCTCGGGGTGTGGATGCACGACCGTCGTCACGCAGCGGCCTGGCAGGATTACATCAAGAGCAGCCTGGTGAGTGGCGGCGGGCGTTTCGGGTTTGCGATCCTGGCGTTCTTTTCGGTGTATCGCGAGCTGTTCGAAGTGATCCTGTTTTATGAAACCCTGTGGTTGCAGGCCGGGCCGGCAGGGCACAACGCCGTAATGGCGGGCGGGGCGACGGCGCTGGTATTGCTGATCGGCCTGGCCTGGGTGATTCTGCGCGGCTCGGCGAAACTGCCGCTGGCGTTGTTCTTCGGCATCAACGCCGGGCTGCTGTGCGCATTGTCGGTGGTGTTTGCCGGCCATGGCGTGAAGGCGTTGCAGGAAGCCGGGATCTTCGGCACGCGGCCGGTGCCGTTCTTTGACTTCGACTGGCTGGGGATCCACGCTGATGCGTATTCGCTGAGTGCTCAGGCCGTGGCGATCATTGCGATCATCGTGTTGTACAGCCGTAGCCGGATGGCCGAGAAGCGGCGGGCGCAAGTTTCCTGACGCATTCGCTACGCTCATAATCGCGGGCAAGCCCGCTCCCACAGGTTCAGCGCTAACCTTGTGGGAGTGGGCTTGCCCGCGATGCTTTTCAACAGAGGAAAACACTATGCGCGTGTGGATCGATGCCGACGCTTGCCCTCGGGCAGCCAAGGATCTGGTGGTGAAGTTCGCCCTCAAGCGCCAGTTCGAAGTGGTGCTGGTGGCCGGTCAGCCGCAGATCAAACCGGGACTCGCCCTGGTGAAGCTGATCGTGGTGCCCAGCGGCCCGGATGCCGCCGACGATTACCTGGTGGAATACGCGGTGCCAGGTGAACTGGTGATTTGCAGTGATGTGCCGCTGGCGGACCGGCTAGTGAAGAAGGGCGTTGCGGCGCTGGATCCACGGGGCAAGGAGTTCGATGCGCAGAACATGGGCGATCGACTGGCGGTGCGTAACCTGTTCACCGATCTGCGCGAGCAGGGCCAGATGAGCGGCGGGCCAGCACCGTTTGGCGACCGTGAGAAGCAGGCGTTCGCCAATGCGCTGGACCGGATACTCACGCGGTTATCGCGCAAGTCTTAAGCCATGCATTGAACCCTGTGGGAGCGGGTTTGCTCGCGAAAGCGGTATATCAGCCAACATCAATGTTGAATGTCAGTCAGTCTTCGCGAGCAAGCCCGCTTGTGTCTTGGGCAGGAATTAGACTGAGGGTGAGAGCGGTGAGTGGCAAGCTGAATGCCCGGAGTGCTTAAAGCACGTGTGGGAGCCCATGCTGCCATTCACCTCTCCGCTCTGGTTATTGAGCCCGAACAGTTGAACGAGCCGACCTCGAACATTACAAGCGTGGTGCCCAGCCAGAGCGCTCTCACCTTTGAGTGTAAGAGGGTTCGGCTATGTTTTCCTGCGCAGGCATCGATGTTTCCAAAGATACCCTTGAAATTTGGATTAACCCGCAAGACATTGGCGCCAGTTACCTCAATACCGCCAGTGACTTCCTTGGGCTGATTGATTGGTTAAAGCGCTACCAGGTCAGCCGCGTATTGCTGGAAGCCACCGGCGGCTATGAGCGAGAGGTCATGAAAGCGCTTCAGGCTGCCGGCTTCGAAGTCTTGCGGATCAACCCTCGCCGAGCCAGAGACTTTGCCAAGGCCATGGGGCAGCGCGCTAAAACCGACCCGATAGATGCGCGGCTGCTCGCGCAGTTTGCCGAAGTCATAAAGTCGCCAAGCAACCGAATCACCAGCCCTGAACAGGACAATTTACGTGCGCTGGTACAGCAACGTGAAAACTTTGTTCAGCAACATGGCGACGATTTACGGCGCCTCAAAACAGCCTCTGCTGACACGGTAAAACCCTGTCTGCGAAGTCATATCGACTATTTATGCCAAGCAATAAAGTCGATAGAAAGGTTGATCCGTCAAACTGCTAAAGACCTGGACAGTGATAAAACGGCCCGTTTGTGTTCGGTCAAGGGTATAGGGCTCGTGACGGCAGCCAGCTTGATGGCCTATTTACCTGAGCTGGGCGAGGTTGGACGGCACGAGATCGCAGCGCTGGCAGGCATAGCCCCCTACAACGACGACAGCGGCAAACATGAAGGCCCCCGCCACATTGGCGGTGGCAGGTTTGCTGCGCGTCGGGCGATGTACATGGCGTGCTGGGTGGTGATTCAGCGACAGCCTGAGTTCAAAGCGCGGTATGACGCACTGCGTCATAAGGGCAAATGCGCAAAAGTAGCGCTCATCGCCTGTATGCGCGTGTTGTTGATACGGCTGAACGCCATGATCCGAGACCGAACTGAGTGGAAAGAACCCTTGGCCTAAACGGGTCGCGGTGTTCCTGTAGGGCATCGCATGGCCTAAAGCTGTGGGAGTTCAGCTGTCTATCAATATGCCTTCAAAATAAAGGTCATCAAGACAGTTGCTCCCACATTGAACAGTGTTACTCGTCGTTTTCGTGGGTCAGTTCCAGTACGCGGTCGACCAGTTTGTTGATGCCGGAAGCAGCCTCGCTGATCGATTGCGCCAGCATGTACGCCGGAGTGCTCACCAGCTTGCGCGCCTTGTCTTCGACAATGTCGGTCACTGCGCACTCGGCATGGGTGGCGCCCATTTTGTTCATCGCGGCGGCGGTATCGGCATCGTTGCCGATGGTGCAGGTCACACCCGGGCCGTAAATCTTGGCCGCCAGGGCCGGCGAAATGCAGATCAGCCCCACCGGTTTGCCGGCCTCGGCGAACGCTTCGGTCAACGCCAGGACGTCAGGCTGAACGCTGCATCCGGCGCCTTCGACGGCAAAGTTCGACAGGTTCTTGGCCGAGCCGAATCCGCCAGGAACAATCAGCGCATCGAAGTCTTCGACGCTGGCGTCACGTATATCCTTGATGTTGCCCCGGGCGATCCGTGCCGATTCCACCAGCACGTTGCGCGCCTCGGGCATTTCTTCGCCGGTCAGGTGGTTGATCACATGCAATTGCGCGATATTGGGTGCGAAACACTGCACCTGGGCGCCGCGCTGGTCCAGCCGCAGCAGGGTGATCACGCTTTCGTGGATCTCGGCGCCGTCGTACACGCCGCAGCCGGAAAGGATCACTGCAATTTTTTTGCTCATGGGCTTTTCTCCAGATTCATGGCGTTAAATGTCCACTAATTTGTCACTCGTTGCCATAGGGTTAATGCGCGGCTACACCTAATCTCTGCTGAACGATTCTGATCAGGGCGCGTCATGGACTTCATTCTGTATGCGGTGCCGTTTTTCTTTGTGCTGATTGCGGTCGAGTTGCTGGCCGACCGTTGGCGCGGGGTGAGCAATTACCGCGTGGCAGACGCGATCAACAGCGTCAGCACCGGCGTGCTGTCGACTACCACGGGCCTGTTGACCAAAGGCGTCGGCCTGGTGACTTATGCCTTCGCCCTGAAGCATCTGGCCGTAATTGAGCTGTCGGCCGACAGCGTCTGGGTCTGGGTGTTTGCCTTCGTCTTCTACGACTTCTGCTACTACTGGCTGCACCGCATGGGCCACGAACGCAACATCCTCTGGGCCGCCCACTCGGTGCATCATCAGAGCGAGGATTACAACCTCTCCACGGCCTTGCGCCAGACCAGCACCGGGTTTCTGCTGAGCTGGATTTTCTACCTGCCCATGGCCGTGCTCGGCGTGCCGCTGCTGGTGTTTGTCAGCGTTGCGGCGCTGAATCTGCTGTACCAATTCTGGGTGCATACCCGGCACATTCCCAAGCTTGGCTGGTTCGAGTGGTTCTTCGTCACGCCGTCCAATCATCGGGCTCACCATGCACAGAACGCTCTTTACATGGATCGCAACTACGGCGGGGTGTTCATTATTTGGGACCGTCTATTCGGCTCGTTCCAGGAAGAGGACGACAACGAACCGGTGATTTTCGGCGTGACCACACCGCTGGCGAGCTGGAATCCGTTGTGGGCGAACGTGCAGTTCTATGTGCAGCTGTGGGATGACGCCCGGCGCGCCGAAAGCGGGTGGGACAAGCTGCGGATCTGGTTCATGCGCACCGGTTGGCGGCCGGCGGATGTGGCGGCCAAGTACCCGATGAACAAACCGGACCTGAGCCAGTTCCGCAAATTCGAGGTACGGCTGGATGGACGCCAGCAGTGGTATGTGGCGCTGCAATTTTGCGTCTACATCGCCTTGGGCAGTTACTTGATGAACCTGGAGCAGAGCCTGCCGACTTCTGCCCTGGTGTTGGGCTGGGGCGCCGTCGCACTGGGGCTGTTTGTGTTGGGCGTAGCCTTGGAAAATCGCCCGCAGGCACTGAAGCTGGAGCTGTTGCGGCTGGCATCGAACCTGCCGCTGATGTGGCTGGCGCCAATGGTCGGGCTATGGCCGGGCAGCGAGGTGGGTTGGGTGGGGCTGCTCAGTTACAGCCTGCTCAGCGCAATCGGTCTCTACTGTTGTAGAAACCGCTTCACTCGATGGGCGTCGTAGGTTCGCTGGACTTGGCTTGTTCTGCTTTCAACGCTTGCTCGTCGGCATAGATCTTCTTCGCCAGACGGGCATTCTTGAAGCGCCGCCGCAGCCACAGGCCAAAGCCCAGTACCAGCAGAGCGCCCAGCACCCATAGCTCGTACTTCTTGATACTGCCAAGCATGCCTTCGAGTACCGCGCCGAAGTGATAAGAGGCTGCGGCAAGCGCAGTGGCCCAGATCGCTGCGCCAATCCCGTTGAGCAGCAGGTAACGTCCCGGCGGATAGCCCGACAGACCGATCGCCACCGGCATTACGGTGCGCAACCCGTAGACAAAACGGAAGCTCAGCACCCAGATGTCCGGGTGCTTGCGAATATGTTCCAGCGCCCGATCGCCCATCAGTTGCCAGCGCGGTTTGCGGGCCAGCAATTTGCGCCCGTGCTTGCGCCCCAGGAAGTACCACAGCTGATCGCCGGCATAACTGCCGAAGAACGCCACGACCACCACCAGGTTGATGTCCATGTATCCGCGGAACGCAAGGAAGCCCGCGAGCACGAGAATGGTTTCGCCTTCGAAAAACGTGCCGAGAAAAAGGGCAAAGTAGCCGAAGTCATGCAGAAATTGTTGGAGCATTGTCTGGGTGCTGGCGAAATGAACGCGCAGCCTAACCCTTCGTGCACATTCATGAAAGTGTCCAAATGTGTCTCGACGTGAACATTTCCTACAAGGACAATGGAATGCGGCTACGTGTCACAGGGTGCACACAACTGTCATGTGTTCGTCATAATGGCCGCTTATAACTGTCACGCTCGCCCGTCTGCGCGGGCTCAGGAGTCTGCCGTGAGCTTTACCCCCGCCAACCGTTTGTTTCCTGCAACCCGCCTGCGTCGCAACCGTCGTGATGATTTCTCGCGTCGACTGGTCCGTGAAAACGTGTTGACCGTCGACGATCTGATCTTGCCGGTGTTCGTGCTGGACGGTGAAAACCGTCGCGAAGCGGTGGCCTCGATGCCAGGCGTCGAACGCCTGACCATCGATTTGTTGCTTGAAGAAGCGGCCAAGTGGGTCGAGCTGGGGATTCCGGCGCTGGCATTGTTTCCGGTGACGCCACCGGAGCTCAAATCCCTGGACGCCGCCGAAGCCTGGAACCCCAACGGCATCGCCCAGCGTGCCACTCGAGCCCTGCGTGACCGGTTCCCGGAGTTGGGTGTGATCACCGACGTCGCTCTGGACCCGTTCACCACCCACGGTCAAGACGGCATTCTCGACGAAGAAGGCTACGTGCAGAACGACATTACCGTCGACGCACTGGTTAAACAGGCCCTGTCCCACGCCGAAGCCGGCGCTCAGGTAGTGGCCCCGTCAGACATGATGGACGGTCGCATCCAGGCAATCCGCGAAGCGCTGGAGCTGGCCGATCACGTCAACGTGCGGATCATGGCTTACTCGGCCAAATACGCCAGCGCCTATTACGGTCCGTTCCGCGATGCGGTGGGCTCGGCGCTGAACCTGGGCAAGGCCAACAAGGCCTCCTATCAAATGGACCCGGCCAACAGCAACGAAGCCCTGCACGAAGTGGCGGCGGACTTGTCAGAAGGCGCGGACATGGTCATGGTCAAGCCAGGCATGCCGTATCTGGATATCCTTTACCGGGTCAAAGAAGAATTCAAAGTGCCGACCTTCGTCTATCAGGTCAGCGGCGAATACGCCATGCACATGGCGGCGATCCAGAATGGCTGGTTGAGCGAAGGGGTTATCCTCGAATCCCTGACCGCTTTTAAACGTGCAGGCGCTGATGGCATCCTGACTTACTTTGCCGTCCGTGCTGCTCAATTGTTACGAGAGCAAAAATAGCCCTCCCAGGAACATTCGATGAATACCGAAGGACTCACTGAAGTTGCCGTAAAAGACGCTCAACCTGTGGTGGAGCAAATCGCCGAAACCCCGCCGGAGCTGGAGCCTGCTCCACCCGCGGTGGTGGCCGAGCCCGTTGTTGCGGCGCCAGCGATTGCCATTCCCGGCCTGGATGACAGCAGCCTGTACATCCATCGTGAGCTCTCGCAACTGCAGTTCAACATCCGCGTGCTGGAACAGGCGCTGGATGAGTCCTACCCATTGCTGGAGCGGCTGAAGTTTCTGCTGATTTTCTCCAGCAACCTGGACGAGTTCTTCGAGATTCGTGTGGCCGGCCTGAAGAAGCAGATCACCTTCGCCCGTGAACAGGCTGGCGCCGATGGCTTGCAGCCGCATCAAGCTTTGGCCCGCATCAGCGAGCTGGTGCACGGCCACGTCGATCGCCAATACGCAATCCTCAACGACATTCTGTTGCCGGAACTGGAAAAGCATCAGGTCCGCTTCATCCGTCGTCGCTACTGGACCACCAAGCTCAAGACTTGGGTTCGTCGTTATTTCCGTGACGAGATTGCGCCGATCATCACCCCGATTGGCCTCGACCCGACGCACCCGTTTCCGTTGCTGGTGAACAAGAGCCTGAACTTCATCGTCGAACTCGAAGGCATCGACGCCTTCGGTCGCGACTCCGGTCTGGCGATTATCCCGGCACCGCGTCTGCTGCCGCGGATCATCAAAGTGCCGGAAGAAGTCGGTGGCCCGGGCGACAACTACGTGTTCCTGTCGTCGATGATCCACGCCCACGCCGATGACCTGTTCCAGGGCATGAAAGTCAAAGGCTGCTACCAGTTCCGCCTGACCCGAAACGCCGACCTTGCGGTCGATACAGAAGACGTCGAAGACCTGGCCCGCGCCCTGCGCGGCGAGTTGTTCTCCCGTCGCTACGGTGACGCGGTGCGGCTGGAAGTGGCCGATACCTGCCCGAAACACCTGTCCGATTACCTGCTCAAGCAGTTCAACCTGCACGAGACTGAGCTGTATCAGGTCAACGGCCCGGTCAACCTGACCCGGTTGTTCAGCATCACCGGCCTGGACAGTCATCCGGAGCTGCAATACACCCCGTTCACCCCGCAGATCCCGAAACTGCTGCAAAACAGCGAGAACATTTTCAGCGTGATCAGCAAGCAGGACATCCTGCTGCTGCACCCGTTCGAATCGTTCACCCCGGTGGTCGACTTGCTGCGCCAGGCGGCCAAGGACCCGCACGTGTTGGCGGTTCGTCAGACGTTGTATCGCAGCGGCGCCAACTCCGAGATTGTCGATGCGCTGGTGGACGCTGCGCGTAACGGCAAGGAAGTGACAGCGGTAATCGAATTGCGCGCGCGGTTCGACGAGGAATCCAACCTGCAGCTGGCCAGCCGTCTGCAAGCGGCCGGTGCGGTAGTGATTTACGGCGTGGTCGGCTTCAAGACCCACGCCAAGATGATGCTGATTTTGCGCCGCGAGGCTGGCGAGATTGTCCGCTACGCCCACTTGGGTACCGGCAACTACCACGCGGCCAACGCCCGTCTGTACACCGACTACAGTCTGCTGACCTCCGACGACGCCTTGTGCGAAGACGTCGGCAAACTGTTCAGCCAGTTGATCGGCATGGGTAAAACTCTGCGCATGAAGAAACTGCTGCATGCGCCGTTCACGTTGAAGAAGGGCATGCTCGACATGATTGCCCGGGAGACGCAGTTCGCCCTCGACGGCAAGCCGGCGCACATCATCGCCAAGTTCAACTCGCTGACCGATCCGAAGGTCATCCGTGCGTTGTACAAGGCCAGTCAGTCCGGGGTGCGTATCGATCTGGTGGTGCGCGGCATGTGCTGCCTGCGCCCGGGCATCGCCGGCGTTTCCCACAACATCCACGTGCGCTCGATCATCGGTCGCTTCCTGGAACACACCCGGGTCTTCTACTTCCTCAACGGCGGCGAAGAGCAGATGTTCCTGTCCAGTGCCGACTGGATGGAGCGCAACCTCGACAAGCGCGTCGAGACTTGCTTCCCGGTCGAGGGCAAGAAGCTGATTTTGCGGGTCAAGAAAGAGCTGGAGCTTTATCTGACCGATAACACTCACAGCTGGAGCCTGCAGGCGGACGGTCGCTACATCCGCAACACGCCGACCGGCAACCAGAACCCGCGCAGTGCCCAGGCAACCTTGCTTGAGCGCTTGGGCAGCCCGATACTGACCGTTCGGTAACGCTGGTGTGATACAAAAAATGGCGATCCCTGCGGATCGCCATTTTTGTTTTCATCGGATGAACATGCCGAACCTGTTCCCTGTAGGAGCTGCCGCAGGCTGCGATCTTTTGATCTTGATCTTTTCTGGGCTACTGAAAAGCAAGATCAAAAGATCGCAGCCTGCGGCAGCTCCTACAGGGTATTGCGTGATTAACGGACGTTCAGCACGAAGCTGACGCGGGTCAGCCACTCCGCTTCCAGGGCGAAGTCGGCCTGGGTCAACTGGTTGTCGTCCAGCCAGTGTTCCGGGAATAACACATCCAGGCTGTCGCCGTTGGCGTGCAGCACCACCTGTGGCATTTCCTGGGTACCGCGGATGTGATGGAACAGAATCGCAAAGCGCAGCAGTACGCACAAACGAATCAGCTTGATGCCGTCGTCACCGAAGTCGGCGAACTTGTCCTTGGGAATGTTGCGTCGGTGGCCCCGCACCAGCAGCGCGAGCATTTGCTGGTCTTCGCGGGAGAATCCGGCCAGGTCCGAGTGCTCGATCAGGTAGGCGCCGTGCTTGTGGTACTGATAGTGGGCGATGTCCAGGCCCACTTCATGGACCTTGGCCGCCCAGCTCAGCAGTTCGCGCCAGACGCCGTCGTTCAGATCCCAGTCTTCAGCCACTTGATCGAAGGCGTGCAGTGCCTTGCGTTCGACTCGTACGGCTTGTTCCAGGTCGACGTGGTAACGCTCCATCAGCGAGCTGAGCGTGCGCTCACGGACGTCTTCATGATGATGACGGCCCAGCAGGTCATAGAGCACGCCTTCGCGCAGGGCACCTTCACAGTGATCCATGCGTTGCAGTTCGAGGGAGTCGAAGATCGCTTCGAGAATCGCCAACCCGGCGGGGAAGATCGCCCGGCGGTCGGGCTTGATACCTTCGAAATCGATTTTCTCGATATCGCCGAGTTTGAACAACTTGCGCTTGAGCCAGGCCAGGCCTTCGGCATTCACTTCACCAGTGCCATGCCCGCCAGCCTTCAGCGCCAGGCCAATGGCGCGAATGGTGCCCGAGGAGCCGATGGCTTCATCCCAGGTCAGGCGGTGCAGGGCGTGTTCGATGCTCATGATCTCCAGCCGCGCCGCAGTGTACGCTTGGGCGTAGCGGGCCGGGGTGATCTTGCCATCCTTGAAATAGCGCTGGGTGAAGCTGACGCAGCCCATTTGCAGGCTTTCGCGCAGCAGCGGTTCGAAGCGCTGGCCGATGATGAATTCAGTACTGCCGCCGCCGATGTCGGCCACCAGGCGCTTGCCCGGCGTGTCGGCGAGGGTGTGGGAGACGCCGAGGTAAATCAGGCGAGCTTCTTCACGGCCGGAGATCACTTCTACCGGATGGCCAAGAATTTCTTCGGCGCGACGGATGAATTCGGCGCGGTTACGGGCTTCGCGCAGGGCGTTGGTGCCGACGATCCGCACGGTGCCGGGCGGCATACCGCTGATCAGTTGGGCGAAACGCTTCAGGCAATCGAGCCCGCGCTGCATGGATTCTTCGCTGAGTTGACGTTCTTCGTCGATGCCGGCGGCCAGCTGAACCTTCTCCCCGAGACGTTCGAGAATCCGGATTTCGCCGTTCTGGGCCTTGGCCACGACCATGTGAAAGCTGTTGGAGCCCAGGTCGATTGCGGCGATCAGGGACAGATTCTTGGCTTGGGATTGCGGCATGGTCAGGGGGTCTCGGTCGATAACCTCGACATCCTGCCACGATCAAACGCTGCCGCCAACGCGTAGGAGCTGTCGAAGGCTGCGATCTTTTACCACGGGGGCATTCGTGGCGTTGCAGATGGCCTCTTCGCGGGCAAGCCCGCTCCCACAAGTTTTTGCGTCGAACACATGATCGCGTTCCAACAGAGAGCCCTGTGGGAGCGGGCTTGCCCGCGAAGGCGGCCTCAAAGGCACTAAATATCCTTCAGTCTGCCGCCTCAACCGTCCCAATGAAATTCGCCAGCTCCGCCGTCTGCGGGTTGGCAAACAACACCTTCGGATCCCCCACCTCATGCACCTTGCCGTGGTGCATGAACACCAATTTGTCCCCAACCTCGCGGGCAAAGCGCATTTCATGGGTGACCATGATCAGCGTCATGCCCTCCTTGGCCAATTGCCGGACCACGCTCAGCACTTCGTTCACCAGTTCCGGATCCAGCGCCGAGGTGATCTCGTCGCATAGCAAGACTTTCGGCGACATCGCCAAGGCACGAGCAATCGCCACCCGCTGTTGCTGGCCGCCAGACAGTCGATCCGGGAACGCATCAAACTTCTCTCCCAGCCCGACCCGTTCCAGCATCTGCCGCGCCAGTTCGGCGGCTTTGGCTTTCGGTACTTTCTGCACCACTTGCGGCGCAAGCATGACGTTTTCGCCCACAGTCAGGTGCGGGAACAGATTGAACTGCTGGAACACCATCCCGACTTTCTGCCGCAGGCTGCGCAGGTCGGCGCGGGCGGCGTCGAGGTATTCGCCGTCGACTTCGATCACGCCGTCATTGATCGATTCCAGACCATTGAGGGTGCGCAACAAGGTGGATTTGCCCGAGCCGCTGCGGCCGATGATCGCCACCACCTGGCCTTCGTCGACACTCAGGTCGATGCCTTTGAGCACATGGTGATCGCCGTAATATTTATGCAGGGCGGAAATTCTAAGCAGAGGCATGCAGTCTCCTTTCCAGGTAGCGCGCACTGAGGGACAAGGGGTAGCAGAGCAGGAAGTAACCGAGCGCCACCAGGCCGTAGACCATGAAGGGCTCGAAGGTCGCGTTGGCGAGCATGCCGCCGGTCTTGGTCAGTTCGGTAAAGCCGATGATTGAGGTGACTGCGGTGCCTTTGACCACTTGCACCGAGAAGCCCACGGTCGGCGCCACGGCGATGCGCAGGGCTTGCGGCAGGATCACGTAACGCAATTGCTCCAGCGGATTGAGCGCCAGACTCGACGAGGCTTCCCACTGGCCGTTGGGGATCGAGTCGACACAACCGCGCCAGATCTCCGCCAGATAGGCGCTGGTGAACAGCGTCAAGGCAATCGCCGCGGCCATCCACGGTGAAATTTCTACCCCGGCCAACGCCACACCGAAGAACACCAGAAACAGCTGCATCAATAGCGGCGTGCCCTGGAACAGTTCGATGTAGGTGCGGGCGAAGTTGCTGGGCAGGGATTTTTTTGAAATCCGCATCACCATGATCAGCAAACCGATCAGCCCACCGCCGATAAACGCCACCAGCGACAATGCCAGGGTCCATTGCAGGCCCGTGAGCAGGTTGCGCAGGATGTCCCAGAAGGTGAAATCGCTCATTGGCTGCTGCTCCTTGCTATGTAGCGCCGGCCGATCCAGTTCAGCAATTGGCGGATCAGCAGCGCCATGCACAGGTAGATCAGTGTGGTCAGGGCATAGGTTTCAAAGGCGCGGAAGTTGCGCGATTGAATGAAGTTGGCGGCGAAGCTCAGCTCTTCGGTGGCGATCTGCGAGCAGACCGCCGAGCCGAGCATCACGATGATGATCTGGCTGCTCAGGGCCGGCCAGACCTTGCCCAGCGCCGGCAACAGAACCACGTGACGGAAGGCTTCGAAGCGCGTCATCGCCAGGGCGGCTGCGGCTTCCAGCTGCCCGCGAGGGATCGCTTGAATGCCGGCGCGGATGATCTCGGTCGAATAGGCGCCGAGGTTGATCACCATCGCCAGTACCGCCGCCTGCCATTCGGAAATCTGCAGGCCCAGCGACGGCAAGCCGAAGAAGATGAAAAACAACTGCACCAGGAATGGCGTGTTGCGGATCAACTCGACGTAAACCCCGAAAATGCCGGCGAACGGGCGGATGTTCCACGCCCGCACCAGTGCCCCGACGATGCCCAGGCCGACCCCGAGCACCGCGCCAATGGCCGTCAACTCAAGGGTGAACAGCGCACCGCGCAGCAGCAGGTCGGTGTTTTCCACCACCGGCAAGAAATCGAACTGATAAGCCATAAATCGTCTCCCGCGCGAACGATCAGAGATCGGCCGGCAGCGGCTCTTTCAGCCAGGTTTGCGAATTCTTTTCCAGCGCCCCGTCAGCTTTGGCCGTGGTGAGGATGTCGTTGACCTTGCCCAGCAGCGCCGGCTCGTTCTTGTTCACGCCAACGTAAACCGGCGAATCCTTGAGCTTCACTTTCAGGGCCGGCACGCGTTTCGGGTTTTTCTCGCTGATCGCTACCATCACCACGTTGCCACTGGCGATCAGGTCGACCTGGCCGGCGAGGTAGGCGGCGATGGTCGAGTTGTTGTCTTCGAAGCGTTTGATGGTCGCGCCTTCGGGAGCGACTTTGGTCAACTCGATGTCTTCAATGGCGCCACGGGTGACGCTGATGGTTTTGCCCTTGAGATCGTCCAGGCCCTTGATGGCGGCGTCTGGCGGGCCGAACACGGCGAGGTAGAACGGTGCGTAGGCACGGGAGAAGTCGATGACTTTTTCGCGCTCAGGGTTCTTGCCGAGGCTGGAAATCACCAAATCGACTTTGCCGGTGGTCAGGAACGGAATGCGGTTGGTGCTGTTGACCGGGGTCAGCTCGAGTTTGACCTTGAGTTGGTCGGCCAGCAGTTTGGCGGTGTCGATGTCCAAGCCGCGAGGTTTCATGTCCGGGCCGACCGAGCCGAATGGCGGGAAGTCCTGGGGCACGGCAACTTTGAGGGTTCCGCGTTTGACCACGTCCTCCAGACCGTCGGCGTGGGCGGGTGCCTGGCTCAGCATCAGGCTGGCAAACAGGGCTGCGAGGAGGACGCTGTAACGCTGGGTCATGGCAAATCTCCGGATCGGCGGGAAGTGATTTCTGCGGATCGACAGAGCACGGGCCATGCCAAGATTAGGTTTTGGGGGGCGCAGGCCACGGTTTTGCTGGTGTCGTTCGGTCTTACTGGTCTGAACAGTTGGGTGGCATTTCGCACCCTGATGGCGCACCCGTGAAAATTCCCGAACCCCCATGGGGCACGACTTGCCGGACGTCGCGAATAGCTTTACAACTAGCCGCTCATTGGCCTGGCTCGTCTGAAAAAACCATGAACTCGATCTCCCGCGCCGTACCTGAAGTGGCGCTGCAAGCCATCCGCAAACTGATCACCGAGCAAGGTTTCGGGGCGGGGGATGCCTTGCCCTCGCAACGGGACCTGGCGGTGCAATTGGGGGTCAGTCGGGCATCATTGCGTGAGGCGTTATCGTCCCTGAGTGCGCTGGGCGTGATCAGTATCCAGCCAGGCAAGGGCGTGTTCGTGCAGTCACCGGTCGATCTGCCCCGGGGCGATGCGGCGCCGGGCTGGCCGTTCGCGGCTCAGGCATCGCCGCTGGACATCTTCCAGTTGCGCTACGCGCTGGAAGGTTTTGCCGCCGGGCTGGCGGCTGTGACCCTGAGCACCGATGAGCTCGATGCCCTGGAAGACAATGTCGCCGCCATGCGCAACGAACTGCGTGCCGCTGATTTCGATGCAGCGGCACGACTGGATTTCGAGTTTCACCGGCGCATCCTCCTGGCCAGCGGCAATCAGGCGATGTTGAGCATCCTTACAGCCAGCGCCGACATCTTCCTGGAGAGCCAGAAGCTACCGTTCATCCGGGCCGAACGCGCCATGGAAACCTGGCAGGAACACCGTAAAATCCTCCGCGCGCTGGCTCGTCGGGCCTCTGGCGCCGCGCAGAAGGCGATGCAAGAGCATGTGCGCAACGCCGCCCTGCGCACCGGAATTGCTTTCGTCGCTCCCGCCACCTCATGACTTGAGCTATACCCAAACTCATGGACCACCATAGCGAGACTCAATCATCTGCGGCTTCCTGAACACGGGAAGGGCGGCTATGATGGGCCACGTTTTTTATTGCTTACAACCCGGAGACATCCATGAGCAGCGATCTTATCAAGCACGTCACCGACGCTAACTTCGAAGAAGAAGTACTGAAGGCTGCTGGCCCTGTGCTTGTTGACTACTGGGCTGAGTGGTGCGGCCCTTGCAAAATGATCGCCCCGGTTTTGGACGAGATCGCTGGCACCTACGCTGGCAAGCTGACCGTCGCCAAGCTGAACATCGACGAAAACCAGGAAACCCCGGCCAAGCACGGCGTACGTGGTATCCCGACGCTGATGCTGTTCAAGAACGGCAACGTCGAAGCCACCAAGGTCGGCGCGCTGTCGAAGTCGCAACTGGCTGCTTTCCTCGACGCCAACATCTAAGCGTTGTTATAAAGCGTCATGAAAAGGCCCCGCATAATGCGGGGCCTTTTCGTTATTGAGGGCTAGACGCTCCGAAACTCAGGTGGTACATTCGGCCCCGCACTGGTTTCTCCACTGCCCCCTGCTAGCCGTCGCCGACGCACTCCTTTTCGAATAAGTACGCGATCCTGTCGCCTTCTCTGCGGCGCGGCCTCATTAAGCCAAAAGCTTAATTTCCCCCCTCCATAAATGATTACGTCATTCCTATATGAATCTGACTGAACTCAAGCAAAAGCCGATTACCGAACTGCTCGAATTGGCCGAACAGATGGGCATAGAAAATATGGCCCGTTCGCGCAAGCAGGACGTGATTTTCTCCCTGCTCAAAAAGCACGCTAAAAGCGGCGAGGAAATCTCCGGTGATGGCGTGCTGGAGATTCTCCAGGACGGCTTCGGCTTCCTGCGCTCCGCTGACGCTTCCTATCTCGCCGGCCCAGACGATATCTACGTCTCGCCGAGCCAGATCCGCCGCTTCAACTTGCGCACCGGTGACACCATCGTTGGCAAGATCCGCCCTCCAAAGGAAGGCGAGCGGTATTTCGCGCTGCTCAAGGTCGACACGATCAACTACGATCGTCCCGAGAACGCGAAAAACAAGATTCTCTTCGAGAACCTGACCCCGCTGTTCCCGACCGTGCGCATGAAGATGGAGGCCGGCAACGGTTCCACCGAAGACTTGACTGGTCGTGTCATCGACCTGTGCGCCCCGATCGGTAAAGGCCAGCGCGGCCTGATCGTTGCACCGCCGAAAGCCGGTAAAACGATCATGCTGCAGAACATCGCGGCGAACATCGCACGTAACAATCCTGAAGTTCATCTGATCGTATTGCTGATCGACGAACGTCCGGAAGAAGTGACCGAAATGCAGCGCACCGTTCGCGGCGAAGTGGTTGCCTCGACGTTCGACGAACCGCCAACCCGCCACGTGCAGGTTGCCGAAATGGTGATCGAGAAGGCCAAGCGCCTGGTCGAACACAAAAAGGACGTGGTGATCCTGCTCGACTCCATCACCCGTCTGGCGCGTGCTTACAACACCGTGATCCCGAGCTCCGGCAAGGTACTGACCGGTGGTGTCGATGCCCACGCCCTGGAGAAACCGAAACGTTTCTTCGGCGCTGCACGGAACATCGAAGAAGGCGGCTCGCTGACCATCATCGCTACCGCGCTGGTTGAAACCGGCTCGAAGATGGACGAAGTGATCTACGAGGAATTCAAAGGCACCGGCAACATGGAACTGCCTCTGGATCGCAAGATCGCTGAAAAACGTGTGTTCCCGGCCATCAACATCAACCGCTCCGGTACTCGCCGCGAAGAGTTGCTGACAGCCGACGACGAACTGCAGCGTATGTGGATCCTGCGCAAGCTGCTGCACCCGATGGACGAAGTCTCTGCCATCGAGTTCCTGGTCGACAAGCTGAAACAGACCAAGACCAACGACGAGTTCTTCCTGTCGATGAAACGTAAGTAAATCGCAGAAAGTCAGCAAAAGCCGGGGAAACCCGGCTTTTTGCTATCTGATTTTTGATGTTCGTGGTTCTGAATAGAGGGGTTCGGCGCTAAACTGCCTGCCCCGAACGCCACGGCCAACACGAGGCTCACGCATGCAGTATCGCGACTTGCGCGACTTTATCAGCGGCCTGGAAAAGCGCGGCGAACTCAAGCGCATCCAGGTTCCAGTGTCCCCAGTGCTCGAAATGACCGAGGTCTGCGATCGCACGTTGCGCGCCAAGGGCCCGGCGCTGCTTTTCGAAAACCCTACCGGTTATGACATTCCAGTACTCGGCAACCTGTTCGGCACCCCCGAGCGCGTGGCGCTGGGCATGGGCGCAGAAGCGGTCAGCGAGTTGCGCGAAATCGGCAAGCTGTTGGCGTTCCTCAAGGAGCCCGAGCCGCCGAAGGGCCTGAAGGACGCCTGGTCCAAGCTGCCGATCTTCCGCAAGATCATTGCCATGGCGCCGAAAGTCGTCAAAGACGCGGTGTGCCAGGAAGTGGTTATCGAAGGCGACGATGTCGATCTGGCGATGTTGCCGGTACAGACCTGCTGGCCGGGCGACGTCGGCCCGCTGATCACCTGGGGCCTGACCGTCACCAAAGGTCCGAACAAGGATCGCCAGAACCTCGGCATCTACCGTCAGCAAGTGATCGGCCGCAACAAGGTGATCATGCGCTGGCTGAGCCATCGTGGCGGCGCGCTGGACTACCGTGAGTGGTGCGAGAAACACCCTGGCCAGCCGTTCCCGGTATCTGTGGCCTTGGGCGCTGACCCGGCAACCATTCTTGGCGCCGTGACGCCGGTGCCGGACAGCCTCTCCGAATACGCTTTCGCCGGTCTGTTGCGCGGTAACCGCACCGAGCTGGTGAAGTGCCGCGGCAATGACCTGCAAGTGCCGGCCACCGCCGAGATCATCCTCGAAGGCGTGATCCATCCGGGCGAAATGGCCGATGAAGGTCCATACGGCGACCACACCGGCTACTACAACGAAGTCGACAGCTTCCCGGTGTTCACAGTCGAGCGCATCACCCACCGGATCAAGCCGATCTACCACAGCACCTACACGGGCCGTCCACCGGATGAGCCGGCGATTCTCGGCGTGGCGCTGAACGAAGTGTTCGTGCCGATCCTGCAAAAGCAGTTTCCGGAGATCACCGACTTCTACCTGCCGCCCGAAGGCTGTTCGTACCGCATGGCCATCGTGACCATGAAGAAGTCGTATCCCGGCCATGCCAAGCGGGTAATGCTCGGTGTCTGGTCGTTTTTGCGACAGTTCATGTACACCAAGTTCGTTATCGTCACCGACGACGATATCAACGCACGGGACTGGAACGACGTGATCTGGGCCATCACCACGCGCATGGACCCCAAGCGTGACACGGTGATGATCGACAACACGCCGATCGACTACCTGGACTTCGCCTCGCCGGTCTCCGGCCTGGGTTCGAAGATGGGACTCGATGCCACGCATAAATGGCCGGGCGAAACCACTCGCGAGTGGGGCCGGGTCATCGTCAAGGATGAAGCCGTTACCCAACGGATCGATGCCATCTGGAATCAGTTAGGAATAGATTGATGCGTGTAACCTTGCAGCCCTCCGGAGCAGTGCTAGAGATTCTGCCCGGCGAGCGGATTCTCGATGGCGCGCGGCGCCTGGGCTATGAATGCCCGCAGAGCTGTCGCAACGGCAATTGCCATGTGTGCGGCGCGTTGCTGGTGGAAGGGCGGGTCGAACAAGCCGGCGATGTGCGTGACCATGGCGAGTTCTACACTTGCATTGCAGAGCCGCTGGAAGACTGCATCGTGCTGTGGGATGG
Organism: Pseudomonas sp. TH37; assembly: GCF_016650735.1. NCBI lineage: Bacteria > Pseudomonadati > Pseudomonadota > Gammaproteobacteria > Pseudomonadales > Pseudomonadaceae > Pseudomonas > Pseudomonas sp. TH37. The sequence continues at coordinate 432,387 of NZ_JAEKFD010000005.1, forward strand.
CGTGCTCGCGCTGGGAGAATTGCCGGTGCGCAGCGTGTCGTGTCAGGTCATTGAATGTAGAGACGTCGGTGGCGATACCTGGCGCGTGCGTCTGCGTGCGCCTGCGGGCAAGCCGCCGCGCTATCACGCCGGTCAGTACCTGATGATCGAGCGTGAGAGCGGCGAGAAGTCCGCCTTCTCCCTGGCCTCTGCACCGCATTCCGGCCGCGATCTGGAAATTCACGTGCTGGCGCGCGAAAGCAGTGCGCTGAGCCTGATCGAACAGCTTCAGCGCAACTCGATGGTGCGCATCGAGATACCTTTCGGCGACACTCATCTGGCGGAATTGCCGGACGGTCCACTGGTACTGATTGCTGCCGGTACGGGCATGGGCCAGATTCACAGCCTGATCGAACATTGCCGGGCCACGGGCTTCAAGCACCCAGTGCATCTGTATTGGGGTGTGCGTCGTCCCGAAGACTTTTATGACATTGAGCACTGGGACGAATGGTTGAAATTGCCCAATCTGTTCCTGCATAAAGTCGTCAGCGATCAATGCGGCTGGGGAGGGCGCTGCGGCATGTTGCATGAGGCGGTGTGTGAAGATTTCCCTGATCTGAAAGCCCTGCACGTCTACGCCAGCGGCTCTCCGGCGATGGTCTATGGCACGCTGGATGCGCTGGTCGAAGCAGGGATGGATGCCCATCAAATGCGCGCGGATGTTTTCGCTTACGCGCCCCGATCTTGATCAGCGATTTAAATCGTTATAACTCCCCATATAGCCTATCGGTATTTATAGATTTATATAAATGCCGGTAGGTTATATCTCATTCAGGCAATAAGTCTTAGAGCGCCACCATGGCACTTAAATTGCCTTAAGACATATGTGCCTTATTGTTACAGCGGTGCGTTCTATTAAGTAATTCTTTACCCGCGGGGAGCTGAACGCTATTCGCCATGAGCGCCATTGAATCTGCTTTTTTGAATCTGGCTTACCCTCCGCGGCTCGATCTGGGGCCGCAGCTCACGCACGAACAATTACTCGGCTCAATGCAGGCGACCATGGCACGCCACAAGGGTGGGCCGGTCTGGTTGTTCGCTTATGGTTCGCTGATCTGGCGTCCTGAATGTGCGGCGGTTGAGAGAGTGCGCGGTCGCGTGCATGGCTACCATCGCGGTTTATACCTATGGTCCCACGAACATCGCGGTACACCGGAAGTGCCCGGGCTGGTGTTTGGCCTGGATCGCGGCGGCTCATGCAGCGGGTTTGCCTATCGCTTGCCCGAAGAACAACTCGAAGCTTCGCTTTATGCACTCTGGCAGCGTGAAATGCCATTCCCGTCCTATCGCCCACATTGGCTCAACTGCCGTCTCGAAGACGGAAGCCAGGTTCAGGCATTGGGATTTGTATTGGAACGGCACCTGCCCAGCTATGCCGGCAACTTGCCGGATCATGTGCTGAGCCAGGTGTTCGAAAGCGCTTGCGGACGTTATGGCACCACTCGCGAGTATGTCGAGCAGACTGCGCACGCCCTGCGTAGCCACGCCATGCCAGACCGGAATCTGGAGGCGCGGCTCAAGCGCTGCAAATCAAAGGCCGATCAGGCGATCGCTTCGCGGCTCTGACTGGCGACGTTCTTGTGGCCCAGGGTGGGTGCCAGGAACGCCATCGCCAGCAGGCAGGCAACGACCAGCAGGATGAAGCCGCCATCCCAGCCGAAATAGTCCACCGTGTAGCCCATCAGGGCACTGGCCGCGACTGAACCACCCAGATAACCAAACAGACCGGTAAAGCCCGCAGCCGTACCCGCCGCTTTCTTGGGCACCAGCTCCAGCGCTTGCAGGCCCACCAGCATCACCGGGCCATAGATCAGGAAGCCGATCGCGAACAGCGAGATCATGTCGACCATCGGGTTGCCCGGTGGATTCAGCCAGTACACGATCGTTGCAACGGTCACCAGTGCCATGAACACCATGCCCGTCAGGCCACGGTTGCCCCGGAAGATCTTGTCCGACATCCAGCCGCACAGCAGCGTGCCGGGAATGCCTGCCCACTCGTACAGGAAGTAAGCCCAGGACGTCTTGTCGAAGTCGAAGTGCTTGACCTCTTTAAGGTAGGTCGGCGCCCAATCCAGAATGCCGTAGCGCAACAAATAGACGAAGACGTTAGCCAGCGCGATGAACCAAAGCATTTTGTTGCGCAGCACGTATTTGACGAAGATGTCCTTGGCGCTGAATTCTTCTTCGTGGCTGGCGTCGTAGCCTTCCGGGTAATCGTTCTTGTACTTCTCGATGGGCGGCAAGCCCGTCGATTGCGGGGTATCGCGCATGACAATGAAGGCAAATACAGCGACCAGCAACGCCACTGCTGCCGGCACATAGAACTTGCTGTGCCAATCGTTGAACCAGCCCATGCCGAGTATCGCCAGCGGGCCAATCAAGCCGCCGCCGACGTTATGCGCGGTGTTCCATACCGAAACCACACCGCCGCGTTCTTTTTGCGACCACCAGTGCACCATGGTGCGCCCGCTCGGTGGCCAACCCATGCCTTGCGCCCAGCCGTTGATGAACAACAGGATGAACATCATGGTCACGCTGGACGTCGCCCAGGGTGCGAAACCGAAAACGAACATCACCCCGGCGGACACTATCAGGCCAAAGGGCAGGAAGTAACGAGGGTTGGAGCGGTCGGACACGATGCCCATCAAAAACTTGGAAAGACCGTAGGCGATCGCAATCGCCGACATCGCCACCCCGAGTTGGCCTTTTGTATAGCCTTGGGCGATCAGATCCGGGAATGCCAGGGTGAAGTTCTTGCGCAGCAAGTAGTAACCCGCATACCCAATGAAAATCCCGGCGAAGATCTGCCAGCGAAGTCGTTTGTAGGTGTCGTCTATTTTTTCTTCAGGCAATGGAGCCTGATGTGCGGCAGGACGAAAGAAAGCAAACATTCAAGAGCTCCAGATTTCTTGTTTTGACTGCGGATGCGAATGTTACAGTTTCGTTACCGAAAATAGCACCGGTTCGCATCGGCCAAACAGGGGAAATGTTGGAGATCGCATGTTCTTTTATGAACATGTCGCTCATATATAAATGCAGGACGGTATGAGGATGGCGGAACCGGGTCGCAGGGCTAGGACCCGGTTTAGATCAAGTAGGTGAGTAAACGATCAGCGAACCTGAACCACCACTTTCCCGACCGCCTTGCGCTGGCCAAGATCATTGATGGCCTGCGCCGCATTGCTCAGGGGATAAACCTGGGACACCAGCGGCTTCAACTTGCCTTCGGCAAACCAGCCAAACAGTTGCTGGAAGTTCGCCGCGTTGTCCTGTGGTTGGCGCTGGGCGAAGGAGCCCCAGAACACGCCGACCACCGCTGCGCCTTTGAGCAGTGCCAGGTTCACGGGCAGCTCAGGGATTCGTCCGCTGGCGAAGCCGACTACCAAAAGGCGGCCGTTCCAGGCGATGGCGCGGATGGCCTGGTCGAACAGGTCGCCGCCCACCGGATCGTAGATCACGTCGGCGCCCTGGCCGTCGGTCAGGCGTTTGATCTCGTCCTTGAGGCTGGTTTCGCTGTAGTTGATCAACTCATCGGCACCGGCGGCCTTGGCCACGGCGAGTTTTTCCGCGCTGCTGGCGGCGGCGATCACCCGGGCGCCCATGGCTTTGCCGATTTCCACCGCGGCGAGGCCGACGCCACCGGAAGCGCCGAGCACCAGCAAGGTTTCGCCGGGTTGCAGGTTGCCCCGTTGCTTGAGAGCGTGCATCGAAGTGCCGTAGGTCATGCTGAATGCGGCGGCGGTGTTGAAGTCCATCGATGGCGGGATCGGCAACACGTTGTAGCCCGGCACCGCGACCTGCTCGGCAAAGCTGCCCCAGCCAGTCAGGGCCATGACCCGGTCACCGACCTTGAGGTGACTGACCTTCTCGCCCACCGCGCTGACCACCCCGGCCGCTTCGCCACCCGGTGAAAACGGGAAGGGTGGTTTGAACTGGTATTTACCCTCGATGATCAACGTGTCCGGGAAATTCACCCCAGCCGCATGCACGTCCAGCAGGATTTCATTCTTCTTCGCGACAGGACTGGCGACGTCTTCCAGCACCAGCGATTCGGCAGGGCCGAAGGCTTTGCACAGCACGGCTTTCATCAGGGCTATTCCTTTGGGAGTGATGGCCGATAAGTGTAGGTGTGTGAGTCATTGGGTCAACGAGCATGCCCGACCCTGATAGTCAGCCATAAGCTTGTGCTTGAGCGGCGGGTCGTTATGCTTGGCCGCAAACCGGATAAGGAGCGAATTGTGAAAGCGTGGATCATGTTGTTTCTGGCCCTGTCTCTGCCTGTGGCAGCGATGGCCGAAGAAGCCAAAGAAGGTGAGGCCCCGAAGGTCAACTACATCACCCTGAGCCCGCCATTCGTGGGCAACTATGGGCTGGACGGCACGCCGAAGCTCAAGGTCTACAAGGCCGATGTGGCGTTGCGGGTGACCGGTGAAGAAGCGACCAAAGCGGTGAAGGCCAATGAGCCATTGATCCGCAATCAGCTGGTGGCGTTGTTTGCGCAGCAGACCACTGAAACCATGAATAACGTCGAAGCCAAGGAAAAGCTGCGTCAGGAAGCCTTGAAGCAGACCCAGCAGGTGATGAACGACGAGACCGGCAAGCCGGTGGTTGAGGATTTGTTGTTCAACAACCTGATCATTCAATAAGTCTTTTGCTGTCCGGGCAGGCCTCATCGCGGGCAAGCCCGCTCCCACGATGATCTCCAGTGAATGCAGCCTTTGCATCCACCCCAGATCCCTGTGGGAGCGGGCTTGCCCGCGATGACATTCGAAATAGCGCTGGAGATTTTACGGCTTGAGTGCAATCACCGCCGCCCACTGCTCGGCCGTCACTGGCATCACCGACAGCCGCGAACCCTTCTGCACCAGTGGCATCTCGGCCAGCGCCGTTTGCTGCTTCAGATAATCGAGCTTCAGCACCTTGGGAAACGTTTCGGTATGCGCAACATCAATCGCGCTCCAGGCGTTTTTCTCGGCAGTGGCCTTCGGGTCGAAGTAATGACTCTCAGGCTCCAGCGCCGTCGGGTCCGGGTACGCGGCTTCGACAATCTTGCCGATCCCGGCAATTCCCGGCTCCGGGCAGCTGGAGTGATAGAAGAAAAACTCGTCACCCACCGCCATGGCCCGCAGGAAGTTACGCGCCTGGTAGTTGCGAACCCCGTCCCAGCGCGCTCGGCCAAGCTTCTCCAGGTCTTTGATCGAGAGTTCGTCGGGCTCGGATTTCATCAGCCAATAGGCCATGGTTTTGCTCCTTGCGAGGTGAGTGGGCAAGTGGTCGGGCAATTTTATGACAAACCGACAGTCGGTTGACGCCAGCGTTTGCGTGTCGGTTCACGTTGTCGCAAAATGCCGGCCTTCTAAGCTTGACGCTGCTGCACGGCCTACACCTACAACGGAAACCGCTGCTGTCATCGTGTTGATGTGCCTTTGGGGGGCAATCGATGAAACGCAAACCGGATTTACTATGGATTTTGGTAATTTTATTCGGCCTTGGTGTCGTGACCACCGGCTATGCCCAAAGCCTGTGGAACAACAAACCCGATGCTCCTGTCGAGATCGCACAGCAACAGCCGTCGGCCTTCAAGCGCTGAACCCGTCTTTTGGGCGCCGCTGATTTCAGTGGCGTCTAGTCCGCGAAATACCACGCCTTGTCCGTGACCGTTCCCTGCAGCGGTACATCCCAGCTCGCCTGAGCCAATCGTTGAACCTTCTGACATTCATGGGCCAGGCCCAGCAGCGTCGGCTTGCGCCAGTTTTTGCGGCGCGCCAGGTACGCCAGGCTTCGATCGTAGAAGCCACCGCCCATTCCCAGGCGTCCGCCGACATCGTCAAACCCCACCAGCGGCAACAACACCAGGTCCAGCGCCCAGACTTTGCGTTGGCGGGCGATGTTGTGCCGAGGTTCGGGGATGCGAAAACGGTTAGGTTTGAGCTTTTCGCCGGGACGAATCCGCTGGAACACCATTTTGGTTCGCGGCCATGCACTGAGTACCGGCAGATAAATTGCCTTGCCCCGACGTTGCGCGGCACGCATCAGCAGGCGCGGATCGATTTCACCGTCGTTGGGCAGGTACAGAGAGATGTGTTTTGCGCGGCGGAACAGCGGGTGCTGGGCCAATTGTTTATACAGCCCGCGAGCGGCCTCGCGCTGCTGACTGGGTGTCAGTGCGCGACGGGCCTTGCGCAGCATGCGTCGAAGTTGCGGGCGGGGCAGCAGCGCAGGTTCGGTCATGGATTCAGGCTTCGCAAGTGCGAGTACTAAAGCGTACCCGTAAAAAAGCCGATGCCGGTATTTAAACCGGCATCGGACTGGAATCAGGCTCCCCGGATGAACCGCTGTCGACTTAGCCCTTGAACCCGAAAGTTCAAGGTGGAAGATGCAGTAGGCTTTAAGGCTTTCCGTCTAGCGGACATGCACACCAGCCCAACGTGCAACCTCCAGGGTAGTGCGAATCGGCTCAGGGACGTCGTCAACTGGCAAGCACCCCAGGGAGTGATGCGAGTATACCCCAAGCGGTCACGCGAATCAGCCCTTGGTGACATCCGGATCGGTTGCCAGTACCAGATCGACGCGGTCCAGCAGGTCGCGAACCTGCTCACGGGTCGAGCCGCTGGCCTGTACATCCGGGCGTTCTTCCTTATGCAGAAGATCGTGCGTGATGTTCAGCGCGGCCATCACGGCGATGCGGTCGGCGCCGATGACTTTGCCGCTGCTGCGGATTTCGCGCATCTTGCCGTCCAGATAACGGGCAGCGCTCACCAGGTTGCTGCGCTCTTCCTGGGGGCAGATGATCGAATATTCTTTGTCGAGGATCTGCACGGTAACGCTATTGCTTGAACTCATGAGTCTTGCTCCAGGGCCTTGAGGCGCGAAATCATCGATTCGACCTTACGCCGGGCGATTTCATTTTTTTCAATGAGGTGCGCGCGTTCCTCGCGCCAGCTCTTTTCCTGAGCTAATAGGAGTCCATTCTGACTCTTTAGTTGCTCGACTCGAGTAATTAGCAGTTCGAGTCTGGCCATCAGCGCTTGCAGGTCGGTGTCTTCCATTGTGTCCACTGAGTTTGTGTCTGATGGATGGCAGGCCCTGTACGAAACTGCCTGCGCGTCGATCATGCTGCGTTAAAAACAGGCTCGCCTGATCGGCGCTCGGCGAGTTTCGTACAGACCCTGGCTGGCGGACAGCCTTTAATAGTCTTGGCGAGTCTGTCGATGTAGGATACAAGGCCTTCATTCTAGACATAGCGCCGTCTGGCGCCTAGCTGCCCATGCCCATTCAGAATTCTCCGTACCAAGCCTTTGCCACCCTGCTGAGCACCAGCGGCCATCCCGTCTCGCCTGCCGAACTGCACGGCCTGTTGCTCGGTCGCAGTTGCGCCGGTGCCGGCTTCGAAGCCGACAGCTGGTTGGCCGACGCCGCCGAACTGCTCGAAGGCGAGCCACAAGACAACGTTCGCAACGCCTTGATCGGCCTGCAAGAGATGGTCAAGGGCGAGCTTACCAGCGACGACATGACCGTTGTTCTGCTGCTGCCGACCGACGACGCGCCGCTCACCGAGCGCGCGGCTGCACTGGGCCAGTGGTGCCAGGGCTTCCTTACCGGCTTCGGTCTGACCCGTCGCGAATATGCCTTGAGCACTGAAGCCACTGAAGTGCTGCAGGATCTGGCCGCTATTGCCCAGGTACAGGACGCGCTGGAAGAGTCCGACGACGGCGAAAGCGACTACATGGAAGTGATGGAGTACCTGCGCGTCGCTCCGTTGCTGCTGTTCACCGAAACCAAGAAAACCGACGAAGCGGCTGCCAAACCGTCGTTGCATTAATCGCGTGCCAGGGAAAGCCATCTGCCCATGATTCATATCCCGAAATCGGAATACAGCCGTCGCCGCAAGGCGCTGATGGCGCAGATGGAACCCAACAGCATCGCCATCCTGCCCGCCGCCGCGGTGGCCATCCGCAACCGCGATGTCGAGCACGTCTACCGTCAGGACAGCGACTTCCAGTACATCAGCGGTTTCCCCGAGCCTCAAGCCGTCATCGTCTTGATGCCCGGCCGTGAGCACGGCGAATACGTGCTGTTTTGCCGGGAACGTAATGCCGAACGGGAATTGTGGGACGGCCTGCGCGCCGGCCAGGAAGGCGCGATCCGCGACTTCGGCGCCGACGACGCATTCCCGATCACCGACATCGACGACATCCTGCCGGGCCTGATCGAAGGCCGTGACCGGGTGTACTCGGCCATGGGCAGCAACCCGGAATTCGATCGGCACCTGATGGACTGGATCAACGTGATCCGCTCTAAAGCGCACCTCGGCGCCCAGCCGCCGAATGAATTTGTTGCCCTGGATCATCTGCTTCACGACATGCGCCTGTATAAATCGGCGGCAGAAGTGAAGGTGATGCGCGAAGCCGCACGGATTTCCGCCCAGGCACATATTCGTGCGATGCAAGCCAGCCGTGCCGGTTTGCATGAGTTCAGCCTTGAAGCCGAGCTCGATTACGAATTCCGCAAGGGCGGGGCGAAGATGCCGGCTTATGGGTCGATCGTCGCCGCCGGGCGCAACAGCTGCATCCTGCATTACCAGCAGAATGACGCGGTGCTCAAGGACGGCGATCTGGTGCTGATCGACGCCGGTTGCGAGATCGACTGCTACGCCAGCGACATCACCCGCACCTGGCCGGTCAACGGCAAGTATTCACCGGAGCAGAAGGCGATTTACGAGTTGGTGCTGGCTTCCCAGGAAGCAGCGTTTGCCGAAATTGCGCCGAACAAGCACTGGAATCAGGCGCACGAAGCCACGGTCCGGGTAATTACCGCCGGTCTGGTGAAGTTGGGCCTGTTGCAGGGCGACGTCGACGAGTTGATCGCCAGCGAAGCCTACAAAGCGTTTTACATGCACCGCGCCGGCCACTGGCTGGGCATGGATGTGCACGACGTCGGCGAATACAAGGTCGGCGGCGAATGGCGCGTGCTGGAAGTCGGCATGGCGCTGACGGTCGAGCCGGGCATTTACATTGCTCCGGACAACCAGAACGTAGCGAAGAAATGGCGCGGCATTGGCGTACGCATCGAGGACGACGTGGTGGTCACCAAGACCGGTTGTGAAATCCTGACTAACGGCGTGCCGAAAACGGTCGCCGAAATCGAGGCCTTGATGGCCGCTGCACGGACACAAGCGGCATGAGTCGAGTCAATCTGGCAATCATCGGTGGTGGCCTGGTCGGCGCCAGTCTGGCGTTGGCGTTGCAGGCCGGGGCCAAGGCCCGTGGCTGGAAGATCGTGCTGATCGAACCGTTTGCCCCCGGCGACACGTATCAACCGAGTTATGACGCCCGTTCTTCGGCGCTGTCCTTCGGTGCCCGGCAGATTTATCAACGGTTGGGCGTGTGGCAGGAAATCTCCCGCCGCGCCGAGCCGATCAAGCAGATTCATGTCTCCGACCGTGGGCGTTTTTCCACCGCGCGACTGTCGGCGATGGAAGAGGGCGTTCCGGCGCTGGGTTATGTGGTGGAAAACGCCTGGCTTGGCCAATGCCTCTGGCAAGGGCTGGACAAGGACGTGATCAGTTGGCGTTGCCCGGCGGAAGTCACCCGTATGGAACCGCTGACCGACGGCTATCGCCTGACGCTCAACGATGAAACCATCCTGGAATGCGACCTTGCGGTGCTCGCCGATGGCGGCCGTTCCGGTTTGCGTGAGCAACTGGGGATCGGCATCAAGAAACGTCCGTACAACCAGAGCGCGCTGATCGCCAACATTACCCCAAGTGAAGCGCACAACGGTATGGCCTTCGAGCGTTTCACCGACGATGGTCCGATGGCTTTGCTGCCCTTGCCGGATAATCGCTGCGCCTTGGTCTGGACCCGTTTGGGTATGGACGCGCAGCGGCTGGCAGCCCTTGATGACCGCAGCTTTCTCGGCGAGTTGCAGGGCATCTTCGGCTATCGCCTCGGCACGCTGAAACAGGTCGGCGCACGGCATTTGTATCCGCTGTCGCTGATCGAAGCCGAGGAACAAGTCCGCCCGCATCTGGCGATTCTCGGCAACGCTGCTCATAGCCTGCATCCGATTGCCGGGCAAGGGTTCAACCTGTCGTTGCGTGACGCCCAGGCGCTGGCCGACAGTTTGTTGGGCAGCGAGACATCGCCCGGCGATTTCGCCACCTTGCAGGCCTATCGCGAGCGTCAGCGTCTGGACCAGAGCCTGACCGTGGGTTTTTCCGATCAGGTCACCCGCTTGTTCGGCAGCACCCAGCCACTGGTTTCCCTGGGCCGCAACATCGGGCTGCTCGGCCTCGATCTGTTGCCGCCGGCCAAGCGCTGGTTCGCCCGGCAGGCCATGGGGTTGGGTACGCGTCCCGATGATTAAGCGAAAACCGGGCAGGGTGCACCTCCAAGTCGATATTCATGGCGACGCGGGCACTTGGGTGACGCGAGTCGAGACAAACCTTTACGTGCGGCTCAAGCCGCAAGCGAGACAGGCTTAAAGCATGGAAATGCGCGCAGATCTGCTGATTGTCGGGGCCGGAATGGTCGGCAGTGCCCTGGCGCTGGCGTTACAAAACAGTGGGCTCGAAGTCCTGCTGCTGGACGGTAGCCCCCTGAGCGTCAAACCCTTCAATGGGCAGGCTCCGTTCGAACCGCGGGTGAGCGCCTTGTCGGCGGCCAGCCAGCGAATACTCGAACGCCTGGGTGTTTGGGATGGCATTGCTAGTCGACGCTGCAGTCCTTACACCGACATGCATGTCTGGGACGGCAGCGGCACCGGGCAGATCCATTTCTCGGCGACCAGCGTGCATGCCGAAGTGCTCGGGCATATCGTCGAGAACCGCGTGGTTCAGGACGCTCTGCTCGATCGACTGCACGACTGCGATCTCGGGATGCTGGCGAATGCGCGTCTGGAGCAGATGCGCCGCTCCGGTGACGACTGGCTGCTGACTCTGGCCGATGGCCGCACCTTGCGCGCGCCTTTGGTGATCGCGGCGGATGGTGCCAACTCGGCTGTTCGGCGCCTGACCGGCGTTGCGACTCGCGAGTGGGATTACATGCACCACGCGATCGTTACCAGTGTGCACAGCTCAAAACCTCATCAAATGACCGCGTGGCAGCGATTCACCGACAGTGGCCCGCTGGCGTTTCTGCCGCTGGAGCGGGACGGTCAACAGGATTGGTGCTCGATCGTCTGGTCGACCACGCCGAGCGAAGCCGAACGCCTGATGGCGCTGGATGACGAAGGCTTCTGCAAGGAGCTGGAACGGGCCTTCGAGGGTTGCCTCGGCACGGTGCTCAGCGTCGACCCGCGTTTGTGCGTGCCGCTGCGTCAGCGTCATGCCAAGCGGTATGTGGCTGAAGGCCTGGCGCTGATCGGCGACGCGGCCCACACCATCCATCCGCTGGCCGGGCAGGGCGTGAACCTCGGTTTCCTCGATGCCGCGGTGCTGGCCGAAGTGCTGCTGCAAGCGGCCGCGCGTGGCGAGCGGTTGGCGGATGTGAAAGTGCTCAGTCGTTATGAGCGTCGGCGCATGCCCCACAACCTGGCGTTGATGGCGGCGATGGAAGGGTTCGAGCGACTGTTCCAGGCCGATCCGTTGCCGGTGCGCTGGTTGCGTAATACCGGGTTGAAGATGGTCGATCAGATGCCCGAGGCCAAGGCGTTGTTCGTGCGTGAGGCGCTTGGGTTGATTGGGGATCTGCCGACACTCTCCAAGGCTTGAAATTTTCGCTGAGGTAACTGGCCCCATCGCGGGCGAGCCCGCTCCCACAGGATCTTCAGGGCTCACACATAATGCATTAACACCTGAATACCTGTGGGAGCGGGCTTGCCCGCGATGGCGGCAGACCAGCCACCTCATATCCCAAGCCGTGCAACATCCAGTAACGCCTCCACTCACTGTTCGATTGAGAAGCGAAATGTGAGTCCTTATCATTTGTCCTCACTTCCCCATTCGAGAGACCGCTTCCATGTTGGCACCCAAGCGTCTACTGACTGCACTGGCCCTGACCCTGATTGGCAGCACCGCCGCCCAGGCCGCTGACGAGGTGGTGGTTTACTCCTCGCGTATCGATGAGCTGATCAAGCCAGTCTTCGATGCCTACACCCAGAAAACCGGCGTGCAGGTGAAGTTCATCACCGACAAGGAAGCGCCGCTGATGCAGCGGATCAAGGCCGAGGGCGAAAATGCCACCGCCGACCTGTTGCTGACCGTCGATGCCGGCAACCTCTGGCAGGCCGAGCAGATGGGCATCCTCCAGCCGTTCACTTCCAAGGTGATCGACGCCAACATCCCGTTGCAATACCGTGCGTCCTCCCATGCCTGGACCGGCCTGAGCCTGCGGGCGCGGACCATCGCCTACTCCACCGACCGGGTGAAACCCGGTGAGCTGACTACCTACGAAGCGCTGGCCGATAAACAGTGGGAAGGCCGCCTGTGCCTGCGCACGGCGAAGAAGGTCTACAACCAGTCCCTGACCGCCACCATGATCGAAGTCCATGGCGCCGAGAAAACCGAGAAAATCCTCAAAGGCTGGGTCAACAACCTGTCCACCGACGTGTTCTCCGACGACATTGCCGTGCTGGAAGCGATCAACGCCGGTCAGTGCGACGTCGGCATCGTCAACACTTACTACTACGGTCGTCTGCACAAACAGAAGCCGGACCTGCCGGTGAAGCTGTTCTGGCCGAATCAGGGCGACCGTGGCGTGCACGTCAACCTGTCGGGCATCGGCCTGACCAAACACGCTCCACACCCGGAAGCCGCCAAGGCGCTGGTGGAGTGGATGACCACGCCTGAAGCACAGAAGATTTTCGCTGACGTGAACCAGGAATTCCCGGCCAACCCTGCCGTTCAGCCTTCAGCTGAAGTCGCGAGCTGGGGCAAGTTTGTGGCCGACACCTTGCCGGTGGAAATCGCCGGCAAGCGTCAGGCCGAAGCGATCCGGATGATGGATCGGGCTGGCTGGAACTGAGTCTGTCGATATACTGCGCCACAGAATGAAGTCGGCGGCGTCCCTGCCGGCCTCTGATCATTCCCACGCTCTGCGTGGGAATGCATCCACCGACGCTCCGCGTCGAGGCGTGACGCAGAGCGTCACAAGATGTGTGCCCACGCAGAGCGTGGGCACAATCATTTAAACGAGAGCTTTCCTTGGCCCACCCCGCCCAACGCCGCTGGTATCCCCTGGTCTTCGCCATTGCTGCGCTGGTCCTGCTGCCCCTGAGTGTCCTGCTTCTCTCCTGGCAAACCATCGATCAGCAGATCTGGTCCCACCTGTGGGACACCCAGATGCCGCGACTGCTGGGCAATACCCTCACGCTGGTCCTCGGCGTCGGTTTCGGCGTAACGTTGCTGGGCGTCAGCCTGGCCTGGCTCACCAGCCTCTGCGAATTCCCCGGGCGACGCTGGCTGGATTGGGCGTTGATGCTGCCCTTTGCGATTCCTGCTTACGTGCTGGCATTTGTCTTCGTCGGTCTGCTGGATTTCGCCGGACCCGTGCAAACCTTGCTGCGCGAATGGTTCGGCAGCGGTTTGAGGCTGCCGCGAGTGCGCTCCACCGGCGGTGTGATTCTGGTGCTGGTACTGGTTTTCTATCCCTACGTTTACCTGTTGGCGCGTAGCGCATTCCTGGCCCAGGGCAAAGGCTTGATGGAAGCGGCGCGAGTCCTTGGGCAATCCCCGTGGCAGGCGTTCTGGCGAGTGGCGTTGCCCATGGCACGTCCGGCCATCGGCGCGGGAGTGGCGTTGGCGCTGATGGAAACCCTGGCGGATTTTGGTGCGGTGTCGGTGTTCAACTTCGATACGTTCACCACCGCTATCTACAAGACCTGGTACGGCTTTTTCAGTCTTTCCACCGCCGCGCAACTGGCCAGCCTGTTGCTGTTGGTGGTGATGGTCGTGCTGTATGGCGAGCGCCGTGCCCGCGGGGCCAACCGGGCGAGCAACGAACGGCCACGGGTCAAGGCGTTGTATCACCTGCGCGGGGTCAAGGCGCTGGTGGCCATGAGCTGGTGCGGCCTGGTCTTCGCCTGCGCCTTCGTCATTCCCGTGTTGCAACTGGTGGTGTGGTTCTGGCAACGCGGACGCTTCGATCTGGATGAGCGCTATACCGGATTGATCATCCATACCTTGTACCTGGGCGGCATGGCGGCGTTGATCACCGTCAGTGTCGCTCTGGTGCTGGCCTTTGCCCGTCGATTGGCGCCGACCCGGGCGATCCGCTCCGGCATCAGTCTGGCCAACCTTGGCTACGCCTTGCCGGGCTCGGTGCTGGCAGTGTCGATCATGCTGGCGTTCAGTTACCTGGATCGCGAACTGGTGATCCCGCTGTCGGGCTGGCTTGGCGGCGCGGGCAAACCGTTGCTGTTGGGCAGTCTGTCGGCGTTGTTGCTGGCCTATCTGGTGCGTTTCATTGCGGTGGCCTATGGACCGCTTGAAAGCAGCCTGGCGCGAATACGGCCATCTTTGCCCGAAGCAGCACGTAGCCTTGGCGTCAGTGGGCCACGACTGTTTTTCAAAGTGTATCTGCCGCTGCTGCTGCCAGGCACGTTGAGCGCGGCGTTGCTGGTGTTCGTCGATGTGCTCAAGGAAATGCCCGCGACCCTGCTGATGCGCCCGTTTGGCTGGGACACGCTGGCAGTGCGGATCTTTGAAATGACCAGCGAGGGTGAGTGGGCGAGGGCCTCGTTGCCGGCACTGACCCTGGTGTTGGTCGGGTTGTTACCGGTCATCGGATTGATCCGACGTTCGGCGCATCGAAACACGTAGGTGTCAGTCCTACACCTTGCGGCTACAATGCGCGGCATTCGGTGCGGTCCGTCTTTCAGACCGGGTGGCTGAAACGGCTGAAAGCCTTTTATTTCAAGGCATTTCACCCCGTACAGCGCCTGTCCGCACCTTCGCCACGCCCGGAAGGAGAAACCCATGGGACAGCGTACGCCTCTGTATGACCTTCATCTCGCCCTCGGCGCGAAGATGGTCGATTTTGGCGGTTGGGATATGCCTCTGCATTACGGCTCGCAGGTCGAGGAACACCATCAGGTGCGCCGCGATTGCGGGGTTTTCGATGTATCCCACATGACCGTGATCGATGTTGACGGCCCCCAGGCCAAGGCCTGGCTTCAGTATTTACTGGCCAATGACGTCGAACGTCTGCACAGCCCCGGCCGTGCCTTGTACAGCGCCATGCTCAACGAGCACGGCGGCATCGTCGACGACATGATCGTCTATCGTCTCGAGGACGGTTATCGCCTGGTGGTCAACGCCTCCACCCGCAATCAGGATCTGGCCTGGATGCAGGCGCATCTCGGCGACTTCGAGGTGCAGCTCAACGAGCGCTCCGAGCTGGCGATGCTGGCCATTCAAGGGCCCCACGCCCGGCACAAGATTGCCGAACTGGTGACTCAGTCCCGTGGCACGCTGATTCAGCAGCTCAAATATTTCGAAGGTCAGACTGACGGTGACTGGTTCATCGCGCGCACCGGTTACACCGGTGAGGATGGTCTGGAAATCGTGCTGCCGGCCGATCAGGCACCGGGCTTTTTCAACGATCTGGTGGGCGCGGGTATTTCCCCGATCGGCCTCGGCGCGCGCGATACCTTGCGTGTCGAAGCCGGCATGAACCTCTACGGTCAGGACATTCATCAAGAAGTTTCGCCATTGGCCTCCAACATGGCCTGGAGCATTGCCTGGGAGCCGGCCACGCGCCAGTTCATCGGCCGCAGCGCCCTGGAAGCGGAAAAGGCCAGCGGCGTACAGCACAAACTGGTGGGGCTGGTCCTTGAAGAACGTGGAGTTTTACGGGCGCATCAAGTGGTTCGCATCGCCGATGTTGGCGAAGGGGAGATCACCAGTGGTAGTTTCTCTCCTACGCTTAGCAAGTCGATAGCACTGGCGCGCGTGCCGGTGGCCACCGCCGACCGCGCTGAAGTGGAAATCCGTGGCAAGTGGTACCCGGTTCGAGTGGTCAAACCGACCTTCGTACGCCACGGCAAAACCTTGATCTAACTTTTTTTGGCGGGCAATGACCGCTGACATTTTTCTTGAGGACACAGAACATGAGCGAAATCCCTGTCGACCTGCGTTTTGCCGAAAGTCACGAATGGGCCCGTCTAGACCATGATGGCGGCGTGAAAGTGGGTATTTCAGACCATGCTCAGGAAGCCTTGGGTGACGTAGTGTTCGTTGAGTTGCCGGAAATCGGCAAAGTGTTCGCTGCCGGTGAGGCTGCAGGTGTAGTCGAATCGGTCAAGGCTGCGTCGGATATCTACTCGCCAGTCTCCGGTACAGTCATAGCCGTTAACGAAGAGTTGGCCAACAACCCGGAACTGGTCAACAGCGCGCCTTATGACAGCTGGTTCTTCAAGCTCGAGCCAAGCGATACCTCTGAGCTGAACAACCTGCTCGACCCGGTGGCCTACAAGGCTGCTATTGGCGAGTAATGCTCGCCCCGTGTAGGAGCTGCCGAAGGCTGCGATCTTTTGATCTTGTTTTTTTAAAATCAAGGTCAAAAGATCGCAGTCTTCGGCAGCTCCTACACCGTTCTTGTATGACTCTCAATGGCTCCTCGACAGCGACTGCTATGCTGGTTTGACCGCATTGCATCGACGCCGAGCGCCAGTCAAGAGAGAGCCCGTCATGTCCCAGTTGCCGTCCTTGAGCCAGTTACGCGACTCCAATACCTTCCTGCGCCGCCACTTGGGCCCCGATGCCGCCGAGCAGCAAGCGATGCTCGACAGCCTTGGTCTTGGCAGCCGGGTCGAACTGATCGAGCAGACGGTGCCGCCGGGAATCCGCCTCAACCGGCCGTTGGATCTGCCGCCGGCCCTCGACGAAGAAGCCGCGCTGGCCAAGCTGCGGGGCTACGCCGAGCAGAATCAGGTCTGGACCAGCCTGATCGGCATGGGATACCACGGCACCCTCACGCCGGCCGTCATCCTGCGCAACGTGCTGGAAAATCCCGGTTGGTACACCGCCTATACCCCCTATCAACCAGAAATCGCCCAAGGCCGGCTCGAAGCGTTGCTGAATTTCCAGCAGCTGACCATCGACCTGACCGGCCTGGAACTGGCCAACGCCTCGCTGCTGGATGAAGCCACGGCGGCAGCCGAGGCCATGGCTCTGGCCAAGCGCGTGGCCAAATCCAGAAGTAACCTGTTTTTCGTCGATGAGAATTGCTACTCGCAAACCATTTCCGTGGTGCGGACCCGGGCCGAAGGGTTCGGTTTCGAGCTGATCGTAGACGCTGTGGATAACTTGAAACAGCACCAGGTGTTCGGCGCGCTGCTGCAATATCCCGACACTCACGGTGAAGTGCGCGATCTGCGTCCATTGATCGATCATCTGCATGCCCAGCAAGCCCTGGCCTGTGTGGCGACCGATCTGCTAAGCCTGCTGTTGCTGACCCCGCCGGGGGAGTTGGGCGCCGATGTGGTGTTCGGTTCGTCTCAGCGATTCGGCGTGCCCATGGGTTATGGCGGCCCGCACGCGGCGTTTTTTGCCAGCCGCGACGAATACAAGCGGGCGATTCCCGGGCGGATCATCGGTGTGTCGAAAGATGCGCGTGGCAACGTCGCCCTGCGCATGGCCCTGCAAACCCGCGAGCAACACATCCGTCGGGAGAAAGCCAACTCCAACATCTGCACCGCTCAGGTGCTGCTGGCCAATATCGCCAGTTTCTACGCGGTCTACCATGGCCCGGAAGGGCTCAAACGGATTGCCCAACGCGTTCATCGGCTGACCTGCATCCTCGCCGCCGGACTGGAGCGTCATGGGATCACCCGTCTCAACCAGCATTTCTTCGACACCCTGACCCTGGAGGTCGGTGGCACTCAGACTGCGATCATCGAAAGTGCCCAGGCCGCGCAGATCAATTTGCGCATTCTCGGCCGAGGACAGCTCGGCCTGAGCCTCGACGAAACCTGTGACGAAACCACCGTGGCGAAGCTGTTCGATGTGTTTCTCGGTGCCGATCATGGGCTCAACGTCGACGAACTGGACGCTGAAGCGCTGGCATCCGGCATTCCTGCCGGGTTGCAGCGCAGTACGCCGTATCTGCGTCATCCGGTGTTCAACGCTCATCACAGCGAAACCGAAATGCTGCGTTATCTCAAGCAGCTGGAAAACAAAGACCTGGCGCTCAACCAATCGATGATTCCGCTGGGCTCTTGCACCATGAAGCTCAATGCCACCAGCGAGATGATCCCCATCACCTGGCCGCAGTTCGCCAACCTGCATCCGTTCGTGCCGAAAGAGCAGGTGGTGGGTTATTCCTTGATGATCGAGGAACTGGAGCGCTGGCTCTGCGCGGTCACCGGTTTCGATGCGATCTGCATGCAACCCAACTCGGGCGCTCAGGGCGAGTACGCCGGGTTGCTAGCGATTCGCAAATATCACGAGAGCCGCCATCAGGGCGCGCGGGATATCTGCCTGATCCCGTCCTCGGCCCACGGCACCAACCCGGCTTCGGCGCAGATGGCCGGGATGCAGGTGGTGATCGTCGAGTGCGACGAGGGGGGTAATGTCGATCTGAATGATCTGAAGGAAAAAGCCACGGAGGCGGGGGACAAACTCGCCTGCCTGATGGCGACTTATCCGTCGACTCACGGGGTCTACGAGGAAGGCATCAGCGAGATCTGTGAAGTTATCCACAGCCACGGCGGTCAGGTGTACATGGATGGCGCCAACCTTAATGCGCAGGTTGGATTGGCACGGCCGGCCGACATCGGTGCCGACGTGTCGCACATGAACCTGCACAAAACCTTCTGCATTCCCCACGGCGGTGGCGGACCGGGAATGGGCCCGATCGGCGTTCGGGCGCACCTGGCGCCATTCGTCGCCAATCACCCGGTGGTGCCAATCGAAGGTCCGCTGCCGGAGAACGGCGCGGTGAGCGCGGCACCTTGGGGCAGCGCAAGCATTCTGCCCATCAGCTGGATGTACATCGCGATGATGGGGCCGCAATTGGCGGATGCGAGCGAGGTGGCGATTCTCGCCGCGAATTACCTGGCGCAGCATTTGGCCGGCGCCTTTCCCGTGCTCTACACCGGGCGCAACGAGCGAGTGGCCCACGAATGCATCCTCGACTTGCGACCGCTCAAGGCGCTGACCGGAATCAGTGAAGAGGACGTTGCCAAGCGCCTGATGGACTACGGCTTCCATGCGCCGACCATGTCATTCCCGGTGCCGGGGACGTTGATGGTCGAACCGACCGAGAGTGAGTCGAAGGCGGAGCTGGACCGTTTTATCGGCGCGATGCTGAGTATTCGCGCGGAAATCACCGAGGTGCAGAACGGCAACTGGCCGGCGGAGGACAACCCGCTGAAACGCTCACCGCATACCTTGGCCGACATCACCGGGGTTTGGGAGCGCCCGTACAGCATTGAGCAGGCGGTGACGCCGGATGCTCACACCAAGGCCCATAAGTACTGGCCGGTGGTGAACCGGGTGGACAATGTCTATGGCGACCGCAATCTGTTTTGCGCGTGTGTGCCGGTGGACGAATACCGCTGAAGTAACGGAACACACAAACCCCAATGTGGGAGCGAGCAAGCCCGCTCCCACAATGGATCGCATTTCGGGCAAAAAAATGCCGCTCATGAGAGCGGCATTTTGTTCAGCAACGAACCTTATTTTGAGGCGATGGCATTCTTCGCCAGGATTGCGTTCGCCAGTTCCATGTCCGTGGCTTGCAGGCCAGGGTTATCGGCGCGGACTTTCTGCATGGCAGCTTCCAGGTACGGGCCGCGAATGGCGCCGTCACTGGCGACAAAGCTGCCGGCGTCGTCCTGGGCGGCGACGACCAGCTTGTGATCCCTGGAGGTCAGGTAGGACGTACCGGTGGTGGCACCGGAAGTAAGGACGTTACGCAAAAAGCTGTCATCAGCCATCGCCGAACCGACTTGAAGGGACAACACGGCGAAGGTAGCGACAGCAAGTTTGAGACGCATAAAAGGTGACTCCACTGGGTTTTAACTGCGGGCTTTGATTGCCGATAACCCAATCGAGTTCCGTGACGTTAGTCGGCTCGCTCCACCAGTAAAATCGCCCCTTGCTGGCCGACCACCCGAACACGGCTGCCGGATGCGGAGTCAGGTCCTCGGGCCATCCACACGCCATCGGCGACCTTGATCTTGCCGCGGCCGTCGACAATCGCTTCGCTGACCACGAACACCTTGCCTATCAGCTCTTGTCCGCGCAGGTTCAGATTCGGCTGGTCGCTGACCCGTACCGCACTGCGCTGACGTCTCCACCAGTACAGCGCGGTGAGGATTGAAAAGACCGCAAACAGCAGCACCTGCAATTCCCAGGGCAAGCCCGGTATCACGAACGTCAGCACGCCGACGGCGGCGGCTGCCATGCCGATCCACAACAGATAGCCACCGGCCCCGAATACCTCGAGGATCAGCAGCAGCGTGCCCAAGGCCAACCAGCTCCAGAACGAAAACAGCTCCATGGGCACCGACCTCAGCCTTTCTTGCCGTCGAACGTGGCCTTGACGATTTCGCCAATGCCACCGACTGCGCCGATCATCGAACTGGCCTCGAGCGGCATCAGGATCACTTTGCTGTTGTTGGCCGAGGCCAGTTTGCCCAAGGCATCGATGTACTTCTGCGCAACGAAGTAATTGACCGCCTGCACGTTACCGCCGGCGATGGCTTCGGACACCACTTTGGTGGCTTGGGCTTCGGCCTGGGCCTGACGCTCCCGGGCCTCGGCTTCGAGGAACGCGGCCTGACGGCTACCTTCGGCTTCCAGAATCTGCGCCTGCTTCTTGCCTTCGGCGGTGAGGATCGCCGAGGCGCGCAAACCTTCGGCTTCAAGAATCTGTGCGCGTTTGATCCGCTCGGCTTTCATCTGGCCGGACATGGCGGCCATCAGGTCGGCGGGAGGGCTGATGTCCTTGATCTCGATCCGGGTGATCTTGATGCCCCACGGCGCCGTGGCTTCATCAACGGTGCGCAGCAGTTTTTCGTTGATGTTGTCGCGCTGACTGAGCATCGCGTCCAGCTCCATGGAGCCAAGCACGGTACGGATATTGGTTTGCAGCAGATTGCGGATGGCGTGTTCGAGGTTGTTCACTTCATAGGCAGCCTGGGCGGTGTTGACCACCTGGAAGAAGCACACGGCGTCGATTTGCACGGTGGCGTTGTCGGCGGTGATGACTTCCTGAGGCGGGATGTCCAGCACGCTTTCCATCACGTTGATCTTGCGACCGATGCGGTCCATCACCGGAATGATGATGTTCAAGCCTGGTTTGAGGGTGTTGGTGTAACGGCCGAAACGTTCGACCGTCCATTCAAAACCCTGAGGCACCACCTTGAAGCCCATGAAAAGAATGGCCACGGCCAGCGCGACGAAAAGAATCAGTGCAATACCCATAACGGTCCCTGTCCATCTGGTGGAGTTACGATGGCCAGAGTGTAGGGCAAAAGGCCTGCAGTGTTGTGTTCGACTTGGGGCTTTATATGTCTGAACGCGCGCTACCGGAACTATTGCCTACTTCTGCTCACTCTGCGGCGTCACTCGCAACACCTCTTCGATCGTGGTCAAACCCGCCGCCACTTTCTGCGCCCCCGACAGCCGCAAACTGCGCATGCCTTCCTTGAAGGCCTGACGGCGGACCGCCAGCAAATCGGTATCAGGGTTGATCAGCGCTTTAATACCGTCAGTCAGCTGCATGATTTCGTACACCCCGGCGCGGCCGCGATAACCGGTTTCGCGGCATTCCAGGCAGCCGATGGCGCGTTGTGCGTTACCTGGCAGTGGCGCTTGCCAAGGCCGGGTCAGGGTTTGCCAGTCGTCCTCGCCCAAAGTTAATGGCGCCTTGCAATGCGGGCAGAGGGTCCGGACCAGACGCTGAGCCATGACCCCGAGCACCGTGGCCTTGATCAGGTAATGCGGCACGCCGAGTTCCAGCAGGCGGCTGATGGCGCTCGGGGCGTCGTTGGTGTGCAACGTCGACAACACCAAGTGGCCGGTGAGTGCCGCTTGAATCGCCATTTCGGCGGTTTCGAGGTCGCGGATCTCGCCGATCATGATGATGTCCGGGTCTTGCCGCATCAGCGCACGCACGCCGGCGGCAAAGGTCAGGTCGATGTTGTGCTGGACCTGCATCTGATTGAACGCCGGTTCGACCATTTCGATCGGGTCTTCAATGGTGCAGAGGTTGACCTCCGGCGTCGCCAGTTTCTTCAGGGTGGTGTACAGCGTGGTGGTCTTGCCTGAACCGGTCGGCCCTGTTACTAGAATGATGCCATTGGGCTGGCGGGTCATGTCTTGCCAGCGACGCAGGTCATCGGCGGAAAAACCCAACTGATCGAAGTCCTTGAGCAGCACTTCCGGGTCGAAGATCCGCATGACCATCTTCTCGCCGAACGCCGTCGGTAATGTCGACAGCCGCAGCTCGACTTCGCCACCATCCGGGGTTTTGGTTTTGACCCGGCCGTCCTGGGGTTTGCGCTTTTCCGCGACGTTCATCCGCCCCAGGCTTTTCAGGCGACTGACGATGGCCATGGTCACCTGCGGCGGGAATTGATAGACGTTGTGCAGCACGCCGTCGATGCGAAAGCGCACCGTGCCTTGCTCGCGCCGGGGTTCGATGTGGATATCGCTGGCCCGTTGCTGGAACGCGTACTGGAACAGCCAATCGACGATGTTGACGATGTGTGCGTCGTTGGCGTCCGGCTCCTGGTCGCTGGCGCCGAGGTTGAGCAACTGTTCGAAGTTGCCCAGGGTGCTTGTTTGTTGATCAGCGTTGGTGGCGCCGGTGACCGATTTAGCCAGGCGGAAAAACTCTACGCTAAAGCGCTGGATGTCCACCGGGTTGGCCACCACGCGTTTGATCGGCAGCTTCAACACGTGGGTCAGGTCAGCTTCCCAGCTGCTGACAAAGGGCTGGGCGCTGGCCACGGTGACGGCGTCGCGGTCGATGGACACCGCCAGAATCTTGTGGCGTTGGGCGAAGGCATAGGACATCAACGGCGTAATAGCCGCGACATTGATTTTCAGCGGGTCGATGCGCAAGTAAGGCTGACCGGCCTGCTGAGACAGCCAGAGCGTCAGGCTTTCCAGATCGAGGTGTTTGCCGGGACGGCTGAGGTCGTCCAGGTGTTGGCTGGCGATGAATTCCAGCGGGTGCTGCTGACCATTTATGGCGTGACGGCGGCGGGCGTTGAGCGCGTGTTCGGCCGAATCCTGGCTGATAAAGCCTTGGGCGACCAATTCACGCAGCAAATCATTGAGGTCCAGCCAGCGGTCCTGAGTGGCGAGTTGAACGGACATGCGGGCTCCTTATGAACAACCGTTCGCAAAGGATAGCCGCGCACCCGCAGACCGTTGGGCCACTACCCGACCAAGACGTGTCGGGTTTTTTCAGCCTGCCGCCTGAACCGACTCTCCCCACGCAGAATCAGCCGCTTGCAGGTTCACCGAGCAGACGCTGATCAGGTTACGTAATTTTTCCGCGATCACTTGAGCACGGTGCCAGCTCAGGCCGTCCATGACGATGTCGATCGACAGCAGATCGTCCATGCGCTGCACGTTGACCTGCTGCGGCGTCAGAAACTGCAAGGCGAACAAGTTGAGCGCCCGACACAGCAGATCCGGCTCGGCCTCGGCCAGTAATTGATAGTGAACGCGGCAGTGGGCGTTGCTGACGTTCCAGACATCGGCACGGGCGGGCGGGGTGTTCACGGCTTCTAAATGCGGCATGGTCCGGTCTCCAAAA
Organism: Pseudomonas sp. TH37; assembly: GCF_016650735.1. Classification (NCBI taxonomy): domain Bacteria; kingdom Pseudomonadati; phylum Pseudomonadota; class Gammaproteobacteria; order Pseudomonadales; family Pseudomonadaceae; genus Pseudomonas; species Pseudomonas sp. TH37. The sequence continues at coordinate 456,146 of NZ_JAEKFD010000005.1, forward strand.
TCACTGGAGGAATTTTTACATTCGGTGCCGGACATTTCTTATCTATGATTGGGCTTATTGACCATTTATCGAATCGATCAATTCGATTTAGTACCAACTATAGGTTTTTCTATGCACAGCGAGCTGGATGGCTACGACCGCAAGATTCTCGCGTTGCTGCAAGAGGACGCTTCGCTCTCCAGCGCGCAGATCGCCGAACAGGTGGGGCTCTCGCAGTCGCCGTGCTGGCGGCGGATTCAGCGGATGAAAGAGGAGGGGATCATTCGCGGTCAGGTGACGTTGCTTGACCGCAAGAAAATCGGCCTTAACACGCAGATTTTCGCCGAGATCAAACTCAACGCCCACGGACGCTCGAACTTCACTGAGTTTACCGAGGCGATTCGCGGCTTTCCCGAAGTGCTGGAATGTTATGTGCTGATGGGGTCGGTGGATTTCTTGCTGCGGATCGTCACGGCGGACATCGAGGCTTATGAGCGCTTCTTCTTCGAGAAGCTGTCGATGGTGCCGGGGATTCAGGAGGTCAACTCGATCGTGGCGTTGTCGGAAATCAAGTCGACCACCAGTTTGCCGGTGTTGCGCTGAGCCAAGTCGTGCGGTGAGTGTGAGGGCCTCATCGCGGGCAAGCCCGCTCCCACAGTATTTTGTGTTGAAACACGATGCGCGTTCCAACATTGATCCCTGTGGGAGCGGGCTTGCCCGCGATGGCGGTCTTACATACGCAGGAGCATCTTCCAGGCGCGATTCTGATACACCGCAATCGCCTGGTGCTTACGCGCATCCAGCGATTCATCGGTGATCGGCTCGTTGGCCAGTTGCGTCAGTTTGTTCAGCTCACCATACAGGCGATCCATTTCCGGGATCTCCAGCACGCCGCGGGCATGGTGCAGCCAGGACTGGATGCGCTCGATACGCGGCAGCTGCTCGGCCAAGTCTTCCGGCTGTTGCTGGTAACGCTGCAATTGCAGCGAGTTGGCTTCTTCGCCCAGCATGCGCGGCAGCCAGCTGCCCAGTTGTGCAGCACCCTGGCGATTGCCGCGGGTGTTGCGATCGGCGGCCCAGGTGCGGGCCAGCAACCAGCGCGAGGTGTTCAGGGAAAACAGGCCCCAGCGCACGTCTTCCAGTTCTTCGAGGAATTGCTCCGGCGCGGCTTTGCGCACGTCTTCGTCGTCCAGGCCGGCTTGTACCAGCGGGCGCCAGTCTTCCAGCAGGGCATCCAGCGCGACCCGCAGATCGTGAGTCGACTGACGCGGTGCGGCCTGACCGAGGCTGCTGATCAGCGCGCGCATTTCAGCGAGGTTCTCGACCCAGTCCTGCAACAGGCGCCAGTGGCCATTGAAGCGATATTGCTCGGCCAGACGCTGGCTGCTGCTCAGCAAATGCCAGCTCAACGCGGCGAACGCATCGTCCAGCGGCATTTCGGCGGTGATCTGCGGCGCCGGCAAGCTCAGCGAGTAGCTGTTGGCGTCGAACAGGCGATAACCGCGTTCGGCCTTGCTGATGTCACATGGCATCAGCGCCAGGGTCGCGGCCAGTTCTGCGGCCAGTTCCAGCAGTGCGGCCGGTTCGCCTTCGCGCAGCTCCAGTTCCAGCTCGCAGATTTCTTCTTTCTGCTTGCCGACTACTACGTGGCCCAGGTCCAGCGCGGCTTCGATGACCACTTTGGTCTTGCCACGGCCCCAAGCGATTTCCGCGCGTTCGCGAACGAAATCGGTGGTGAAGATGGCTTTCAAGGATTTCTTGTCCAGCTCGGCCAGCTCTTCGGGCCAGCATTCACCGTCGAGTTTCTTCACGTCGAGTTTGGCTTTGGGCAGGGACCAGTCGTACTCGTGACGCTCGGACAGACCGGCGACACTCTGGCCACGGGTCTTGAGGGTCTGAATCACTTCTTCGCCATCGCGGCGCAGGCGCAGGGCAACCTTGGCGCGGGCCAGGTCGCGCTCAGGCGTGTCGAAGTACTGGTTCATCAACTCACGGCGTTCCCAGCCACTTTTGTTGCGTTTTTTCAGTAACGGGTGCTCGCGCAGGGCGGCGAGGGTTTCGCGGCTGACGCGGAGTTTGATTTCGGTTTCTTTCTGCATGGCCGGAAAATCCAGGATCGGGAGCGCAGCCGGGGGAATGTGTGGCTGCCAAGGTCGTGCAGTGTACAGGACTCATCCGAGATAGGGTCTGTTGACGCTTGGTGACGAGCCGCGACGGGCCCCACTTGGCGCAGGGCTGCGTTGCTCGGAACTTATTTGGGGCGACCAAACCACGTTCCTCGCGCCTTGCCCTGCACCAAGTGGGTCTCCGTCGCGGCTCGTCACCAAGCGTCAACAGACCCTACGCGCCGTAGCGGTTTATTCCTGTCGCCGGATGGTTCTATGATGGACTTCAATTCGGGAGTGTTGGGAGTCAGCGATGCCTTTGCCGTCCATGAAAGATCAGTTCGCTGCGCTGATCGCCGCGCCGTCCGTCAGCTGTACCCAACCCAGCCTGGATCAAACCAATCGGCCGGTCATCGACTTGTTGGCGACATGGCTCGGGGACTTGGGTTTTGCCTGCGATATCCAGCAGGTCAGCCCCGGTAAATTCAATCTGCTGGCCAGTTTTGGTTCCGGCCCCGGCGGCCTGGTGCTGGCCGGTCACAGCGATACGGTGCCGTACGACGAGGCGTTGTGGCAGACCGATCCGCTGAAACTGACGGAAGTGGACGGTCGCTGGGTCGGCTTGGGCAGTTGCGACATGAAGGGTTTTTTCGCCCTGGCCATCGAAGCCGTCAAACCCTTGCTCGACCAACCGTTCAAGCAACCCTTGCTGATCCTCGCCACCTGCGATGAAGAAAGCTCGATGTCTGGCGCTCGCGCTCTGGCCGAAGCCGGTCGGCCATTAGGTCGCGCGGCGGTGATCGGCGAGCCGACCGGGCTGAAGCCGGTGCGGATGCACAAAGGCATCATGATGGAACGCATCGACATCCTCGGCCAGAGCGGCCATTCCTCCGACCCGCGCCTGGGCCACAGCGCCCTCGAGGCCATGCACGATGCCATCGGCGAACTGCGCGGCTTGCGCCTGGCGTGGCAGCGCGAGTTCCGTAACCTGCAGTTCAGCGTGCCGCAACCGACGATGAATTTCGGCTGCATTCACGGGGGTGACAATCCCAACCGAATCTGCGGCCAGTGCTCGCTGGAGTTCGACTTGCGTCCATTGCCAGGCATGGACCCCAAAGCCTTGCGCGCGGCGATTTTGCAGAAGCTCAACCCGATTGCCGAACGGCATCAGGTGAAGATCGATTACGCGCCGCTGTTCCCCGAAGTGCCATCCTTCGAGCAGGCTGAGGACTCGGAATTGGTGAGGGTCGCCGAAAAGCTCACCGGCCATCGCGCCGAAGCAGTGGCGTTCGGCACGGAAGCGCCTTATCTTCAGCGTCTTGGTTGTGAAACATTGGTATTGGGGCCGGGTGATATCGCCTGCGCACACCAACCGGGGGAATACCTCGAAATGTCACGTTTGCAGCCTACCGTGCATCTATTACGACAACTGATTGAACATTACTGCCTGACGCCGGCCAAAACGACGATGCCAGTGTAGGAGCGTGTATAAATTGCCGATGTCCCAACCCGTATTCATGAGGAGAGCGCGCGTGTCGCCAAGCCTGTTCCGACGATAACCATCAGCCCGCTGTGCGTTTACTGCTTTACCCTTTTTTCGGCTGCTATTTATTACAGGCCCAGGTTCATGCCCGAATACGTCAATTGGCTTCGTCACGCTTCGCCTTACATCAACGCCCACCGCGATTGCACCTTCGTCGTCATGCTGCCCGGCGACGGCGTGGAGCACCCGAACTTCGGCAACATCGTCCACGACCTGGTGCTGCTGCACAGCCTGGGCGTGCGTCTGGTGCTGGTTCACGGTTCGCGTCCGCAAATTGAAACCCGCCTCGCTGCTCGCGGCCTGACCCCGCATTACCACCATGGCATGCGCATCACCGATGCGGCGACGCTTGAGTGCGTGATCGATGCGGTCGGCCAACTGCGTATCGCCATCGAAGCGCGACTGTCCATGGACATGGCTTCATCGCCGATGCAGGGTTCGCGCCTGCGGGTGGCCAGCGGCAATCTGGTGACTGCACGGCCGATCGGCGTACTTGAAGGTGTCGACTATCACCATACCGGCGAAGTGCGCCGGGTCGATCGCAAGGGCATCAATCGCCTGCTGGACGAACGCTCCATCGTGCTGTTGTCGCCGTTGGGTTACTCGCCGACCGGTGAGATCTTCAACCTCGCTTGCGAAGATGTCGCTACCCGCGCGGCTATCGATCTGGGGGCGGACAAGCTGCTGCTGTTCGGTGCCGATCTGGGCTTGATCGATGAAAATGGTCGTCTGGTTCGCGAATTGCGTCCGCAACAAGTGCCGGCGCATTTGCAGCGTCTGGGCAACAATTATCAGGCCGAGCTGCTGGATGCGGCCGCTGAGGCGTGCCGGGGCGGGGTGGCGCGCAGTCACATCGTCAGCTACGCCGAAGATGGCGCGCTGTTGACCGAACTGTTCACCCGTGACGGTGGCGGTACGCTGGTGGCCCAGGAGCAATTCGAAGTTGTGCGCGAGGCAGCCATCGAGGATGTCGGCGGTTTGCTGGACTTGATCAGCCCGCTGGAAGAGCAAGGCATTCTGGTACGCCGTTCCCGCGAGGTGCTGGAGCGTGAGATCGAGCAGTTCAGCGTGGTCGAACGCGAAGGCATGATCATCGCCTGCGCGGCGCTGTATCAGATCGCCGATTCGGATGCTGGGGAGTTGGCGTGTCTGGCGGTGAACCCGGAGTACCGCCATGGCGGTCGCGGCGATGAACTGCTGGAACGCATCGAAACCCGCGCCCGGGCACAAGGACTGAAAACCTTGTTCGTGCTGACCACCCGGACGGCCCACTGGTTTCGTGAGCGGGGCTTCGTGCCAAGCAGCGTCGAACGCCTGCCGTCGGCGCGGGCGTCGCTTTACAACTACCAGCGTAATTCGAAGATCTTCGAAAAAACGCTCTGACTGGGTGGCTGTCTGTGTTGGCTTTTGTGGCGAGGGAGCTTGCTCCCGCTGGGCTGCGAAGCGGCCCCAAAACCAGTAAACGCGTTATGACTGATTCACCGCGTCGTCGGGTTTGGGAGTCCTCCGGCCTCCAGCGGGAGCAAGCTCCCTCGCCACAGGTTTTGCGTGTCATTCAGTGACGTATTTAGCGCTGACATAGGGCGAATAATCCGGCAGCACCGTCTCGACCTTCCCTTGCTCCTTCAAGAACTTCGCCGTCTCGCCAATCGCCTTGGCTGTGCCGCCATCGAGCAGCGCGGTGGTCTGTTGTGCCTTGGCATCCGGGAATGCGGAACCGGCCAGTAGCTCCGTCACATCGGCGGCATTGGCACCGGTCAATTTGGCGATTTTCTGTACGGGTACCGAATCGGCGGTCCAGCTGTCTTTATGGGCGGCATAGTCGGCGAATGAGTCCAGGGTGACCTTGGCAAATCGGGCCACGACTTCTGGATGCTTCTCGGCGAAATCCTTGCGAGCGACCCACACCTCGAAGGTCGGCGCGCCCCATTGGCCGACCTGCCCGGCGTCGGTCAACGTCTTGCCGGTCTTGCGGATCTCCCCCAACGCCGGCGACCAGACAAACGCGCCATCGATGTCGCCACGCTTCCAGGCCGCGGCGATTTCCGCCGGTTGCAGGTTCACCACTTTGACTTTCGAGGCGTCCAGGCCCCAATGCTTCAGCGCGCCGAGCAGGCTGTAATGGGAGGTTGAAACGAAGGGCGTGGCGATGGTCTTGCCGATCAGATCTTGCGGTTTATCAATGCCGCTGCCATTGCGCACCACAAGGGCTTCGGCAGCGTTGATCTGAGCCGAAACAATGAACGCGACAATCGGCAGGTTACGCGAAGCGGCTGCCGCCAGCGGGCTTGAGCCGAGGTTGCCAATCTGCACATCACCGGACGCAATGGCGGTGACCACTTCCGGGCCACTGTTGAAACGACGCCAATCGATTTTCTGGCCAATGGTTTTCTCGTAAACACCATCAGCCTGAGGGACTTTGCTCGGGTCGATACCGGTTTGATAACCGACGGTAAGAGTCGCCGCGTGAGCGGAAAAAGAAAATATCAGCGATACACAAACTGTAACAAATTGACTAGATAGTGCGCGTTTGGCCATCATGGCGTCGCCTTTTCGAAAGTGATTGACGTATGGGGAGTACGCCAACGCTAATCGATCTAAAAAAAGGCCAATAAATACCATTTAGGAATTAGCTTATGAGCCGATACCTTTTGTCCCGGTTCGGATCATTGCTTGAGAGCTATATTCCTAAATGGCATGAAAAAGAATGAAATAATTCTTTTTGGGTTTATGAGGAAATCATTACCCTGCAGGGACCAAATCACTGCGGTTAGACCTTGGTCGTAGACACACATGGTTACGATTGACTTGTTAGTCACGGTCTGGCGCTAATCGCGCATCTGTGGATCTGGGGCGTTAGACCCGAGACCAAAGAACACAAAAATTAGAACGAGAGGAGCGAAACAATGAAGAAGTCCATCTTGGCCCTGGCTGTGGCCGTAGGGGTTTTGGCGCAGCAGGCAGGCGCCGCCGGTTTCATTGAAGACAGCAAGGCGTCCGTCAGTTCCCGTACCCTGTACTTCGATAACGATAACCGCGAAGGCGGTTCTGACCAGCGCGAAACGGCCACCGGCCTGAAGTTCGACTACAAGTCCGGCTTCACCCAAGGCGTCGTAGGTTTTGGTATCGACGCCCAAGCCCTGGTCGGTATCCACCTCGATGGCGGCAAAGGTCACCACCCGGATACCAACACCTTTGTTCCAAGCGACACCGACGGTTCGGCCGTACACAACTGGAGTCGTCTGTCTGGCAACGTAAAGGCGCTTTTCTCGAAAACCGAGGCTCACTTAGGTGGTGCCCTGGCGCCTAACCTGCCAATTCTGGTGGCCAGCGATGGTCGTCTGCTGCCGCAAACCTTTGAAGGTGGCACCATCACCTCCAAGGAAATCGACAACGTAACCTTCAATGCCGGTCAGTTGGAGCACGCCGTTGGCCGTGCGGGGACTAACAGCACAGGCCTGGCAGTGAGCGGCGGTACTGAGGAAAGCAACCAGTTCCGTTACGGTGGTGCGGACTGGAAAGTCACCAAAGACCTGACCCTGCAGTACTACTACGCCAACCTCGAAGACTATTACAAGCAGCACTTCCTGGGCGCGGTACACGTTTTCCCGATCAGCGAAAACCAGTCGTTTAAAACTGACTTGCGTTACTTCGACAGCAGCTCGGATGGCCGCAACGGTGACGCCGGCTATCGGTTCAACAACAACGGTGGCTATGCCAAGACCCCGGGCGAGGTCGATAACAAGACCTGGAGCGCCATGTTCACTTATACCCTGGGTGGCAGCGCCTTCCTGTTGGGTCACCAGCAAGTCGGCGATGACGGTGGCTTCGTCTACCTGAACCAGGGTAGCCTTTTGAATGACAGCGGTCGTAACGAAGGGGCTGGCGGCTCAAGCTTCTATCTGTTTACCGATAGCATGATCCATCAGTTTGTCCGCGCAGGTGAGAACACCACGTTCGGTCAATACTCGTACGACTTCACCGCCTTGGGCGTTCCGGGCTTGAAGGCTGCAATTGCCTACCTCCACGGTGACGACATCAAATCCGCCACTGGCGGAAGCGATTCGTCCGAGTGGGAACGCGACATGCGCCTGGACTACGTTGTCCAGCAAGGCCCTCTGAAAGGCTTCGGCACTACTCTGCGTCACGGCACCTACCGTGGCAGCAGTACCGGTATCGCTGACCAGGATCAGACTCGCTTGATCTTCAACTACACTTACAGCTTCATGTAAGACGTAGAAAAAAAGCCCCGCCCGGCATCACGCCGGGCGGGGCTTTTGCGTTTTCAAGGCGGGCTCACCCCCGTAAACCCCCCTTGAAATTCCCCTCTTTTGCAGCAACTCAAGGCCTTCTCGAACCTTGTCGGCGATGTTCGTCCTCATGTGCATTCAGGTCCAGTGAACAGATATTTAATATTCACTTCAGATCTAAATAAATCGATATTTATTCTTTTTAATTAATATCGAACGCAGGCACAGTTGAACTCAACAAGCACTCACAAGGAGCAGCACCATGAGCCTCAGACTTGGCGATATCGCCCCCGATTTCGAACAGGATTCCAGCGCCGGCACTATCCGTTTCCACGAATGGCTGGCCGATAGCTGGGGCGTGTTGTTTTCCCATCCGGCGGACTTCACGCCGGTGTGCACCACCGAGCTGGGCTTCACCGCCAGGCTCAAGGATGAATTCGCTCAACGCGGCGTCAAAGCCATCGCCCTGTCCGTGGATCCGGTGGACTCACATCACAAGTGGATCGAGGACATCAACGAAACCCAGAACGCCATCGTCAACTTCCCGATCCTCGCCGATGCGGACCGCAAAGTGTCCGACCTGTATGACCTGATCCATCCGAATGCCAACGACACCCTGACCGTACGTTCGCTGTTCGTGATCGATCCGAACAAGAAGATTCGACTGACGATTACTTACCCGGCGAGTACCGGCCGTAACTTCAATGAAATCTTGCGGGTGATCGATTCGCTGCAGCTCACCGACAACTACAAGGTGGCCACCCCGGCCAACTGGCAGGAAGGTGATGAAGTCGTGATCGTGCCGTCGCTCAAGGACGAAGACGAAATCAATCGACGTTTTCCCAAGGGGTATCGTGCGGTGAAGCCGTACCTGCGTCTGACGCCGCAACCGAACAGGTAATCATCCGAATTTTGCGGAGTGGCTGAAATCGCTATCGCGGGCAAGCCCGCTCCCACAGTGGATTGGGGGAGGGTCAGAAATGTGTGGCAGACCTAAAACCCTGTGGGAGCGGGCTTGCCCGCGAAGGCGGCAGACCGGCCAGTGAAAATTTCATGTCATCCACAAA